>JAGVXP010000029.1 GCA_018303725.1 Candidatus Woesearchaeota archaeon | reverse complement strand
ACGCCGCACCCCTTGTAGTGCTCCCCCGCCAATTCCTTTAAGTTTCAGTCTTGCGACCATACTTCCCAGGCGGCGAGCTTAACATCTTCATTTCGACACCACATATTCACAAAGAATATGTAACACCTTGCTCGCAGCGTTTACAGCCAGGACTACTCGGGTAGTTAGCGAGTAAATTTCCATTACTTCCAGATTCAACTCGTAAACGTAGTTTAACAGCGAAATTTACGAGCCTAACTCCAGAAATTTTTGAAGAAAATTTCTCGTATCTAATCCGGATCGCTCCCCTGGCTTTCGTCCCTCACCGTCGAAACTGTTCTAGTCAGACGCCTTCGCCACAGGTAGTCTTTCTAGGATTATAGCATTTTACCGCTCCCCTAGAAATACTTCTGACTCCTCCCAGTTCCAAGTTTAACAGTGTCTTCTGCACACCGTTAAGTTAAGCTTAACAATTTCACAAAAGATTTGTTAAACCGGCTACGGACGCTTTAGGCCCAATAATAGTGGTTCCCACTCGTGGCGCGGGTGTTACCGCGGCGGCTGGCACCCGTCTTACCCACCACTTATTCGTCAAGATTTTTACTCTTAACAAAAGCCTTACAAAAGTAAAGCACTTAGGGTTCCCTTATCACACTTTCGTGCATTGTAAAGGTTTCGCGCCTGCTGCACCCCGTGGGGCTAGGGCCAGTATCTCAGTGCCCTTCTCGGGGCTTCCTCTTTCAAGGCCCCTACGGATCTTCGGCTTGGTGAGCCATTACCTCACCAACAACCTAATCCGCCGCCAACTCATCCTTAGGCATTTCTTTTTGAAGAAAAAATATTCCAATATAATTCTCCTATCCAGTTTTAGCTTCAGTTTCCCGAAGTTATCCTAGACCTAAGGGCAGATTATCGACGTGTTACTGAGCAGTTTGCCTCTCTTGCGAGAAGACTTGCATGGCTTAGTCGAACCCTAATAGCAGCAACCTCCCGCAGGATCAACGGGAATTAATTATTGGTCGCATTAAATTTAATTTTTGGGTTTTGCACTAAAATTACCTATACTTAATAAGCATATTAAGTACATTCCTACACCTATTGATTATTTACAAATCAAATGGTTTCCTTTATTCTATATGTGAACTTAGAATGTGTATATCTAAAATATAGAATTGGAGGCGATATATAGTAGAATATCCTATCTCATATTTAAATCTTTCTATAGAAAGATATATAGTACACAAAAGAAGTTTAATCTACAACTTATCTTTTAATCCTTTTACGTTTTTCTCTTTTCATCTTTTTTCTCTGCCATTTCCATCTCATCTGACCCTTTTTCTTCCATCTTCTTGAACTTCGTTTCATTTAATCACCCAAATACATTTAATTTTAATTCTTCCGATTATTTAACTTGTTTATAAATATTTTTATTTTTTTGGTTGTTGGTGAGGTTTGGGATATTTGCATAGCAGGCGCGAAACCTTTTGTGTTTGCCTTTTATGCTTTAACACAACAATGTTATATCTCTTAAGATAATTAGTTAATATGTCAGAAATGCAGAGCATTTCTGATCACGCTCAAGAACTCTGTTCTTGACGAACCAGAAATTGGCAAAGCCAATTTCTCAGTTCATACTCAAAAACTCCGCAACACGCTCCGCAATTTAGTGCGGAAGTTTTTGACAGTACGGCGTTTAATGCGGTTTAATCCAATTCTTGATATGTCAGAAATCGCTAAGGGCGCACACTCTTTTGATTTAGCTGAGAGTAAGCCAGCGATTTCTGAGCATGCTCAAGAACACGCCTCGCCCTTTAGGGCGGCGGTTCTTGACATTTAGGGGGTGTTGCTCCTGCACACACACTCGTTTAGAATAATAAAATGCCCCCAACGGGATTTGAACCCGTGTCCCAGCCTCGAAAAGGCTGAATGATTGATCTAAAATTGCAGATTTTATACGCTTTGAAAGTCTACAATTTTTAATTGACCGGACTACACCATGGGGGCGGCATTAAAAATGGCGAAGCCAATTTTTATGGCTTCACCTATGGGTCCGCAGGGATTTTCATAATTTTCTATTAGTTTGAACCCCAGACCTACGGCTCTCTTAGTTGCGTAGAGCGGTGCCATATAAGACCGTCGCTCTAACCAGGCTGAGCTACGGACCCATTAAATTAAAGATTTTTTGTTTTGTATTTAAAACTTTCTAAGAAATGTCAGAAACTTTCCACCAGTTTAGAACTGGTGGCTTAAATCCAATCTCAATTCGGATGACGGAAAGTTCTCAAAAATGCTTTGCATTTTTGGAACACAAAAAATCGCAAAGCGATTTTTTATTGTTTCTGAGCATGCTCAAAAACATCTGAGTGTCAACGAAGATGTGCCAGAAATCCAACAGGATTTCTCAGCACCACCTGATGCGGTAACCGTAGCAACATTCCACCAGTCTCTGACTGTGCATAAATTACAGAGTAATTTACTGCACTAAGAAAATGCATGGCATTTTCTGTTGGTGGTTTTTGACAAAAATGCGCTGGCCGGGAAATCCGAAGTTTGACTTTCTCGAACCCGGGTGAGAGCCTTTTTGCTTTTAGCAAAAAACCACATTGTTTTTCTGGGGTTTTTCCTAAAAAGCTCTTGGCAAGGCCCTATCATAGCCACTAGATCACCAGCGCAGTGACATTAAATTGATGAAGCCAAGTTTGTGTTAAATCACACAATTTATGGGTATAATGGGCTCGCCCAGACTTTCAAAAGCAACGCTCTTAGCCTTTAACTTTTTCGAACTGGGGACATTCGCCTGGCTTTGAAGAAGCAAAGCTTCTCCTTGTAAGGGCGACATCATAACCACTAGATCACGAGCCCAAAATATATTTGAGAATAATAGTTAATATAAAAATGTTTTGTATAATCCTACAAAAGAGTTTATAAATCTTATCCATTAATTTTATATACTAAAACCCCTTGGTTGGGTATATGGAGGGTAAAATAGAAACAAAAAACAGTAAGCCTCACGAAAAAATATTTGAAATTCTATTTGATAAAGATGAGATTACATGGCAGTCTATAATATATGATCTAGTCAAAACAGAGCAGATGAACCCCTGGGATGTAGACATCAGTTTACTAACTCAAAAATACATTGAAATGGTAAAAAAATTAAAAGAGCTCGATTTCAGGGTTTCTGGCAAGGTTTTACTTGCTGCAGCAATTCTGCTGAAGATTAAGTCAAATAGGCTTGTAGGCGAAGATATTGACCAATTAGACAGGTTATTTTCACAGACTGAAGAAACAGAGGAAGGATTATACGAGGAGATGGAAACAGAACATAAAGAAGAGCTTGGCAGAGTTCAGCTTATTCCAAGGATACCCCAGCCTAGGAAGAGGAAGGTTTCAATTTACGATTTAGTGGGAGCTTTGGAAAAAGCACTAGAGGTCAAAAGAAGGAGGGTAATGTACAATATCCCGCCAACCAACATAAACATACCTATAAAAACAAAAGATATAACTGAAATTATAAGGGATGTCTATGGAAAAATAAAATCATTTTTTTTCAAAAATTCAAAAAACAAATTAACATTTTCTCAATTAATACCCTCAAATTCCAGGACTGATAAGGTTTACACCTTTATACCCCTTCTACATCTATCTAACCAAAGGAAGATTGAAATGGAGCAATACAAACACTTTGGTGAAATAGAGATAATGTTAAAAACAGAAAGAGAAATTGATAAAGAGATTATAGTTAGTGGTAGTGGTTAGAAAAATTTATATATTATCCTCATTTCTAGCTTAATTGGGCTATGATGGAAGAAAAATTAAGGCTGATAAGCGGGAGTGCTAGCGAGGCTCTTTCAAAAGAAATATCATCCTACCTAAACATACCTTTAACACCGTTGGTCCTCAAAAGGTTTAATGATGGGGAGATTTACTGTAAAATAGAAAAAAGCGTAAGGGGGTCTCATGTTTTTATTATACAATCAACAAGCCCTTCGGTAAATGAAAACCTTATGGAACTGTTGATATTAGTGGATGCTGTTAAAAGAGCATCAGCAAAAGAAATTACCGCTGTTATACCTTACTATGGTTATGCAAGACAGGATAGAAAAGCGGAGCCACGTGAGCCAATAACTGCAAAATTAGTGGCAAACCTGATAACAAAAGCCGGTGTGGATAGGGTTGTTACTTTTGATTTGCATGTTGACCAAATCCAGGGATTTTTTGATATACCAGTTGATAATTTAGAAGCAATACCTTTAATGGCAGATTATATATTAGACAAAAAATTGAAAGATATTGTGGTTGTTGCACCCGATGCTGGTGGAGTAAAAAGAGCAAGGAGTTTAGCCAAACTTTTAAATGCCTCATTAGCTATTATTGATAAAAGAAGGCCTAAACATGGTGTTGCAAAAATAATGAACATAATTGGAGATATAACGGGTAAAACTGCCATTTTAATTGATGATATAATCGATACTGCCGGGACAATAACAACTGCTGCTCAATTGCTGGATCAAAAAGGAGCAAAAGAGGTGTATGTCTGTGCTACCCATCCTGTTTTTTCAGGACCAGCAATAGACAGGTTAAAAGACAAGTCAATAAAAGAGGTTATAATAACAAACACCATACATATCCCATCAAAAAAAAGAATTAAAAAGATAAAAATCATCTCTTTAGCTCCCCTCTTGGCGGAATCAATAAAAAGAATTCATGATGGATCCCCAATGGGTGTGATATTTGAGGGGTTATACAGCAAAATATACACAAAACGGCAATAAGGATAAATTAAAATGGAAAAAGAAAAATTGGAACAAAAATATATGGAATTCCAGCTGTTGAGCCAACAGATGAAACAGCTTCAAAACCAAACCCAGCTATTGGAGAATCAATTAATTGAATTTGTGCTTTTAATCCAGAGTTTGGATGAGTTAAAAAAACTAAAAAATGGGGATGAGATACTGGTTCCTGTAGCTAACGGCATATTTGCTAAAGCAAAATTGGAAGACAATGAGGAATTGATAGTGAATATAGGCTCTGATGTTGCTGTAAAAAAGAAAATTCCAGACACAAAAAAATTGATGGAAGAACAAGTGGATGAATTAAAAAAACTTCAAAAGCAAATGCTTAATGAATTGCAGAGACTGTCTACAAAAGCAATATCCCTTGAGAAAGAAATTAATGGGGTAATATCTGAAAAATCTTGAATGGTGGAACCATGTTTGGATTCTTAAAAAAAAAGTTAAAAGACACTATAAGGGCTTTTTCTAAAAAAGTTGAGGAAGAGGGCGAACTGGTAGAGGAAAGACCCGCTAAAGAAACCTATGAGGTAATAGAAGAAGAAAAAAGCGAGGAAAAAGAGATAACAATTGATGAAGAGACAGAAGAAGATGTACAGGAAGAGACAGAAGATGGGGAAAAAGAAACATTCGATGAAAAGATAGAAGAAGATGCGCAGGAAGAGTTAGAAGAGGAGATTGGGGAGGTAAAGGAGGTTCCATCAGCTCAAGTTGAGATTAAATCTGAAGAGGAAAAAGAAGAAGGACGAAAAGGGCCTTCTACCGAAGAACTTTTAAGGGAGTTGGAAGAAGAACCCATAGACCAGCTATGGGAAAAAGAAGAGGCAGAGCAGGAGCAAGCTGAAGAGGAAAAACCCTATGAGGGAATGCCAAAAGAAGAAAAAGAGGATGAAAAAAAAAGGGAAAAATTATCCTTCTTTAAAAAAATAAAAAAAGGCCTTTTTAAAGAAAAAGAACCGGCAGAAGAATTTAGCGGATTTAAAGAAGTGTCTGCTAAGGATGAATTTGAGGAGCTGAAAAAAGAAGAAATAAAAAGAGAGGAAGAGGAAAAGAGGAAAGAAGCAGAAAAAAAAGTAAAAGAAATGGTTGAAAAGCAGGAGATACCTACCATACAAGAGCTGACAGAAAGAACAAAAAAAGAGGAAATCGAGGAATTAGAAGAAAAAGCAGAAGAAATAGAAGAGGAAATTGAAGAAGAAAAAAAGGAGCTAAAGGAAGAAGGAGTAGGGAGAATTAAGGAAGAGGTAAGGGAATTAAGAGAGAAGGTATCAGAAGTTGAAAAAAAAGGGTTTTTTGGCAGGCTAAAAGAAAAGATAATAACAAAAAAAATTAATGAAGACCAGTTTGAAAATTTATTCTGGGATTTGGAAGTTTCTCTTTTGGAAAATAATGTTGCTGTAGAGGTTATTGAAAAAATCAAAGAAGATTTAAAGAAAAACTTAGTTGAAAAACCAATAAAAAGGAATAAAATAGAGGAAGTAATCAACGCATCCTTAAAAGAAAGCATAGAAGATGTCCTTAATGTTGAGACATTTGACTTATTAGCAAAAATCAAAGAAAAAAAGCCATACATAATCTGTTTTGTTGGGGTTAATGGCTCTGGCAAAACTACAACCATTGCAAAAATTGTCAAATTGCTTAAAGACAACCGCCTTTCGGTTGTTTTAGCGGCTTCAGACACATTTAGGGCAGCTTCTATAGAACAATTGCAAAAACATGCGGATAATCTAGGGGTAAAACTAATAAAACATAACTATGGCTCAGACCCGGCAGCAGTTGCTTATGATGCAATACAGCACGCTAAAGCACAGAACATAGATGTTGTTTTGATAGATACAGCAGGAAGGATGCATTCCAACATAAACCTTACTGACGAGATGAAAAAAATAGCAAGGGTAACAAAACCGGATCTAAAGATATTTGTTGGCGAATCTATAACAGGCAATGACTGCATAGAGCAAGCAAAACAATTCAATGAAGCCATTGGTATTGATGGGATAATTTTAGCTAAAGCGGATGTTGATGAGAAAGGGGGCGCTGCTGTTTCTGTCAGCTATGTGACAGGAAAACCAATTATCTACCTTGGAACAGGCCAGGGGTATTCTAATTTAGAGAAATTTGACTCATCTATGATAATAAAGAGCTTGGGTTTAGAAGCTTGAAAATAAAAAAGAAAAATTAATTAAGAAAAGTTTAAATATATCCTACCATAAAGTATATAAAAAATAAGGGAGGTAATCTAAATGGCAGTTGCAAAACAAGCGCAAGCAGGACAGAAAAAATGGGTAGTGGCTTTGCTCCTTTCCATATTATTGGGGGGCCTTGGGGTAGATAGGTTTTATTTGGGGTATATCGGGCTTGGTATCTTAAAGCTGATTACATTGGGCGGTTGCGGAATTTGGTCAATTATAGATATAATACTAATTGCGATGGGGAAACTAAAAGATGCCAATGGCCAAGAATTGGAGAAATAAAACCCAACTTTTTTTTAATTCTTTTTTTTTAATTCTCAGCTTATCAAAGCCGCTTAGCAGAGTGATTGTTTTCAGTTTAGGGTCAATCCTTTTATTTTTCATGCCTACCAACAAACTGAATTATCTTCCTGTTCGCTCGGTTTATGAAAACGTATTCAATTTTAAACCTTATTCTTCTGGTATTACAAGGGCAGTATCAAGATTATTGCACGGCGATTTTTCAGGAGCCTGGGATTTCAATCCACTAGTCTACCTTGTAATTCCTGTGGCCTTATTCATACTTATCAAGGATATCATTTATCTGGCTAGAACAAAAGATTTTTCGCTTTAATTATAACAACATAAGCTCTTTTAGGCCCAATCATCATTAGGGTAATACTTCCTTCTCATTTCAATATCTGCTCTTAAATGCTCCTTCCAATTCTTTTAGTGTTATGTGTTTTTTAGACTTGTAAAAGAAATACCCCACCACAGAAAATGTGGCCACTGGAGAAAGCCAGGCAGGGATGTGAAAGCCAAAGCTGTCTAAAACCATGATTAGCCCTAAAAATAGTATGGAGTACATTGCCCCATTTTTTATGTAAATATATTTTTTTATCCTCTCCACATTGCCGACAGTTAGCTGCCTGACTACAAATGCCCCAAGTCCATTCCCAGCTAGTATTAACGGCACAGAAAGGGTGAATGCAAATGCGCCCAAAACTCCATCAATTGAGAATGTAGCATCAATTACCTCCAAATAAAATATCTTGCTGATGTCTGAAAGGTGCTTCTTCATTAAATTCTTCTCGCTCTCTTCCGCATTCTGCTTGAAGCCATGCGTTATAAAAAAAGCAGTTGAGCCTACAACAGCCCCAAACGCCATCATTGGGTTAATCTTTAAAGCAAGCCAGACTATTGCAGACAAAACGATTGAAACAATTGCAAAAAACCAGACTCCCTGCGATAAAAAAAATTTCTCTCCCACCAGCCCAAAATTCTTTTCTTCCAAAAAAAGCCAGTGCAAAAAAAGGAACAAAAGAAAAACTCCTCCTCCAATCAGCAATATCGGCGATGAAGATTCAATTGCAGCTATAACTGCAGGGTCGCTGCTGAACGTGGATGTTAATGCCCCTATCGGCCCAAGCTTGGGGGTTGTAGCCCAGACAATCAGCCATGGAAGCAGGCCGCGGATTAAAAAAACAGCGATTATAATCCCCCATAAAAGAAACCACCTTCTTGCCTTCGCCTGCATTGTGGAAAGAACCTGAGCATTGATTATTGCATTGTCAATGCTGCTTATTGTTTCAAATAGGCAAAGCCCCAAAACAATTAATACAATTGATAGGATGTCCATTTTTTGCCTGTTTTAGCTGAAGTTTATTAATTTATCTGAAAATAAGTTTTGCTTTAGAAAAGTATTTAAACAATGAAATTCCACCATTCTTTAGAATGGTGGAATGAGTTGTGCTCAAAAACCACCTATAAAATGGTGGAATTTCAAGCGTCAACCACTTGCTTTTTGCAGCACAAACAATTCATGCCACCAATCCGTTTAAAATCAAAGATTTTAAACGTGCTCAGGAATGTTTCATTCCTGACATGTGATTGGTGGTTTTTGACACACCAATGCCAAAATTAATAAATAATCAAAAATAAAGGAGGCTGGCAATATGGCGAAAAAAGCTGAAAAAAAGGAGGCTATAGCAGGGCAAAAGAAAGGCATGGCAATAGCAGGTATGGTTCTTGGGATATCAAGCATCATCTTGTTTTTCACAAGTTGGATTGCAATGATTATTGGAATTGTTGGAATAATATTGTCAATAATTGCGTTAAAGAAGGCAAATAAAGACCCAAACAATTATGGCGGCAGAGGAATGGCAATAGCTGGGATAATATGCGGAGCAGGTGGTTTGGTATTAGCTGTTATTGTGATTGTTGTAACAATTGCTTTTATAAGCTACTTTAACCAAATGATGCCAACTGTCTAACCTCTTATTCTTCTTTTTGTTAAAACTCGATCTCCCCATTAAAATAAATGCCTTTATGCAGTTCTACAGGCCTCCAGTTGTCTATGACTAAATTGGCATTTAACCATTCGGCCAGCTCTTTAGGATTGCCTATTGTTGCAGAAAGAGCTATAATCTGGGCATTCTTCAACAACTGTCTCAATATTGTAATCAAAATTTCCAACGTTGGCCCCCTTTCCACATCATTCATTAAGTGTATTTCATCTACTATAACCGTAGCAACCAAGCCAAGCCATGGTGTATGATGCCTTATCAAAGAATCTAGTTTTTCTGCTGTGCATACTATCATATCATATTCAGCTAAATAAGGGTCTGCAGAGTCTAAATCACCAATGGATAAAGCAACTTTAGCTATATCGCCATACCTTTTCTTAAAATCCTTATATTTTTCATTTGCTAAAGCTTTTAATGGCACAATATAAATGGCCTTCCCTCTACCCCCTATTATCGATTTCAAGGCAGCTAATTCTGCTATAAGTGTTTTTCCGCTGGCAGTTGGAGTGCAAACCAATAAACTCTTTCTCTCCAACAATCCATTTTTTATAGCTTTAACTTGAGCTGGCCTTAACTCTTTAATCTCCTCTTTTATGATATTATAAAATTCCTTTGGAATTTTATCCTTTATTTCTTTTAATTGCATTTTAATTAGGAATTATACCTAAATTAAAAAAGTTATTGGTTTGGAGGGCCCAATTAACCTTTGGAATTTTATCCTTTATTTCTTTTAATTGCATTTTAATTAGGAATTATACCTAAATTAAAAAAGTTATTGGTTTGGAGGGCCCAATTAATTTCAAAACATTTATAAACTGTAAGGGCTGTAATCCTAACTTACATGAGGTTTAAAAATAGGATAGTAGTGGGGTTAACACAGCAACTTACTATAATTGGTGAAGGTAAGAAAAAAAAAGTTATTGCAAAGATAGATACAGGAGCAACAAAAGGCTCCATTGATACTAAATTAGCAGCAGCTTTACAGCTAGGCCCTGTGACTAGGACTAAGTTGATTAAATCAGCGCATGGCAATAGATTAAGGCCAATAATAGAAGCCAAAGTTAAATTTAATGGTAAAACAATAAAGGAAGAGTTTACTTTGGCGGATAGATCCCATATGAAATATAAGGTGCTAATAGGGCAGAATATACTAAAACATGGGTTTTTGATTGACCCAACTAAAAAATAAGGGGAAGTTAATGAAAGCAGCTCTGATATCACTTGGCTCAAAAAGCTCTAAAATGTTGCTTAGGGCTCTAAAAAAATATTTTAGTAGTGTTGATGATATTGATGTTAGGGAAATTGAGGTAAGCCTTGGTGGGGATACGCCTGAAGTTCTGTATAAAGGCAAGCCTTTAGAAAAATATGAATGCATATATGCAAAAGGCTCTTTTAGATATGGGCAACTACTAAGATCAATAACAGTTGCTTTGTGTAAAACTACATATATGCCGATTAGTGCAGCGGCTTTTACAGTAGGCCATGATAAATTATTAACGCAATTAGACATACAACAACATAAGATACCAATGCCTAAAACTTATCTCTCAGCAACAACAGAAGCCGCTAAAAACATCCTTAAGAAGATTAATTACCCTATCATCATGAAGTTCCCTTCAGGCACAGGAGGCAAAGGTGTTATGTATGCTGAATCATTTGCAGCTGCTTCTTCTATGTTAGATGCCTTAACCGCCTTAAGGCAGCCATTCATAATACAAGAGTATGTTGAGACAGGCGGCGTTGATATGAGGGCCATTGTTGTTGGGGATAAAGTCGTTGCCTCAATGAAAAGAAAGGCAGATATGGGGGAAAAAAGGTCCAATATACATGCGGGTGGCACCGGTGAAGCATATACATTAGATTTTCATACAAAAAAAATAGCTGTTGACGCAGCAAAGGCAATTGGAGCAGATATATGCGCTGTTGATATGTTAGACACTATAAAGGGCCCTGTTGTGATAGAGGTTAATCTTTCACCAGGTTTGCAGGGCATTACAGAAGCTACAAAAATAGATGTTGCAGATAAAATTGCTAAATATCTGTATGAAAGAACCAAGGAATCTTATGAAAAAGGAAAGAAGAAAGGTGCCAAAGAAATCTTGAGTGAGATTGGAATAGAAGAGGAAAAAGAGATAATAACAAATGTTGATTTTAGGGGGGGCAGGATGTTATTGCCCGAAATAATCACAAAGATAACTAATTTTGACGATAAAAAGGAATTGTCAATTAAGGCAAAAAAGGGCGAACTGGTTATTAAAAATTTGATCTAGGCAAAAAGAGGGGTATTCTATTAAATAAATCAATCCAATCTTTATTTGTTCCCATGCTATTCTCATTTAATCCTAAAAACAAAAATATTAAATACAAATTGAAGAACTTTATTGGCATATGGCACATATAATAGGGGTAGACATTGGCGGCACCCACATAGAAGCCGGTTTAGTCAGCAATAATAAGGTAACTGAAAAAACAATAATAAAAACCCAGGCTAATAAGGGTAAAAAAACAGTAATAAAAAACATTATCTATTCTATTGATAAACTGTTTAATAAAAATGTTAAAACCATTTGTATCGGTTCTCCTGGTCCATTAAAAAATGGGATAATCGGCAGAACACCCAATCTGCCATTAGAAGGCGTTAATCTTAAAAAAATAATTAAGGATAGATTCAAAGTTCCTGTTCTTGTTGATAATGATGCTAATTGTTTTGCTCTAGCAGAGGCTGTTCTTGGCCAGGGGAAGAGACATAACTATGTGGTTGGCCTGACAATAGGCACTGGCTTTGGCTCTGGCCTTATTATCAACAAAAAAATTTATAGTGGCAAATATGCTGCTACTGAAATCGGCCATACCACTATTAATTTTAACGGGCCAAAAGCAAAATGCGGAAATAACGGCTGTTTGGAAAGCTATGTAAGCATTAGGGGCATTTTATCTAGGGCTAATGGGCTTTATGTTCATAACCCAAAGGAGTTATTTGAGCTGGCAGAGCATGGCTCTAAAAGAGCAATTAAAATTTGGAAAGAAACCGGCTTTTATTTAGGCATTGGCTGTACAAATACAATAAATGCCCTCAATCCAGATATTATAATCATAGGCGGCCAAATAGCGAATGCATGGAAATTTTTTAACAAAGAAATGAAGGAAACAGTTAAAAAGAGAGCACTGTTTAGCTGTAAAATAGTTAAAAGCAATCTAAAAGATGCTGGTGTTTTAGGAGTTGCTTTACTATCAAAAAATAATCAATAAAACAATCAATATGGTTCAGAACAAGCACAGAAGGATTTTGCATCTCGTAGTAAAGGCGCCTGCAGCTAATAGACGCTAATAATCATCAATAACAGAAAATTAGTTGTTAAATAAAAACTTAAAATTACTCGAGTTCGTAGAGAATCAATAAAAAATAAAAACTTTGTCAATGATA
Organism: Candidatus Woesearchaeota archaeon; assembly: GCA_018303725.1. Taxonomy (GTDB): domain Archaea; phylum Nanobdellota; class Nanobdellia; order Woesearchaeales; family JAGVXP01; genus JAGVXP01. Next base: position 10,145 of record JAGVXP010000029.1, on the reverse strand, counting down.
AAAAATAAAATTAAAAACAATCAAAAAAACCAATAAAAATGCTGCCAATAAAAAAAGCAATCATTTTAGCAGGCGGGGAAGGGACAAGGCTGAGGCCTTTAACTTACAAGATTCCAAAGGCCCTGATTCCAGTGCATGGAAGAACATTAACTGAGATGGTTTTTGATATTTTGAAGAAGTTTGGGGTTAAGGAGATAGTTCTAAGTGTTTGTTATATGGCTGACAAAATCAAAGAGTGCTTTGGCGACGGAAAAAAGCTCGGGTTAAATATTTCATATGTGCAGGAAGAGAAGCCAATGGGAACAGCAGGCCCGTTATTACTGCTGCCAAAATTTAAGGAAACATTCATCATGCTGAATGGCGATAATTTATTTAATCTCGATTTTGAAAAAATGTATTTTTTGCATAAGAAAAATAAGGCTGCAGCAACTATAGCTTTAACCCAGATACCAAAAGAAAATGTATCGGCTTTTGGTGTTGCTAAATTAGAAGGGGACAAAATTTTGGAATTTGTTGAAAAACCAAAGCCAGAGGAAGCGCCCTCTAACTGGATTTCTTCCGGTTATTACATAATGGAGCCGGATGTTTTTGATATTGTCAAAGGCAAGAAATTTGCTATGGTTGAGAAAGATTTATTTCCGATTCTGGCAAAACAAGGAAAATTATTTGGCTACAAGGACAAAGGGCAGTGGTTTGACACCGGTGATTTTGAAAGATATGAAAAAGTGAAGAAGGAATGGAAAGAGGTTAGATAACTATCTTTTATTCTCGTTAACACTTCCGTATCTTTGCAACGCCATTCACAACATTCTCAAGTTTTCCTTCTTTTAAGGCCTTAATTATTTGATTAGCTACGTCAATGGCAACATTCTCCTGTGCTTCTACTGTTGATGCACCCAAGTGAGGCGTGGAAATAACCTGCTCTAAAGCAATAAGCTCTTTGCATGTGGGCGGCTCCTCATTCCATACATCAATTGCTGCTGCTGCTACCTTTCCGGATTTTATAGCAGCGCACAAATCAGCTTCGTTAACAACACCGCCTCTGGCTACATTCAAGATTCTAACGCCTTTTTTCATCATATCAAACGTTTCTTTATTAATCAAATTCGCTGTTTCTTTTGTTTTTGGTACATGGACACTTATAAAATCACTCTGCTTGATTAAATCATCTAGCTCTGCCTTTTCAATTCCCATAGCCTTCATTTTTTCCTTGTCAATATAAGGGTCAAAGCCAATAACCATCATTTCCAAAGATAAAGCAACTTTTGCTACCTTTTTGCCTACCTTTCCTAAACCTATTATCCCGAGTGTTTTGCCTTTTAGCTCAATTCCCAGGTATTTTTTCCTGTCCCACACGCCTTTTTTCAATTCGATATGGGCATGGATTACATGTTTAGCCAACATCATCAACATAGTCAATGTGTGCTCTGCAGCTGCATTAACATTGCCTAGTGGCGTGTTCATTACAGCAATTCCTTTTTCCTTTGCTGCCTGCGTGTCAATATTATCAAAGCCAACCCCTGCCCTGCCAATTATCTTCAGCTTATCGCCAGCATCAATTATATTCTTTGTTACATTCACACCGCTTCTTACAATCATTGCGTCATACTCAGGTATAATAGAAACTAGTTCCTCTTCATTTAAGCCCGGCTTTAAATCAGCTGCAAAGCCAGCATCTTCCAATACTTTTTTTGCAGTTGGAGAAACTTTGTCAGCCAGTAATATTTTCATTTAGACCACCTTTTAAATTTTAATCATTATCCTTATTTTTTTATCTCTCGAAAAATTTCTTCGAAATTTTTCTCGCGTCTTGTTAGTCTCGCAATAGTGTTTCCTTACTGATTTAGCTCGGCAGTGCCTCTATGTTATATACTCTTCTATCGCTGCTGTCACTTCTTTTATCTCATCCAAAGTCAAATCACCCATATGGGCTATCCTGAATGTTGTTAGCTTGCCTTCCTTTTCAAGCTTTTCATTTAGTTTTCCATAGCCTGAGTCAATGCCAAAACCTTGTTTAGATAATTCTTTCTTTATCATTTTGAAATCAAGCTTTTTTGTATTTGCAATGCACGAAACAGTATCGGAATGGCAGCCTTCTTCTGAGAACATTGTAAAGCCGTTTTTCTTGGCCCACTCTCTTGTGTAAACTCCCATATCTTTATGCCTCTTGAATCTATTTTCAAGCCCTTCTTTTTCAATTCTCTCAAGCTGCTTTTTAAGGGCGTAAAGATGAGGTATTGATGGCGTGTAAGGTGTTTCATTCTTATCGTATGCTTCTTTTAACTGCAAAATATCAAAATAATATCCTTTTCCTTGAACTGTTTCTGCTTTTTTAAATGCCCTCTCGCTTATTGAAGCAACAGCAATTCCTGCTGGCAAAGCCAATGCTTTTTGGGAAGAAGCTAAGCATATATCGATGCCCAGCTTGTCAACCTCAATCTTTACTCCAGCCAATGAGCTTACAGCATCAACAATCCACAAAACATCTGGGTGCTTCTTCATAACAGATGATATTGCAGCTAAATCAGAAGCAACGCCAGTTGATGTTTCATTATGTACCATGCAAAAAGCCTCAAAATTGCCATTTGAGAGAGCCTTGTCCACATCCTCAGCTTTGACTGCTTTTCCGCTGCTGTATTCTATTTTTGTAACTTCCCTTCCGCAATCCTCTGACAGTTTAGCCCATTTTTTTGAAAATGCGCCATTAACAGCGTGCAAAACCTTTTTATTGACACAGCACCTTATAGAAGCTTCCCAAAACCCTGAGCCGGATGACGTAGAGATTAAAACATCATTATTTGTGTAAAACAGCCTTTTTAACCCTGGTTTCAGGCTTGCAAACAAGTCCCTGAATTCCTGCGTCCTATGGCCTATCTGCGGCTTGGCTAATTCATCTAGTATCTCTTTCCTAACTTCAGTCGGCCCTGGTATAAACAGCTTATTATGCAAATTAACCACCCAGAATAAGCTTTTAATGCTTATATTTAAATCTTTTGAAACAAAGTTTCAAGAGATTTAAACTTAGAAATTGCAAAGCAATTTCTCTTGTTTAAATCTTACTCAAATTTTATGGAAATTTTACGATTATGTTATTCCATTTTGTAAATAACCAGCCCGGAATAAAGCTTAGGATAAAAAAATGTTGACTTTTGCGGCAATAATTCATTGCGGTTTGTTAATTCAATCACCTGGCTTAGCTTTGTCGGATTCAGGAAAAACCCAAACTGGTATTTCTTATTTTTCAATTCTTTTAAAGTTTCCTCTTCCGAGCCTTTTACATACTTCAGTTTTGTTTGCTTGCTTAAGTCTTCAACGCTAATCTTTAAAACCCTTTCCAGTATAAGCTTGTGCAGCAAAGCAACATCCAGGGAATATTGAAAGCCGCAAATCTCTTTTACATTCTCAAGTTTATCCTCTTTTAATGTTAACAGATAATAAGAGTCATTCTCTCTTGCATACATCCCGAATGCATTCTTTTCCTTATTCTTCTGCAAATCAATTATCATGCATTTTTCATCTTCTTTCTTTACTGTAAAAAACTCTTCAATCTTCTTCAAAACATCATTTACATCAGCCTTAACATTAAAAATAAGCCTGTTAATCGGCAGAATGACAAGTCCTTCCTGCTTGTTGATGAATGTTGCCATGACATATTTTGTGCCTTCCAGATGTGGATTTTCATGCCTGAATGCAAAGGCTGCCTTGTACCTGTGGTGGCCGTCTGCTATCACTACCTTCTTGCTTTTCATAACATCCGCTATTTTGCCAGTAACCTCTTTATCATCCACTTTCCACAGCCTGTGCCTTGTTCCTGACTTATCCTCAAAATCAATTGCAGGCTTTTCCCTCATCTTTTTTTCCATCAAATTGTCAATAATTTTCTCGTCATCCTGGTAAATAAAGAATATCTGCCCAAAACTTGCCCTTGTGTACCTTAAAAGGTTTAACCTATCCAGTTTAGGGGCATATAGTGTTTTCTCGTGCGGCAGAATATTGCCCATTCCAACATCCTCCAGTTCAGCCAGCGCAATAAAGCCAATCCTCTCAATTCTTTTTCCATCCAGCAGGAATTCCTCTGAATAGATGTAAATAGAGGGCTCTTCATCCTGAACAAAAACATTTTCGCTTAGCCATTCGTCAAATATGCTTGCTGCTTCCCTATAATCTTTATTTAGTGTTATTTTTAACAAATTGAAAGGCGATAGGTTAAGGTATTCCTTCTTTTCCTCTTCAGAAACCACATCATAAGGAGGCATTATAACTAGCTTGAAATCCTTTACCTTATCAATATTGTACCTTAAGCCCTTAAAAGGCTTTATGTTTACCATACCAGCACTCTTTCTTCTTGTTTAATTCCCTTTTTGGCTATGAAACAGACTAACAAGAAGAACAAACAGACGATCTAAAAACCACCAACATTTTAATTATAATCTTTTTAGCTGCGGATATTTAAATATTTCGGTGGATATGCGGAAATTTTACAGAATAAGGCTTTTTCCCGTCATTTCTTTTGGTTTTTTTATGCCCATAATGTCTAAGATGGTGGGGGCAACATCGCTAAGTCCATTGCCTTTTCTCAATTTTGTTTTTTGCAGTTTCTTATCCTTGCTTATCACAAAGAAAGGCACGGGGTTTGTTCCATGGGCAGGACACACCTCGCCGTTTGGATAAAACATTATCTCAACATTTCCATGGTCACCAGTAATAAGCGAGACATACCCTTTTTTTAATCCTGAATCAACTATTTTACCAACACAGTTATCAACAGCTTCGCAAGCCTTGATCCCCGCTTTTAGATTACCTGAATGGCCAACAAGGTCGCCATTAGCAAAATTAACTACAATAAGGCCATATTTATTTTTCTCAATCTCAGGCAATAATTTTTCAGTTATTCCAAAAGCATTCATTTCTGGTTTTAAATCGTAAGAGGGCACTTTAGGCGAATGCACCATTAGTCTATCCTCTCCGTTATTGGGTTTTTCAATTTGCGAATTAAGGAAGAAGGTTACATGGGCATATTTTTCTGTTTCGGCAATACGCAATTGTTTTAAATTATGTTTAGCTATAACCTCCCCAAGATTATTACTGACTTTTTGCTGAGGAAAGGCAACAGGGAGCTTAAAATTTTTATCATACTCGCTCATGCAAACAAAAAAAGTTTTAGGCCTATGGCCCCTATGGATTTTATCAAATTTCTTCTGAGTCAAAGCAGCAGTTAATTGTCTTGTCCTATCAGACCTGAAATTCCAGAATATTACAGAATCGTTATCCTTAATTTCAGAGAAATGATGGTAATCATCATTAACAATAATAATTGGCCTAACATAATAGTCAGTTGTATCGCCTGCTCTTCCTTCATTTTTAGACTCTTCCCCTCTTTTATACGCATGTTTCAGCGCCTTGATTGGGTCTTTTTCCTTGAAACCAACCCCTTCAACAAGAAGCTTATATGCCATTTTTGTCCTGTCCCAATTATTATCCCTGTCCATCGCGTAATATCTGCCCACCATAGAACCAATCTTTCCAACACCTATCTGCTTACTCCTATGGAGAAAATCTAGTATAAAAACATCTGCGCTTTTTTCAGGGACATCCCTCCCATCCAAAAAACAGTGAACAAAAACATCCTTTAAATTATGTTTTTTGGCTAATTTTAACAGGTGGTATAAATGCTCGGTTGTGCCATGGACTCCCTGATCTGAAAATAAGCCCATGAGGTGCAAATGAGAATTATGTTTTTTGCAGTTTTTTATTGCTTTTAAAAATGCTTTATTCTTATAAAATGTGCCATCACCGATGTGCTTATTAATCAATTCATATGGCTGCAAAACAACCCTACCAGCACCAATTGTTAAATGGCCTGGCTCAGAGCCTCCTTGCGTGCCTTCTGGCAGACCAACAGCATTGCCGCTGCATTTCAAAATCGTCCATGGATAATGTTTTTCATAAAAATCATTATTAGGTATTTTAGCGTTTCTTACAGCATTTCCTTTAATATGTTTGCTGTATCCCCATCCGTCTCTTATTATAAGAATTACCTTCTTTTTCATCTTAGAATATCTTCCTAAAATCCTTTCCAGCGTATTTTGTTTTAGAGCCCAACTCTTCTTCAATCCTTAATAACTCGTTATATTTTGCTATTCTGTCTGATCTAGATGGAGCGCCAAACTTGCATTGCCCAGTGCTTAGGCCAACAACCAAATCAGCAATAAAATGATCTTCTGTTTCGCCGCTCCTATGGGAGATGATAGAATTAAATTTGTTTTTTTGTGCTAATTTTACAACATCTATTGTTTCAGATATTGTCCCAATCTGGTTAATCTTGACTAAGATAGAGTTAATAGCCTTAAACTCTATTGCTTTTTGAAACCTTTTTATATTTGTTACTGTCAAATCATCTCCCATAATCTGTATTTTTTTGCCTAACCTGTCATTCAAAAACTGCCATCCCTCCCAATCGTCTTGTGCCATCCCATCTTCAATAGATATAATAGGGTGTTTAGAAACTAATTCTTCATAATAATCAACTATCTCTGCAGGACTAAGCATCTTATTTTCCTTCTTGAGTATATATTCTCCATTCTCAAAGAATTCAGAGCTTGCTGGATCAAGCGCTATAGCAACCTCTTCGCCTAGCTTATATCCTGCTTCTTTAATAGCCATCTTTATCAATTCCAATGGTTCAGAGTTTGTTTTCATATGCGGTGTAAAAGCCCCTTCTAAGCCAACATTTGTATGATGCCCGAATGATTTTAAAACCCTCTCCAAATGTAAATAAACTTCTGTGCCCAATCTTAATGCTTCCCTAAAACTAGGCGCTCCAATCGGAGCTATCATAAACTCCTGGAAATCTGTTGAATTATCCCCATGCTTACCTCCCTCTATTATAACCATTAATGGAACAGGCATTATAAATTTCTTAGTTCCAACCATATCCGCAACATATTTGTAGAGAGGAATACCCTTGCATCTTGCACCTGCTCTGCAAACAGCCGCTGATACAGATAATATAGCATTTGCCCCAAGCCTTGATTTATTATCTGTTCCATCAAGTTCTATCATTAACTTGTCTGTCTCTTTCTGTTTTGTGCAGTCCATGCCAATTAGTTTTGGAGCTATTATTTTATTTACATTATCAACAGCCTTAAGAACACCTTTGCCTAAATATCTTTTTTTATCATCATCCCTTAATTCAAGAGCTTCATGAGCCCCGGTTGAAGAGCCGCTAGGGACAGCAACTCTTGCAAATGTGTCATCTACCACAACTTCGCATTCCACAGTAGGATAGCCTCTGGAGTCTAGAATTTCCCTTGCCTTTACTGCTTTGATTTTATTTGACATAATGCTCTCCCTTTAGGTTATTTTTAACAGAAGTAGTATTTATAAGTTTTGTTATTATAAACAAATAAGATGTAAAATTTACGAAGCAAATTTCATCCAATATAAGAAACATCCCCCAATTTGCCGCCCAGTTTTCCCTTTAATTTTTTTAAGGCAGCCTGCCTTGAAACATCTGTCAGATCTTCAGTCCTTTTTATTATGTCTTTCTCTATATCTTCTATCTCTTTATCCAGCTTATTTAAGTTTATGTCTAATTTTAATTCCTTGCTCAAAACTTTTAATACTTCTTTAGCGCTCTTAATCCCAAGGTACAGTGGATGGCCGTATGTTTCTGCCAGCAGGGCAATTGCTTCTATCTTCCTTTTTTGGGCTAAGCCAAGCAGCAAACCCGAAACACCAACTATAGGGCCAACAATGCCGTATAGCTTATCCTTAACAATCTTATTTTTGTACCTTTTGATAATGCCTTTGCAGTTAGCTGTGCAATAAACCCTTGGTTTTTTTGGCATGTCTGACAAGCCAATGCCTCCAAGCGTTATTATCTCCTTGCCTTTAAATTGCTGCACCAAATCAAGTATTTTTTCCGAGAATTCATAGGAAGATATCTCGTCTGTCGGCTGCACATCCCCTGCCAAGAGCAATAAATCCTGTTTTCCGTCATTAAATTTTTTATAAAAGAGCCTTATAGTAGGCAATTCCACCAGATTATCTTCATTAACAAAAACACAATGCGGAAAAGAATAGGAGTTTATCTCGTAAATCTTTTTTGCTTTCAATTCATCAATAAGAAAATCAATAGCAACCTTGCCGACATTGCCTATGCCAGGCAAGCCCTCTATGAAGATTGGTTTTTTAAGCAGAGGTTTTTTTCCGATTTGTTCTATCTTCCATGTACTCATATTAACCCCTCTTTTCTAAAATCATCAAACTTGGCTTTCCTTCTGTAATCCCCATACTTATCATCCGGGCTGAATTTAGCTGGTTTGGGGCTGACAGCTATCCCCCCGCATTTTGGGCATATCTCTTCCATTGTGTAAATATCGCATTTTTTACACTTCAGTATATGCCTCATTTTAAATCCTTGTAAATTCCCCCTCACTATTCTTTTCCTTCAGGCTATTAAGCACAAGTTCTGTAGACTCTTTTAATAATTTTTCAGCCTCTTTGTAATCCCTTCCTTTAATAGACACGCCATATCGTCCGGCCCCCTCATACCTTATTGCTGTTTTTTCTTTGCCAATCCCCTCTGCTTTTGTTAAGGCATCTCTTATCATATCAACGCCGGAAGGAGCATAGCTTTTCAATTTAAAATAGCCTTTTATCTCCACCTCGGCCTCTTTTATCCTTTGCTTTATCGCCTCATTTAACAGTTCTGTAACATCCTCAGGAAGGCCCAGCTTCTTTATGATTTTTTCATCTGACCTGGCATCTTCAAAAAAATGGTATAATGAGGTATATTTGTTGGAGATGTTACCCAATATATCTTCATATAATTTTTTCTGGTCTATGTCTAATTTCTTGGCTACAAATTCTATTATCTTTTCAGATTTCTGCTCCTGTTTTATCTCGTCTATCTTCTTTTTTCTCTGGCTCTCTGTTACCCTTCTCAAAGACAGGTCAATGTGCCCCTTTTCTTTGTTAACCCTCAAAACCTTGCAAACAACTTTTTTCCCCTCAACAACAAAATCTCTTATATTCCTTATTCTGCCAGGGCTGACTTCTGAAATGTGTATTAAACCGGTTCTGTTATCATATTCGTCCAAAGTAACAAATACAGAATGGTGCTGGACGCTTGTTATATTGCATAAAACAAACTCCTCTTCTTCAGGAAATTCCCCCTTTTGGGTTAGCATTATTCGAGAACCTCCAGAATTCTCGCTTTAACCTTTGATTTTCCGCCGGTTGGCTCTACCAGTGTCTTCCCGCAAATCAAACAATCAACCTTTGAGCTGGCTTTGCCAAATGTTATCTGCTCATTCTTGCATTTTGGGCACCTTATTTTTATAAACTTGCTGTTGGGCTCCTTTATTTTTACCATGATCATAACCTCCAGTTAATGCCAAGGGGAAATTAATGGCCATTTATATAGTTTTCCTTTGTTTAATTTAGAGTAGAGAATACATAGATATGTCAGAAACTTACTATCTAGTATTTGACTGGTGGCAAGTTCTGCTTGCTTTTGTTTGGCGCATAATGGTAAGTTTCTGAGCATGCTCAAAAACCTTCGGTTTTTGACAAGTCATAGATTAAAGTCATTTAGTTTTAATTATCTTCTTCTCTTTTTCTTCTTCAAATAAACAAAATAACCAACTATTCCCGCTATAACAACAACAAACCCAACAACCACAAACCAAATCCAATTTTTTTTTTCTTCTACTACCGCTGGCTTTTCCCCTTCATTTACATCCTCAGTAATCTCTTCCACTGTTATATTTTCAACTATCTCTTCCTTAGCGCCTTTCAAGCTTACAGCAAAATCGCTAAACCCAGGAGTTATTGCATTATAATAGATATAGCTTTCATCACTCTTTGTTTTTTCAGTGCTTAGCTCATCCCACCCATTGTAAAACCTGAACAAAGCCACATCATCCGCGCCAACCTTATTGTTAGTTAACCATCCTTTCCCAACCTTAAACTCAATATCCGCTTTGTCTATATCCTCATCTGTCATATTCTCTGTCTTTATCCTCAAATACTGGTAAACCTCCTTGTTTATTTTAACGCTGACATTTTCCTCTTCCAGCTTTTTAACCTTAACCTTTACCATTCTTAGGTTTTTATTTGTATTAAAAGATATTTTGCTG
>JAGVXP010000028.1 GCA_018303725.1 Candidatus Woesearchaeota archaeon | reverse complement strand
AAGAAGTAACAATTTCCGAACGCAGCACTCGGAAGTTGCTGCGCGGATAATCTTACACAATCTTATTTCTTTTTTGGCTAGACTTTTTCACGTATGCCGCTGAAAACGCAAAATTTATATACAATAACTCTTCTAATTGGTTTATTATTATTTGACAGTCTAAAAAAGGGTGATAGAATGGCTAAAGATGAGGAAGGCATGTATGAGATAATGCCATATAAGGAGATAGTGGCATTAAAGAACGAGATTGAAGAGCTAAAGAAAAAATCTGGCGCTTCTTCTGGCGATTTATTAAATTCTATGAATACCTTGACAGGAACTATGAATAGTATGCTGCAGCTGTTTAAAACAGCAGCTGAAGAGATGAAGTTGGAGGGCAAGGAAGGCAATTTGGTTGAGGAGAAGCTTGAACCTTTAATTGGTAGAGTTGAGGAGATTGCTGAGCAGAACAAAGCAATTGCTGAAGGTTTGGTTGCGGTTGCGGATATGGTCAAGGAGATGAAGGGCAAAAAAAGAGTAGAAGAACCAAGGCCATTAATCAAAAAGAAGATTGCTCCTACTTATCAGGTGCCTCCACCAAGGCCAAGAGCGCCTTCTGGCCTAATGCCGCCAGAAAATCTTCCACCATTCTTCACACCAGGGTCAAGGCCACCAAGACCGATAAATATCCCACCTAGAATGGTCCCTCCTCCTGAGGATGAGCCTTTCCCACCATTAGGGTCTCCTTCTGATTTTGATTCTGATATAGACATTCCTCCTCCACCAGCCCCAATGCCTCCACCAACAATGCCAGGAGGACCATTGGGTGGATTAGGGCCAATTGAAGAAGAACTATTTGAGGAAAAACCAGGGAAGAGGGGGCTCTTTGGGAGATTTAAAAAAAAGTAAACCATACAATGGCAGAAGCAATAGTTAGTTCTGAACAAATTAATCCTCTTGCTTTAAGGAATTTTGTTAAGCATGTTTGTATTGTTAGCAAAAAATATAGCGATAGGGAGGCTGCCAGAGATAAATTAAACAAGCAGATTAAAAAATTAAAAAAGACCAACTTAAGCAAAGCAAAGAGAAAATTTCTTGAAAAAGAGGTAAATGTTTTGAATATTATGATAGGAGAGGTTTTAAAAAAAGAAAGTGATTTATTGAAGCTAGGTAAGGAAGAGAATGAGGAGATAGTTGCCTTGAGAAGCAAAATAAACATATTAGAGAATGAACTAAACAGGACAAAAATTTCCAAAAATAACGAATTAACGGAGAATAAAACCAAAATTAATGAGCTAACTAATTCTATAGCTGATTTAAGGGAAAAGATAGGGGAGTTTATTGGTATGAGGGCAGAGAGGGAAAGAAAAATCGAAGAATTGGAAAAGAGGGTAAGAGAAAGCGCCCCCCCCAATCCCCAGATTCTTGCTTTGAAGGAACAATTAAAAAGATTGGAAACGAAATATATTGAACTTAGCAAGAAAAACAGAAACAAGAAAGAGTTAGCTAAAGTGGAAAACAGGATTAACCTATTAAAAAGGACACTGTCTGTTTAGATATCTTTTCCCATTACTGTATTTCTTCCATTTAATTTTGCTCTTTTTGATGCTTCTTCAATCATTGCAATCACTTTTTTGCTTAGAGCAGGAGCAAAATCACCAGCAACATTCAATGGCTTGCCTTCATATTTTGCGTACTCTTTTATTTTTGAATGCACTATTATGTCAGATCCCATTTTTATTCACCTCGAGACTGCTTTTATTTATGCGTAAACCAGAATATTAATTTATCTTTTTCCTTTTTATCCAACCTGCAAAATGCAAACCTTTCAAACTGGATAACTGCGCCAACATCCAATGCTCTTGTTGCTTTTTCCGCGAGGCCTTTTTTTATTTCTCCGTCATCCATTACAACCTCAACATTAACCAAGCCATATTCAACAGGCAGCCAATGCATTATCCTCTCCCCCCTTTCTCTGAATTTTTCATAATCCAGGGAATCAAAAATAAACTTGTTGTTTAGCTTCTTAAAATTCAGGCAATCCATCAGCCTGTATAGATTATTTTCCTTCAGCTGCTTGAAGTCATTATTTGAGATATAGAATTTAGTGCCAGTATTAAATTTCCTTACGCCTTTTTCCTTAAAGTCTGGATGCAAGCCAAGTTCGCAAACTTGTTCTGGGGCCTTTTCTATTAAAATCTCTTTCGGCTCTTCAACAAAAAAATACCTGTTTGCCTCTTTTTCAATAAGCTTTCTGTTTTCAGAATAAAGCGTTTCAATTGGAACTGTGATTTCTGTTTGCGTCAAGCCAAAGCTTAAAATAAAGCTCCTTATTGCTTCAGGCTTTATGCCACGTCTTGCCAAGGATTGCAGGCTCCATGTTCTTGGATCATCCCAGCCAGAATAAATTCCAGCTCTGACTTCCTTGCTTGACTTTGATTTGCTTATTTTTACTCCCTCTAATTTTAATAATCCTGTATGTATCAAAACAGGGCTAGGCCATTTGAAAATGTCCCAGATAAATTTTTCCATCTCGCTTTCCATCATTAATTCCTTGCCTCTTATAACATGAGTTATGCCTAAAAGATGGTCGTCAATTGCCCACGAAAACTCAAGCATAGGCCATACCTTGTATTTTTTTCCAACCCTTGGGTGCTCTCTTTCTGAAATCCTGAACAAGACCCTGTCGCGAAATGCGGGGTTTGGATGATTCATAGCTGTTTTTAACCTTAAAACAGCTTCCCCTTCTTTGTATTTTCCCTCTACCATTTTTTTCCATTCTTTAAGATTTTCCCCTGCAGCTGCTTTTCTATGGATGCATTCAATGCCTTTTTCCCTGTTTTTCCTTAATTGCTCTACAGAGCAGAAGCAGGCATAAGCTTTATCTTTTTTAATCAATTCTTCTGCATATTTGTAGTATATGCCTAACCTGTCTGATTTGTATATTATTTTTGAATCAAAACCCATCTTCAGCCATCTCATCCCTTCAGGGATGAGGTCAAATGCTTCTTTAACAAGCTGCTTTTCCTCTGACCCTATTGTGTCGTCAATTATCAACAACAATTTTCCGCCATATTTTTTTACATATTCATCATTTAATATAGCAGGCCTTGCATTTCCAATATGCAATGGGCCAGAAGGGTAGGGGGCAATCCGCATGACTACCTTGCCAGTCTCTGCCTTTTCAAGCTCCTGCAGACCTTTTTTCTCATGCTCTTTTTTTTCCAATAGTTCAGGAGCAACAGCTTGAAGCTCTTCTCTTATTTTTTCAAGGTCCATCTTGTTAATCTTCTTTACAATTTCAGAAGTTTCCTTGGCTATTCCCTTTAGTTTTGGCTTAAGCTCAGGATTTTCAGCAAGAACTTTTCCGATTACTGCCCCTGCATTTGCTTTTCCATCAAATTTCAAAGCATTTTGCAGCGCATATTTTCTTATTATCTCATTAGTATCCATAATTTAGGCACTAAAACCAGTAAGTATAAAAGTTTTTTTGTTTTTAGGCTGCCGCTTTTTTTAAAACCGAAAGATATATAAATCAGTATTGCCAATGTCATTAATACGCATACAAAGACTGAAGGGGACATTTTTTGTTCTCTTTTTTTGAGGGGTTGTTTTAATGGCCAAAAGGACAGGCATTATTCCGAGGGCTTCAGCCGAAAGGATATTAATAAAAGCTGGCGCTAAAAGAGTTTCTGCTGATGCTGTAAGCGCTTTTTCTGATATTATAACTGATTTAGCCAATGATGTTGCTGTTCAAGCAATAAGAATAGCAAAGCATAGCGGAAGAAAAACCGTTAAGGAAGGGGATGTAAAACTTGCTGTTAAGCACTAATTTTTGGCAAGATTTTTAATATAGTTCATTTTTCTTTTGTTTTTATGGGCCCATAGTTCAACGGTAGAATACCGCATCGGCTGTGCGGTGGTTTCGGGTTCAAATCCCGATGGGTCCATAAAAAACATTAAATTAATAAATGATATAAACTTTCAATAATTTAGTGTGGTTAAAAATGATTGATTGCATATTTTGCAAAATTGTGAAAGGGGAAATTCCATCTACCAAGATTTATGAAGACCAATTAATAATTGCATTATTAGATATTGCACCTGCTAATAAGGGTCATTGTTTGGTTATGCCAAAGAACCATTATGAAACGTTGCTGGACCTGCCTGAAGAGGATTTGTCTGATTTGTTTTTTGTAGCTAAAAAAGTCAGCAAAGCGATATCTTTGGCTTTGGGCAATAAAGGGTATAACATATTGATGAATAATGATAAAACCGCAGGCCAATTGGTGCCTCATGCTCATGTGCATGTAATACCCAGATTTAAAGGCGACAGGGTGAATTTGGGCTGGAGGCACAAGAGGTATGTTGGCAAGGAGATGGAGAAGATTAAAGAAAAAATAGTTAAGTTTTTATAAGGAATTCTTATCCTTTATGTATAGATGCCGCTGTAGCTCAGCCTGGTTAGAGCGCTACATTAATAATATGACTCATAAATTTGAGCGATGATCCGTTTGGAGATGATTAACTCAATCTAACTGGGTTACGTAGAGGTCGTGGATTCAAGTTCCGCCAGCGGCACTTTTTTATGCCACGGTGGCACAACCTGGTACTGCGCAGCCCTGGAAAGGCTGTTTCCGTTGAGGATTTCCCGGTTCAAACTAATAAAAGAAATTTTATTATGAAAGTCCGGGCCGTGGCGTTGTTTTTAATTGCCCCCATAGTCTAGACCGGTCAAGGATACGGGCTTCTCGCGACTGGTTACGCTCGGTCGACACGCAAGGTGCAGCATAAAGCTGCATGTGCTCGGCTTTCGCCTCGCAAAACCAGTTAGAAAAAGCCTGTGACACGGGTTCAAATCCCGTTGGGGGCATTATATTTTTATACTCTAAAGAATTCTGTCTTATTATGCCAGGATAGCATAATCTGGTAGTGCGGTCGCCTCGAAAGCGACTGTCCATTGGACTTGCAGGTTCAAATCCTGCTCCTGGCGTTTTAAATAAAAACAACAGAAAAGTTTATAAGCAAGCATTCTATGGTTAAGAACAGATGAAAGGAAAGATAATCTCCTTAACTTTTCTAATGCTTTTGTTAGGGTTAATAATTGTTTATACCCAGGAAGCCAGCGAGACAACAATCCTGAAAGAGCAGGTTAAGTGTGTTTTTTTGAATTCTGATTCAGAACAGGAGTGCTACACCGGAGATGGGAAGTTTAGCTGTTCTGGAACAGAAAGCTGTACTGTTCAGGTTGAGGGCGAGAATGGAAAAACGCTTGACTGGAAAAGCTCCTGTGGAGGTTATGCTTACAGTGTAATTGATGGGGTTGACGATTCTATAGAGTTCAAATGCGAAATCCCTGTAACAACGCCAACACCAGTACCAGAATGCAGCGGGAATAAACAGTGCTGGGATAATTATAAAAGCTGCTATTATACCTGTTCTGATGGAAAATGCGCTTCATTACAAACAGTTTTGCCTTTGCCTGACTACCCTGATTGTGAAAGTACGATTGTTAAAGAGCAGGTTAAATGTGTTTTTGCAAATTCTGCTTCTCTACAGAAATGTTATACTGGTGATGGCAAATTTGGATGTTCAGGAACAGGAACATGCATAGCAGATGTTTTTGGCGATCAGGGAACAAAGCTCGATTGGAAAAGCACATGCGGAGGATATGCCTATACTGTCATTGACGGAAACAATGAATATGCGGAATTTAATTGTGGGCAAACAACAACCCAAACGCCAACGCCAGTTCCGGTATTTTCCAAGGAGCAGGTGAAATGCATTTTTGCAAATTCTGCTTACGCGCAGAAGTGCTATACCAATGACGGCAGATTTGGATGCTCAGGGGAAGGAAGCTGCACAGCAGACGTTTCTGATAGTTCAGGAACAAAGCTGACATGGAAGAGCAGCTGCGGCGGATATGCTTATACGGTTATTGATGGAAACGGCGAATATGCGGAATTTAAGTGCGAGCCAACTGCAACGCCAGAGATTGTTAAAGAACAGGTGAAATGCATATTTGCAAATTCAAATTCCGAGCAGAAATGCTATCCTAGTAATGGTCACGCTGGTTGCTCAGGGACAGGAACATGCGTAGCTGATATTTCTGGAGAAAAAGGCAATATGATTACATGGAAAAGCACATGCGGAGGATATGCCTATACTGTCATTGACGGAAACAATGAATATGCGGAATTTAATTGTGGGCAAACAACAACCCAAACGCCTACTGCCATAGTCGTGCCCACAACCACAACAATGCAAACACAACCCACAACTCAAGAATGCAAAGATTCAGACGGGCTTAATTATTTTTCAAAAGGATATGTTGAAAGCAATGGCATGAAAAATTTTGATACATGCAGGGTTATAAACTCGAATGTTGATTATTATGATACATCTGAGTGCAGCGGAGAAAACTGCTATGTTTTAGAATCTTCATGCTCAGAAGAGAAAACGGCCCGGGCTGCTGTCTGGAAATGCCATGACAGCTGCAAGGATGGGGCGTGCATAGGGGCAGTTAAAGAACAGGTCAGATGCATATTCACAGACCCTGAAATAATACAAAGATGTTATGCTGATATGGGCAAATTAGGATGCCAGGATATAAAAAGAGAATGTTACACAGATGACGGCAAGTTTGGATGCTTATGGGCGGGTGGGGTAACATCAGGGCCAATTGAAGGCGGCGGATTTAAATATACTCCTGACTGTATAGCAGAGATTTCTTCAGAAGAGGTAGGAAAAAAGCTTACATGGAAGAGCAGCTGCGGTGGATATGGTTATACAGTAATTGATGGAAATCATGAAGAGGTAGAATTTACATGTGTTCCTTCCTCAAATGTAACAGCAGAGCAGATAAGCGGCAAGGGATTTTTGCATGCATATTGGCAGTGCTATGACGGCTCAGATGGGGAGTCAGTAGAAGGCGTTGATATGACAACATGCAAATCTACAGAAATCTGGCAGAAATATGCCGGGGAATTTTGTGTGAATCGTTGCTATCCAGACGGAAGCAAATGCGGGGTAAATTCTTTTAGCGTTTCAGGAGAATGCTATATTGATGTGGAAAAAGGAGGGGTTTTTATTTACCCTGGCGAAGCGGATAAAAAAATTGGCGGCATTCCTGTCCCTGTTGGAGAAAGCGGAAAAGCAGAAGAAACAAAAAGGGCAGAGGAAATCTTAATCTGCAAAGACAGCTGCCCTCGAGAGGGAAAGTGCTATCCTTTTGGCTACAGGAAAGGAGGAAAATACTGCTCGGATGAAGGAGCATTTAAAGAGCAGCTTAAAGCTGAAGAAATATGCGAAAATAATTTTGAGTGCTCAACAAATGTTTGTGTAGATGGAAAATGCATTAGCTCTGGTTTAATCAAAAAAATAATGAATTGGTTTAGGAAATTGTTTGGCGGAGAAGATGTTAAAAAAGAGGCTACAGAGATTATGGACTGCGGAGCAAGCAGCGAATGTATAGAGGATGCATTTAAAATATGCAAACCAGCTAAAATTACGCAAGGCGGATCAGTGTCAGAGATTGTTGGGCTTGAAGGCGAGAAATGCATGGTAAAAGCGACGGTAGGCACAGATTCAATGACATGCAGATTTGAGAACTATGCGCTCGGCACAAAAAATTTAGGCTCTACGCCAGAAAAGTACTGCGAAGGCACTCTTGTTAAAAAGCTTGCGCAGGCACCTATTCAAAGTACATCTGTTCCTACAACAGAGCCCAGTAAAGAAACACAATCCCAAAAAACAGAGCAAATTAATAAAGAAAAAATTGCAGAGCCAGTTCCAATACAGCCTATACAACCTTAGTTGACATAGGAAAAGAAGGAGCCTTTATTTCTGTTTGAGAATATGGAAAATGCATTAGTTCTGGTTTGTTCAGAAAATTATTGGCTGGTTTAAACAATTGTTTGGGTGATAATTTAAGCAGGCAGAAAAATCAATCTATCATTTCAATCTCAATATTGAGTCCCTCAGGTATTGGAACCCTCATAACAAGCCTTAAAGCCCTTTCATCAAGGCCAAGATCAATAAGCCTTTTGTGGATTCTCATCTCATATCTCTCCCAGGTGGCTGTTCCTTCTCCATCGGGGCTTTTTCTAGTGGTAAGCTTAAGTCTTTTAGTCGGCAATGGTATTGGGCCCCTCATATCTACTCCTGTTTTAGTGGCAATGTCCTTAATATAATCACAAACCTCATTTACCTTGTTTATATCAATACTCGCTATTTTTATCCTTGCTTTTTGCATTTTGGTTCATTTGTGATGTCTAAGGTTTGCCTCATGATAAGCCCAGTTCACCATGACCCTTTTTATTAAGGGAAAAAAGAAAATTTAACTCTTTTTTACTAGACTGATGCACATACCTGCAGCAACTGTTGCTCCAGAGTCTCTTACTGCAAACCTTGACATTTGTGGTATTTCTTCTGTTTTTTCTATAACTAATGGTTGTACTGGCTTAACTTTTATAATTGCTGCATCGCCATTCTTAACAAAATCTGGGTTTTCTTGCACAGTTTGGCCTGTGGCAGGGTCCAGTTTTTTTTCAATTGCAGTAATTTGACAGGCTACCTGAGCTGTATGAATATGGAATACAGGCGTATAACCTACTGTTACAACAGTTGGGTGGTTTAGTATAACAACCCTTGCTGTAAATTCGGTTGCAACTGTTGGTGGATTATCTACCTTACCTAATACGTCCCCTCTTGTAATATCTTTTTTCTCAATGCCCCTTAGATTAAACCCTACGTTATCACCAGGCAATGCTTCCTGCAACTGCTCATGGTGCATTTCTATAGTTTTAACTTCACCTTTAACTCCCTTCCCTTCCCTTCCTGGTACAACAATAATTTTATCGCCAACTTTCATAACGCCTGTTTCAACTCTACCAACAGGGACAACGCCTATACCTGTGATGTTATAAACATCCTGTATAGGAAGCCTTAATGGCAGTTGTGTTGGCTTATCTGGTTCTTTTATCAAATCAATTGTTTCCATTAAAGTTCCGCCTTTGTACCATGGCATCTTATCTGATTTTTTGAAAACGTTTTCTCCCAATAAAGCAGCTTCTGCAATGAAATGTATCTGGTTTGGGTCATAACCAACTGTTTTCAATAATGCGCTTACCTCTTCCTTTACTTTATTGAATTTTGCTTCATCATAATTGACCATATCCATCTTATTAACCGCTATTATCAACTGATCAACACCAAGAGTTCTTGCTAAGAAAACATGCTCTTTTGTTTGGGCTTGCACGCCATTAGAGCAGTCTACTACCAGGACTCCAGCGTCAGCTTGCGAAGCGCCTGTAATCATGTTTTTAATAAAGTCCCTATGGCCTGGCGCATCAATAATCGTAAAATAATATTTGGGTGTTTCAAATTTCTTATGGGCCAAGTCTATTGTAAGTCCCCTTTCCTGCTCTTCTTTTAAGTTGTCCATCACAAAAGCAAACTCAAAGCCAGATTTACCAAGCTCTTTAGCCCTCTCTCTTAGTTTTCTCATAGCCTGCTCATCAATATTCCCAGAATCATATAGCAATCTGCCTACGGTAGTTGATTTTCCATGGTCTACATGACCAATGAACACAAGGTTTATGTGCGGTTTTCCTTTTGCCATTTTTTTACTCCTCCCTAATATCTTTGATATTGGATTTTGTATTGGATAGTAACGGTTGGGATTCCTTTTTTATTTATAAATCTTATGTTTTTAAATTTTATTTCTTCGTCTTAAACTCCAACCTGAGCCTCAGTCAATCCTTTCCTGGTTTTTATTTGCTTGATTATTTTTTCTTGCAGTTCTTCTGGCAGTTTTTCAAACATTTGGTCTATCAGGCTTGAGTTGCCTCTCCCACCGGTAGCTGACCTTAAGTCAGAGCTCCATCCAATCATCTCCCCTACTGGTAATTTTGCCTTTACTACTACTAGGCTGCCTTCCTGCTGCATATCTAATAGCTGGCCTCTCTTGTTGGAAATTAATTTTGAGATTTCACCCATATACTCATTAGGCCCTTCTATATGCAATACCTGCAACGGTTCATATATCATAGGCCTAGCTAGCATCATAGCACCCCTAATTCCCTCTCTGATAGCAGGATAGACTTGTGCTGGTCCTCTGTGGATGGCATCTTCATGTAGTTTCATATCCATTAAGTAAACTTTAACTTTTGTACACGGCTCTCTGCATAAAGGTCCCTTTCTCATTACATCTTCGAACATATCAAATATCATTTCAAGCACTTCTCCCAAATGAACTTGGCCACGAGTCATGTCCAGAAATATATTACCATTATAGACATCCTTCAATTTATCGGCTGTTTTTGAGTCCATTCCACACTCAATTAATATCTGCCTTATGTTAAGGTCTTTTTTCTTTATCCTCATTTCAGGTAAATCCCCTTTTTTTATTGCTTGGTAAATGGAATCTTCCAAAGGCTCAACAACAAAGTAAAATTTGTTATGTTTGTTGGGTGTTTTACCCTCAACTTCAGGTGATTTTTTTATAATGGTTTCCCTGTAAACAACAATTGGAGGAGAGGTTTTGACATCTACGCCTTTTTCTGTTTTAATCCTGTTTTCTATAACCTCTAAATGCAATTCACCCATACCATGCAATAGATGCTCTCCTGTTTCTTCATTTATCTCCACTATAACAGTTGGGTCTTCTTTTCCAACTTGCCTTAAAACTTCAATTAGCTTAGGCAAATCACTTGGCTTTGTTGCCTCAATTGCTTTTGTAATAACCGGTTCAAATATATGGGTTATTTTTTCAAATGGCTCTGTTGGCTGTAATGTTATTGTTTCTCCAGAATATGTTTTAACTCCGCTGATACCTATTATATTGCCAGATTGGGCTTCATCAACAATCTCTCTTTTGGCGCCATAATAGATGAAAACCTGCTGAATTTTAGAATACTGTTTCCCACCATTTAAGTAAACATCTACACCTTTCTTTATTGTTCCAGAGAACAGCCTCCCACCAGTTATTTCGCCTGCCTGCGGGTCAATAACTATCTTTGTAGCTACAAAGAACAATGGCCCATCGTGGTTACAATCCAATAATGATTTTCCTTCTTCGCTTTCTAAATCACCATGCCATATTTTTGGGATTCTGTATTTTTGAGCTTCAACTGGATTTGGATGGTGCCTTATTGACATATTCAAAATTACTTTGTGCAACGGCGCCTTTTTTGCAAGCTCTTTTATTTTGGACTTGTCTTCGCTTTTATAAGCATCAATCACATCTTTGAATGTTAACCCTGTTTTTTGCATATAAGACCAGGACAATGCCCAGTTATTAAAAGCAGAGCCGAATGCTACTGTACCTTCTTGAACAGAAACCTGCCATTTGTCACCATACTCCTTAGGCGCTATCTCTTTTATTATCCTGTTGACATTGTTTATAATATTTATGAAACGTTCCTGCATTTTTTCCGGTGTTAGCTGCAATTCTTTAATCAATCTGTCAACCTTGTTTATGAATAGCACAGGTTTTACAAGCTCTCTTAAAGCCTGCCTGAAAACCGTTTCTGTTTGAGGCATAACACCCTCAACAGCACATACCAATACAATTGTTCCGTCTACAGCTCTCATCGCCCTTGTTACATCACCACCAAAATCGACGTGTCCTGGGGTATCCAAGAGATTGATTAGATAGTCCTTATCTTCAAACTTATGGACCATATTAACAGCCGCTGTGTCAATTGTAATCCCCCTTTCCTTTTCATCCTCATGAAAATCCATGACTAGCTGCTTTCCTGCCAAATCTTCAGACATCATTCCTGCACCAGCCAATAAGTTGTCAGTAAAAGTTGTTTTTCCATGATCGATATGGGCAGAGGTACAGATATTCCTAATCTGCTCCGGGTATTTCATAATTCGCTGCACTTTATCAACCATTCTTTCTGCCATTTTCCTGACACCTTACCTTCCGTTTTTCTTTTTTTCCTTTTCAAGATTATTTGAATTTTGTAAATCCTTCTTTGAAGGTTTCCAAAGATGTTCTACTTTTTTTAGTTCTTTTGCCTCTGTTGGGTAAATTGTGTAAACCAATTCTTCAGGCTTGAACCATAATTTAATCTCTCTCTCAGCCTCTTTCTTGTTCTCGGATGCATGAACAACATTTTCAAAAACGCCTTTGCTTGTTATTCTGCCATATTTTCCTCTGATTGAGGTTGGCTCTGCCTTTTCCGGGTTTGTTGCCCCTGCTATTCTTCTTACTTTTTTTATCGCATTTTCCCCCTGGTAAACCAATGCTAAAACCCTTTTTGTGTGGTATTCCCCCATTATATACCTAATCAGTTCGTCAAAGAATTTTTCTTTTCTTAAATGGCAATAATGCTCCTCTGCAAGTTTTTTTGTGACCTGGACAATTTTAGCCCCTACTATCTTTAACTCTGTTTCTGATAAGACAGTTATGATGTTGCCAGTCAGTGATTTTACCAATCCATCAGGCTTTATCAAAACAAGCGTCTGCTCAACAGCCATTTTTATTCTCTCTTTTTTCCAGCCTTTTCATATCTTTTGCTCCATTTGGTCGTAATTGGTTTTCTTCTTAACTTTAACAGGTTTTTCTCACACTTTAATGAGCAAAAATAGAGTATTTTAGCGTCTTTCTGAACATACATCTTTCCAGTTCCTCTTCCAATTATATTACCACAAAAAATGCATTTTACCATTATACACCACCAGCTCTGCCGCCCTTATCCAGCCCCCTTGCTTCAATTTCAGTTTCTCTTAACATCAAAATATCCCCTTTTTGCACGGGGCCCTTGACATTTCTTTTTAATACTTTATTTTGGTCGCGCCCCTCTAGAATTCTGCATCTTACTTGAATTGCTTCCCCTCTTGAGCCAGTTCTTCCGATTATCTCTTCTACTTTTGCAGGGAATGCCATGCTGAACCTTACAACGCCTTTTACCCCTTCCTCTCTTTCTTTTTCTCTTTTTGGCTTAGATCTCTCTTCCTTAACATCTGGTTTGGCTTGAGGAGCTTTTGGTTTTTCTATTTTTTTTTCTTCGGCCATTTTTATTCTTCTTTCTTAACGGGTTTTAGTTTTGTTGAAATTTCTTTAATTAAATTTTTAGCTTCGCCTTCCTGTGTTATTGCAATACTTGCTGTTCCAATATTGATTCCAGCTGCAGCTCCAAGCTCTTCTTTGCTTGGGACCTGTACACAAGGTATCCCCTTTTCCTCGCACAATAAAGGAAGGTGCATTGTGATCTCCGGGGGGTTTACGTCTTTTGCCGTAACAACTAATTTTGCCTCTCCTTTTTCTATTGCTTTTGTTGATTCATTGGTCCCTTTTCTGATTTTTCCTGTAGCTTTTGCCATTTCAACTGCTTCGTAAGCCTTATCTATTAGTTCTTTTGATAGTTCTTCTGCCATTTTATCCTCCCGAGGTAAATATAGAAATTGTTACCTCACTCACTTAGCTTAAGCTAAGCTCATCATTCATTGGCAATAGTTAAGAATTTAACCCTTATTTAAAAGCTTTATGCTTTTGTGAGTTTTATTTCTGGTATTCATTAATGGCATCCATCAAAATAGTCTTATCAAATTCGGGCCATAGCTTTTCAGTGAAGAATATTTTAGCTTTAGCGCTGTCCCACAGCAATAAATCTGTTGTTTCTTTTTTGTTTCCATTCCTTATTATAAGGTCTGGCGGTACGAAGTAGGAAGTGTAGATGTTCTCCTTTATTGTTTCTTTGTTTATAGCGTCTGGGTCCAGCTTATCCGCTTTAACCTGCCTTGCAATTAACCTGCAGGCATCCACTATCTCCTCTTGCCCGGAATAATTTATACAAAAATTTACAAAAAAGAAATCATAATCTTTAGTCTCTTCAATTATCGCCTTTATTGATTCAACAACCCTATCAGGCAGATCATACCATTTGCCTAAAACTGACACCTTTATTTTGTTTTCGTTTATCAATCTTGAATTAATAAGCTCTTTAAAGAAATCTGTGACCGCATTTAGTATCTGGGTAAACTGTTCTGTATCCTTTTTTGTATCTTCAGGTAATAAAAAAAAAGTGAGAATTGGAATTTTTGTCCTGACCTGGGATTTAATTACATTTTTTATTATAAAAAAACTTTCTTTATTTGCCTCCTCCAGCGGTTTTTTGTTTTCTTTAGCCCACTGCTCTATACCATCTACTGTTATAGCAATATGTTGGGGTATCTTTATTATTAATTCTTCCCCCTTTTTTTTAAGCGCTTCTTTTACTTTTTCTAACATATGGCACCCCCAAGGCCCATATGTTTGAATGTAACAAGATTTATAAAGTTTATTATTTTTTTAGTTGATATGGCAGCAGTTTTCTTTATAACCAGCGCAATTATCTTAGTTGGGTTGTTTATAGGCTCCTACACAGATATAAAAACAAGGGAAGTGCCAGACTGGTTAAATTACGGGCTTATTGTTATAGGCATAGCCCTCAACCTATTGTTCTCCATTATATATTGGAATTTAGATTATATTATCAATAGCATTGCCGGTTTTATTGTGTTTCTTTTACTGGCTTTGTTGATGTTTTATGCTGGCCAGTGGGGAGGCGGCGATAGCAAGATGATAATGGCTTTAGGCGCTTTAATCGGCTTGGATGTCACTTTTAAAAAATTCCCATTTTTAATGGCCTTTCTAATAAATATACTGCTGGTTGGGGCTGTTTACGGCCTTCTTTGGAGTATTTTTTTGGCTTTTAGGAACAGAAAAAAGTTTTTATCAGAGCTGAAAAAAAGCCTTGCCAAAAAAAAGATTATTCTGATCAGGAGATGGCTTTTGATTTTGTCTTTGGCTGCTGTTGTAGTTGCTTTAATTGTTAAGGATTTAGCTATAAGAATCCCTTTGCTTGGTCTCGTCTTAGTTATTATTACCACATTTTATTTGTGGATATTTATCAAAGCCATAGAGAAGGCGTGCATGTTTAAGTATGTCAGACCTATGCAGCTTACCGAGGGTGATTGGATTGCTGAGGATATTGTTGTAGGCGGCAAAAGAATCTGCGGGCCAA
The DNA here is from genome assembly GCA_018303725.1 of Candidatus Woesearchaeota archaeon. Classification (GTDB taxonomy): domain Archaea; phylum Nanobdellota; class Nanobdellia; order Woesearchaeales; family JAGVXP01; genus JAGVXP01. The sequence goes on along the minus strand of JAGVXP010000028.1, from coordinate 9,720 downwards.
AGGACCTGGGCATTGAGAAAAAGCAGATTAATCTATTAGTGAAGCTCTATAAACAAAACAAATTAAAAGAGATATTAATAAAAGAAGGGATCCCATTTGTTCCCAGCTTTTTGATTGCTTTTATCTTTAGTTTGGTTTATGGGAATCTGCTGTTTTTGTTTCTTTCTTAAGGGATTTTCCTTAACTGCTTTATAAGATAGTTTTCTTCACCAGATATTCTCTCTGGCTCTTTCTTAATTGTTCTTGTTTCAAAAGTTTTTTTTGTTTGGAAAACCCCCATATTCTTTGCTTCTTCTTTCAATTTAAGCTCTATGGTAGACATCTCTTCTTCATCCAGCTGCTTTGGCTGCCATTGCAGATTTATTTTGTCATTGCTGCTTCTTGGGATAACATTAATCATGAAGTGGGCTACTGTCTGGCCTGCTGTTACACCATTTGTTACAAAAACGTTTGTCCCTTCTGCTTTTAATGCCTCAAAAATTACTGTTGATATCTTGTTGGCTATGCCAAACAATTTTGCAATTTGAAAATCCGGCACTTGCTCAAGAATGGGGTAGTGTTGTTTTGGTATGACAAAGCAATGCCCTGGGTTAGAGCCATTAACATCCAGTATTGCCAGTGAATCATCATCTTCATAAACCTTTTTTGAAGGGATTTTGCCCTCTATTATACTACACAGGATACAGTCTTCTGTCATTTTATACCTAAAACCCGGGCAATATCATCAAGGTCTGCTTTTTTTTCTTTGGCGGGTTTTGTTTCTTTCTGTTTTTTTGGCTTCTTTTCTTCTTCTTTGTGCTCTGCTATCTTATTTTTTGGCTCTATTTTTTTTACTGTCTCTATCTTATTTTGGGGTGTTGTTATTTTTGGGATTGGTACAGGTTTAATCTCTTCCCTTATCTCTTCTTTCAGCTCTTTTTTCCCAAGCATCGAAGAAAGCCTTTCTGATAATTTTTTTCTGATGGTTTCCAGCTCGTTTTCTGCTATTGTTTTTTGCGGAAGTTCAAATTTGATATTATCTTCCTCTTTTCTTGGTATTATATGGACCATAGAATGCTGCGCTTTTTGGCCAGCAGCGGGCCCATTTGCTATCACAATGTTTGTTCCAGTAGCCTCTAAGGTCTTCAATACAGCGTTGCTGAGGGCTTTAGCGACCATGGAAATATGGTCTAGCTCTTCATCTGGCATTTGAGGGAATATAGCATAGTGTTCCTTAGGTAAAAGCAGGATATGGCCGGGGTTAGCCGGGTTTATGTCAAGTATGGCCAATGTTTTGCTGTCTTCATAAACCTTTTTTGCTTGTACCTTGCCGCTTATAATATGGCAGAATATGCATTGTTTTTTCTGGAATTCCCTAAGCTCCTCTGGAGACATGTTTTTTATTTTTTCCTTTAAGGCTTCCATCTGTTCAGGAGTCATCTGCTGTTGGGGTGGTTGTTCCATAATTTCTTTGTTAGCTATTTATTTTATATAAATGTTACTGATTTTATGGTGGTTGATGCTCTATATCTGTTAATAAGCATAAGCTTTATATATTAAAATGTTATAGAATAAGTTATGGCTGGAAAAATGGACAGGGATGTAATGTATTTAGAGATTGAAAAGAGCAGAATAGAGAGGGAGAAATCAAAGCTTGTTCTTGACAAGAGCTTGTTGCTTTACTTTGTGTTTATGGTTGTCGGTGTTATTGGCTTTGTTTTCGGCTATTTGGACAATGTTATGCTTAATGTTATGATAATAGTTGGCATTATGATATTAGTTATAGGGAGCGTTCCTTACCTTGTTATTGTCAGTAAAGAAGAGAAAAAAATAAAGGAGTATCTTGGCAAATTAAAATGAATAGAAAAAGACAAGTCTTTTTCAATTTCCCCCTGGGAAACAAAAGGGCTGTTTCACCGTTAATATCTTCTATACTTTTGATAGCTTTTGCTGTTGCATTGGGCGTGCTTGTGATGAGCTGGGGCCAAAGCACAACTGCTTTTGAGGCTGTTAATTGCGATAAAGCCAGCTTGGGCGTGGTTGAGGTTGACAAACCAATGGTCTGTTTAAAGGAAAATTTGATTATTGCCACCCTTGAGAATGAAGGTGACATTGGTTTGAGTGGCATGAGGCTAGCTATCCTGGGTGAGAGTGGCGTGGATAATGTAGATGCTGACATCTTTATTGGAATTGGTGATATATCAGAAGTTAAGGCCGATTATGATACAGGTGTAGGCAAAATAAAAAGGATCAAATTTATTCCCAAGATTTACGTTTTTGAGAGTGAGAAATTATGCGCAAAAAGGGGTGTAGCTGTAACAGAGTTTAGCGTATGCTGAGGTGGTTTGTATCACTTGTTCTAGCAGTTATATGGCTGGTTTATATCAAGGCGAGTGAAGAGGCTACAGGGATCGGCCAAGGCAATCTTCTGTCTCCTGTTGATAATACCCCCCTGGTTTTGGGCCTTATAATATTCACAATTGGCTATTTGTTCTTTTTGGGCATGATGTTTTCGAGCAATATAAAGGAGATGATTGCTAATTACAGAAGGAGAAGAGGATATTAACTAATTATCTTTTATACCTCCATTCTTTTCTCAGCAGTTTTACTTCATCCAACTGGTTTTTGATGACTATCTTCAACTCCTCTTTTGTATTTTCATTAGCTGCTGTTAGTATTATCAAAACAACCAAGATGAGCCATAAGAAGAGGGTTTGTATTGCAATCCAGCTGAAGATGCCTTCTTCAATTACCATCCTATGAACAAAAGCGTAGCTTATTATAATTATGAACAAGCCAACTATCAGAAAAATCTTTTCAAAAACATTTGGTTTCCTTTCCATTGGTATCAATATCTAACACCTCTTATAATATTGATTTTGTTTTACTTCTATATAAAAGTTTCTAATATGATATGATTAAGAAAAAAATATATAGTAGTTAAGATAAAGTATTGGCTATGTACAAGAATCTTGGACAGAGAATAGAAGAGGTGATATTAGTTCTTGTTATCTTACTTCAATTTTTTGATTTTTTTAATATGTTAAGCGCCGAGTTTGATTACATCGAAAAGATCGTATCTTGGAGTGCTATGGGCTATGTATTATATAAGGTGAGTTTTAGCTCTATATTTTTTGGGAATAAACATAAAAGGCTGGATTTTGTTATTATATTGGCATACTTTTTGCTGATAGTAAAGATATTTGTGGCATACTCATTTATTATAGTCAGCAGAGGAAGCCTGCTGTATGATTTCTTTAATTTTGTAAAGAGAAATGCAGCATTAGTGGAATATTACAGCTTTTATCTTGGCGGCTTAATATTGATATTTATCTCGCTTTATGTGGCATTAAGGCTGGAGATTAAGAAGCCCAGCTTGATGCATGTTATTCATGAAGAAGGCAAACCTGCCAGAAGCATTGGCAGCTTTATTATAAGATCTTTGACGATATTTTTTGTTTTAATAGCTTTCTTTACTATTGTTTTCAATTTGATGACGGAATGGCTGGCTATAGCCATTGATGCTCCTCTGCTGATGATTGGCGTATTTTTCTATTTGTTTGTCATAATCAGGCATTACCAAAGGTTTAAAACAGAAAGCCTCATCTACAAACTAGGTAACTTAGGCGATGATTTTTATAATCATTTTGTTAGGTTGTTCCATTATAAAAAAACGCTGTTTTTGGCGATAATTGGAATGCTCGCTTTGCATTTGTTAACAGACATAGGGAATTTTCTTATCTCTTACATCTTCGGCTTTAAGAACCTTTTGTATTTTAAAACATTGGGCTTTGAAGCAGGCCATTTGCCTGTAACAGCCTTATTTATTAAAGATAGCTCTTCAGTGCCTGTTATAGTTAATATTGCTTTGTTGTTTGTTTACATCTTTAATATAATCGCGATGCTGTTTTTGCTTTTAATGCCCGCTTTTGTGTGGTATAGGCTGTCCAAACAGAAAGAGGTGTATGTTAATTCTACTATTTTGGGGTTGATATTCGCTTCTTTGGTTAGCTTTTTGTTAATGCCGGTGTTCAGTGTAAAAAAAATAACCTTGGAAAGCCTTGTTGGCGTTGATATACAGACAAGAAGCTTACTGGCAGTCCATGGCTTTATTGATAATATTATAGCCAATCATTATTTAGCTATTGTATTAGTTGCTATTTTATCCTTGATAGCCGGCGTTTTGGCGTTTTCTTTGAGTTATGACAAGAAGGCAAAGAAAGATTTGTTTTTAACAGCTGCGACTCTTGGTATAATATTTTTCAGCTATTATATCTATCACTTTTTTATGAGCATATACAATTATTATATAAGGAATGTCACCCTTTTGTTTGGCGAGGGGGAGTATTTCCTTAGCCTGTTTTTTGTTTTGTTTGCTATGTCAGCCATTATTTTTTATATAGGCGGATTTTTGTTATTTGTTTATGAAATATTCAGAAACACCAGTTATTATAAAAGATGGTTAAGGAGATAATGTTTAAATTCTTTATAATTTATAATGGTAAGCCTTATTAATATGCTATAACAAACCCTAATTTCACTTATGAGAATAAAATATGGCTTTAAGACAAGGGAAGAAGCAGAAAGGTATGCTGATAAGAATTATTATACTGATAAATGCGAGATAGTCGAGACATTAAACAATGGCTTTAAGATTTTGGTGAAAGAGGATTAGTTTGTTATAACTTGTCAAGAATTCTGTTTGTGAAATGTCAGAAATTTTCCAAGAAAATTTCTGAGTACGCTCAAGAACTCTGTTCTTGACATTTGAGATGACAGAGAGACATGCTTATTGCCTAATCGAGGAAGTAAAAAGAGAAGAGTTCGTGCCAGACCCAAAAACCCTGAATATTGTTTATTCCTGAAATTGTTCCATTTTTTCCGAAAATTTATCCTTTTTTTCTTCTAAAGGCTTATAAATAATCTCCCCTCTTTTTTTTCTGTATGTTATCAGAAAAAGATTTGTTGATATTGGGCCATCTCAGAAGCAATGCAAGAAAAACCCTCACTTCTATAAGCAAAGAAACTGGAATCCCAACCTCTACTGTGTTTGACAAGATAAGGGCGCATGAAAAAAATATTATAAAAAAACACACGTCAATAATTGATTTCCCAAAATTGGGCTATAACATAAGGACAAAGATAATGGTGGGGTCCAAAAATAAGGAAAATATCCTAAAATTCCTTTTGGCATCAAAATATGTGAATTCGTTATACCAAATATCAGGGCAATTTGACCTATTAGCAGACTGTATTTTTAGGGATATGAATGAATTGTGCTCATTTTTAGAAGAGCTAGAGGAATTTGATATAAACAAAAAAGAAGTGCATCATGTCATCAATGAGATAAAGAGGGAGGAGTTTTTGGGTGTTTAGGATGCCGTATGAAGCCGAACTGGATGAGATGATTGAAGAAATAGAAAAACTTCCATATAAAAATATGTCAAAAACAAAAGAAAAGAAGATCATCAAACAAAAGGTTGCTTTTTTTTTAAATGGTTCATGAAAATAAAATTAGCGGGAGCAACATGCCACAAGAAAGAATTTCAGGATTATACAAGCAAGAGGCAACTACTGTTTTAAATGTTATAAAAAGAGAAAAATGTTTGGATGATGTTCTTGGAATTTTGATTGAGGAGCTGCAATGTGTTAGCACATTTGATTTTGAATTTAATGGAAGGTATTGGAATGCTGAGAAGGCCTCTTCCTACTTAAAGGAGACTGTTAGTTCACATTCCAGACTTGAAGGCTATGAAGAGATGATTTATTGTTTGTACTTGTTGTCGGTGTCTGAATCAAGGCATGAGGCGCTTAATAACCAACAATTTACACTTGAGAGAATGGGACAGCTTTTTCATGAAAAATTAGCTAGGTTTGGGTATACAGCTGATGCTAATGAGGGGTTGTTTGGAATGGCCCAAAAAATAAAACAGATGAGGGATGCTTTGGCTCAAGATAAATGTGTTTATGAAAGTATTGACGGGACAACAAGGGTCAGGAATGAGCTGATTATGGACAGGATATCCACACCTGATTTTGAAGCATATGCAAAAAAAATAGATGGAAGAACACAACAATTACGAACCGAGGAAGATTATTTAGCTCTCATCACAGAGCTTTCCGAACATATAATGGAGCTAACAAATGCAGATTATGTTCTCTTTAGCGGGCCCAGATATGCGTTAAAATCCGGCCAAGATACAACTCCTGAAAATTTTTTTTCTTATGTGCACATCAAAGACTCCGCAAAGCTGCCAACTGAAACCGAATACAGCAATAAGATACAGCTATCTAACCGCATAAGCAGCCTTTTTAGGGTTGGAAGGAAAAGATATTTTGATAAGGGGTACCACACTTTATGGCCAGCTATAGCAATTAATGAAGACAACAGACCGCCCCACAAGCAAATTGGGCTTAAATCAGTGATAAGGTGCCCTGGTGGATTGTTTGGTGAGCAGGATATGGTGGATTTGAGATGCGCCAGCAGAACAAATAACCAGTTTAGTTTAAATGAGCTAAACACATTAATTAACTATATGGGTATATATTCCAAAATTGTGGAGTGCGCCATAATAAACGGGATACTATTGCCTGGAAGAATTAGTGAATATATTGAATCAAGAAAAATATGTAATTAGCCTTTTAATTTTTTGTCTGGTTTCAGCAGCCATACAGAATTATGCTGTTCAAATCCTATATGGGGATAATACTTTTTAGAGGCAGGTGCAGCCAAAAGAACGATTTTTGTTTTAGGCCCTGATTTTTGCCTTATTTTCTTAATCAGCATTTTTCCAATGCCTTTTTTTTGATAGGCTTTCCTTACAGCCAAATCAGACAAATAAGTTACATAGGAGAAATCAGAGACTGCCCTGGCAATTCCCACTATTTTTTTATTGTCCCATGCTGTAACTACAAGATTGGCGTTTTTAATCATTTTAAGAAACCTTTTCCTATCCTTAACTGGCCTTCGTTTTCCTAATGTTGAGTCTTTGTAAAGGCCAATTACCTCATCCAGCTTTAATTTATTTCCGACTTTATAGGACATCATAGCTATTATTTTAGTTTTGATTTATTTAAATATTTCGTTTGCTCTTCCGCAATGTTTTTGCTATTATAAACAACCATTAGCTAATAGAAGCCGAATCTACAAAGAGCCGATTATTAAAAAAGTTATATTATAAATTGTTTCATTTATTTCTTTAACAGCAAAACCAGTAGTGGTTGGTCCTAAAAGTGATAAAAATATTCCAATTGTTATCAGCATTAAAAAGATGAAACCAATAACACAAACTCTTCCAGAGATAAATGATTTATGCCCTATTATTTTGTCATTATAATGGCCTATATGGTCATCATATACCTTAATCCAATCCTCTAATGATTTTCCTTGCAAATAGCTGTCTAGGGCTATTTTATGCTCTAAAGCATTAATATACCTCTCTTTATGTTCCCAGTCAATCAACTCTACATTACTGATTAACTCTCTTTTGTGTTTTTTACATAAATCAATTCTCTTTTTTAGTTCTGCTAATTTCTGGTTTTTGATACTCAAAATTCCACTGAGGTGGTTAATTAGAAACGCAAAGCGTTTCCTAATTTGCTCAGAAATGCTTTGCATTTCTGACATTTGAGCACACAAAATTCCACGCAATGTAATTATCATATCTGATTCATTCATTATGGAGGTGATTTGAATTTTGTTGTTTTAAGCTTCTTTTTAGCCTGGTTATATGAAGTCCAAATTGTTCTATCATCCCTATTCAAAATCACAGCAATTTGGTGATAAGAAAGGCCAACTCTGTCTTTCAGATGCAAAGTAAGTGATTCAAGTAAGCCTAGAGACCGATTTTGGAAGACACCTATAGGTATGACTAACTCTTTTTCTTTCTTAGAAAACAGCTTTAGAATGTCCTTATCTGAGAAGCCTTTGGCTTTTAGATTCTCTATCAAATTACCCATCTTACCAGTAATGTCCTCTTTTTCAGGCATTAAATACTTATTGAATAAGTATCATATTTAAATATTACTATTTTATACTTATGGGATAGGTATACAAAAAAATTTAATCCGAGAATAATCAGTGTTTTTACTGTTGATAAAGCTCTAAAAGATTCTGATATGTCAGAAATCGCTAATGGCGCACACCCTTTTGCTTTAGCTGAGAGCAAGCCAGCGATTTCTGAGCATGCTCAAGAACACGCCCCGCCCTTTAGGGCGGCGGTTCTTGACAGAAAACATATTGGAAAAAGATTAGAGAGATTAAAGAGCCACAAATAATTTAAACTACAATGCTTTTTTTCCCTATTATGACAAGGGTAACTATAGATATAAACAAAAGCATTGAAGAGAATGCCGGTTTGTATTATGAAAATGCAAAGAAGCTAAAGAAGAAAATACAAGGTGTAGAGAAAACAATTGAAAATTTTAAGAAGGATTTAGCTAAAGTAGAGAGAAGGAAAGCATTTGAAGAAAATCCAACCATCAAAAAAACAGCCGCCACTCAATCAAAAAAAGAGTGGTATGAAAAATTCAGGTGGTTTATCAGTTCTGAGGGTTTTTTAGTTATTGGCGGAAGAGACGCAACTTCTAATGAAATAGTTATTAAGAAACATACTGATAAAGATGATTTGGTGTTTCATACAGATATGGTTGGTTCTCCATTTTTTGTTATTAAGGCTAAAGTTAATGTTCCCACCCCCCCGCCTCCTCCAGCAGCCATTGGTGATGTTACCCTTCGTGAAGTTGCTGATGCTACTGTAACATTCTCCAGGGCGTGGAAATTGGGAATGCAAAATACAGCTACTTTTTGCTGCAAACCAGAGCAGCTGACAAAGGAAGCGCCTAGCGGTGAATTTGTGCCAAGAGGCGGCTTTATAACAAAAGGCAAATTAAATTATGTTGAAAACAAGATAAGCCTTGCTGTTGGCAATTTTAACGGAAAAATCATGGCTGGCCCTTTGAATGCAATAAAAAAACATTGCGAGAAATATGCTGAAATAGAGCAGGGGGAAGAGAAAACATCTAAAATAGCAAAACAAATACAATACAAGATTGGCGGGGAGCTGGATGATATAGTGAGGGCGTTGCCTGCTGGCGGTTGTGAAGTTAAGGGATAAGATGATAAGGAAAACAAGGGAGGTGCTTAAAAAACTTGAATTTGGCATGCTGGAGCTTTTAGTCGGGCTCCTTATGGTTGCTGGCCTTATAGGGTATTTCTGGTTTGTTCCTGCTGACATAGAATGGCTTGATCACACAGTGAGCTTTATTTTGTTTTCATATCTATTCTATAAGGTTGGTATAACATCATTGCTTTTTGGCCACAGAAGCAGAAATATAGAGAAGCTGATAGTGGTTTCCTATTTTTTGCTGTTCTTTAAGGACATAATAATATACACAAAGCAGACTGCGTTTAAATTTACAGTTCTGAAGTTTGTTGATTATTTCTATGTTTTTTTCAGCAGCAATGAGTTTGTTTCAGTTTTCATGACATTTTATATTGGCATATTGGGGCTGGTTATTGCGGCTGTTTATATAACAAGAAATATGGTGATAGGGCATCCGAGCTTCTTATTTGCCTTTAAGCAAAAGCCATTCAAAAATAATGCCTTTAAATTTCTGGCTGTTTTTGTAGCTCTCCTTGGGTTTTATTATTCTCGTAGGCAAGAATACTACACACTTTGTGTGTAGATGAATTGCCTTGCCTAAGCAATATTTTTCTACTTCTTAATAAAAGATTAAGCG
>JAGVXP010000025.1 GCA_018303725.1 Candidatus Woesearchaeota archaeon | reverse complement strand
ATAGGTGTTGATGGCAAGGACCAGGAATACAACATAAATGCGGATACAGCGGCAACTGCATTGGCTATTGCGCTAAAGGCAGAAAAATTAACAATCTTGACAGATGTTGATGGTGTCTATAAAAAAGGAAAGCTGATAAGGCATTTGAGCATAAGGGATGCTGCAAAATATATTGACAAGGAAATCATATCAGCAGGGATGATACCAAAAGTTGAGTCATGCGTAAAAGCTGTTAAAGCAGGGATTCCAAAAGCGCACTTAATTAATGGGACAACAGAGCATGCTTTGCTGATAGAGATATTCACTGACAGGGGAGTTGGCACAGAGATTGTTCAAAATAATGAATAGATAGTCTCTAATCAATTTTTTATCATTTTTAATCAAAAAAATAATAAAATAATAACTCGTCTATTAGCAACTTTCTTTTTAGAAAAAAGAAAGTAGCCAAAGAAAAGTGTACAACAGAAAATATACACAAAATGAAATCAGAACAAATAATAGGGCTGGAAGAGAAATATATAATGCAGACCTATACAAGGTTTCCGATTGTGGTGGATAAAGGAATAGGCTGTTATGTTTTTGATAAGAATGGAAAAAAATATTTGGATTTTTTAGGAGGGATAGCTTGTAATCCTGCCGGGCATGGGAATAAGGAAGTTGCAAATGCAATTGCAAAGCAGGCAGAAAAATTGTTGAACATCAGCAATCTGTATTATACAGAACAGCAGGTTATCCTGGCAGAGAAGCTGGTTAAGATTTCAGGCTTGGGTAAATGCTTTTTCTGCAATTCAGGGGCAGAGGCAAATGAAACTGCATTTAAATTGGCAAGAAAAATAACAGGAAAAACAAAAATCATAGCAATGGAGCATGCATTCCATGGGAGAACATTTGGCGCTTTGGCAGCCACATGGAAAATGAAGTATAAACAACCATTTGAGCCTTTGGTGCCTGGCTTTGCGCATGTTCCTTACAATAATATTGATGCTGTGTACTCAGCTATTGACCTTAATACAGCTGCTGTGATTGCAGAGCCAATACAGGGCGAAGCTGGAATAATTGTGCCAGATAAAGGCTATTTGGCTAAATTGAAAAAGATTTGTGAAGAGCAGAAAATACTGCTTATAGCTGATGAAGTCCAAAGCTCTTTAAGAACAGGAAAGTTTTTTGCTTATCAGCATGAAAATATAAAGCCGGACATTGTAACACTGGCAAAAGGCATTGCAAACGGAGTTCCAATTGGCATCTGCATAGCAAATAAAGGCCTGGATTTTGACAAAGGCAACCATGCCTCAACATTCGGAGGAAATTCCCTAGCCTGCGCAGCTGCAAACGCAACAATTGATTTTATTTTAAAGAAAAAATTAGTTGAAAACGCTGAAAAAATAGGAAATTATTTTATTAAAAAATTGAATGAATTAAAAGAAAAAAAGGCAATAATAAAAGAGGTAAGAGGCAAAGGCTTAATGGTTGCTATTGAATTGAACAAGGAAGTAAATCCATATGTTGATAAATGCCTGGAGAAAGGGCTTATTGTTAATAATGTAACAGATACTGCAATGAGATTTTTGCCTCCTTTGACTATTAAGGAAAAGGAAGTTGATGAGTGCATTGAGATATTGGATGAGGTATTGTGAAAAAATGAAATTAGTCGGAATAATCGGAGCTTCAGGTTACACAGGATATGAGCTAATAAAAATCCTGCTGAAGCACAAGGAAGTTGAATTAAAGGTTTTAAACAGCCAGAGCTATGCCGGGCAAACAGTAAAAAGCTTATACCTGGATTTTAACAATGACGGGCTAAAGTTCACAAACTATTCAATTGACGAAATTAATAATATGCAGCTAGATTGCATCTTTTTGGCTCTTCCGCACACAAAAGCAACCGAGATAGTGCCAAAACTAAAATGCAAAAAAATAATTGATTTAAGCGCTGATTACAGATTCAAAAAGGTAGAGAAATACGAGGAAGTTTACAAAGTGAAGCATTTGGATAAAGAAGGAAACAAAAAAGCAGTTTATGGCTTACCGGAGTTAAGTGAAAAGCAAAAAATCAAAATAAAAAAGGCGAAGTTAGTGGCAAACCCCGGCTGTTATGCTACTTCGTGTATTTTAGCTGCATTGCCAATTCAAAAATTAGCAAAATACATTGTTTTTGACTGCAAATCAGGATGGTCTGGCGCTGGTAAAGAATCAGCTTATGCTAAAAACCCAGACGTGATTAAAGACAACCTAATTGCATACAACTTAACAAAACACAGGCATAAATATGAGATAGGGCAATTCATCAAGAAAAAAATATCATTTACGCCACATGTCATAGACACATTCCAGGGCATGATGTGCACTGCGCATATTTTATTAAAAAAATCAATTGAAAAAGAAAAAATAATTGAACTATACAAAAAACAATATGAAAACCAGCCATTCATAAAAATAATAGAAGAAAAAATACCTGACATCAAAGCTGTACAAAAAACAAATTACTGCTTAATAGGTGGCTTTGAAATTGACGAAAACAACCAGCTTGTTATTGTGGCAGTTATTGATAACCTGATAAAAGGCGCATCAGGACAGGCTGTGCAGAATATGAATTTAATGTTTGGGTTCAAGGAAGAGGAGGGATTGGTTTAGATGCCAGTAAAGAATGATGAAGAGATTGCAACTATTATTGAAAAAATAACAAGGGGGGAAATAAAATTATATTCTTCTTTAAAAAATGCTCCAGCTGATGATAACCTAAAAAAAACAAAGAAACACATTTGGTTTGCCATGCTTAAAATGCCTGAATGAAGAAGGCGGCTATAGCACAGAAAACCCCCCCATAGTTATCTCTTATGAAAATAATGGCAGAACAATAACTTTTTATCTTCATGAAAGATGTCTGAGAGAGTCACTATCAAAATAAATTTATAATCAACTTATTATAACAATTTGAGACTTTACTTATTTACTCTTATAAATATCCTTTCTATGCCCCACTTTCTCAATAAATACCTTATTTTCTTTTGTGTTTATGCTTAAGATTACCCTGTAATCACCTACTCTTAATTTCCAGCTTGGTATCCCTTCCAGCCTTTCTATATAATGCAGAGGATTTTCTCTTATACTATAAATCTTTTTGAGTATAACTTCTATAACCTTTTTTTCTAGTTTCATAAGCTGCTTTTTTGCTTTTGGAAGAATAATAACAGAAAACATCTTTTTAAAGCTCTATGCCAAGCTCTTTGGCTACTTCTTCTATTTTCTGGCCTTTCCCTTCTCTAATCTCTTTCTTGGCTTCAATTATATCTTTTAACGCTTCGTCTGTAAGCTCCCCTTCCTCAATTTCGTCAATTAATTTGTTGATTATTTCATCATAGCTTTCTTTATTATATTTCTTAAAGTATTTCATTCTATCAAGGGTTTCGTTCTTTATTTGAATTGTTGTGGCTTTCATAATTTCACCTTTTCCTCTGAGTTATGTAGTAGTTATAACTACTATATAAATTTTTCTATCTATAAAGTCCAAAATCAGACATTCTTGTCTATTTTATTTTTGTTTGAGTCAATAAATTTATAAATAGCATAATTCTTTCGCATTCTATGGCGGCAAAACAAAAAGTTATACTTGCTTATTCAGGCGGATTAGACACATCTGTAATACTAAAATGGCTTTTGGATAAAGGCTATGATGTAGTCTGCTTTATAGCAGATTTAGGCCAGAAGGAAGACTTTAAGGCAGCAAAAGAAAAGGCATTGGAAATCGGAGCTTCTAAAGTTTATATAGAAGATGTGAAAAAAGAGTTTGTAACTGACTTTATATTCCCTGCTCTAAAGGCTAATGCAATTTATGAGGGAAAATACCTTCTTGGCACTTCCTTGGCAAGGCCGTTAATAGCTAAAAAGCAGGTTGAAATTGCCAAAAAGGAAAAAACAGATATTGTGGCGCATGGAGCAACTGGAAAGGGAAATGACCAGCTAAGGTTTGAATTAACTTACTATACATTAATGCCTGATGCAAAGATAATAAGCCCATGGAAAGAGAAGGAATTTTTGGCAAAGTTTAATGGAAGGCAGGATATGATAGCTTTTGCTGAAAAAAATAATATCCCAATAAAGGCAACAAAAAAAGCTCCTTACTCAACAGATCCTAACTTAATGCATATTAGCTATGAGGCTGGAGTTTTGGAAGACCCAAAATATACATTGCCTGAAGAAGCTTACGAAATGACAATATCACCAAAAAAATCACCTGATAAGGAAACAGAGTTAATAATTGAATTTAAGGACGGAATACCAATTAAAGTTGAGGACAAAACAAACAAAGTTGTGAAATCAGATCCTTTAGGCTTATTTGTTTACCTAAACAAGGTTGGCGGTGAAAACGGAGTTGGAAGAGAGGACATAGTTGAGGACAGGGCTGTTGGGATGAAATCAAGAGGAGTTTATGAAACACCTGCTGGAACTATATTGCGCAAAGCCCATCTTGATATAGAAGGGTTGACAATGGACAGGGAGGTTATGCTGCTAAGAGACAGCTTGATCCCTAAACTTTCGCATTTGATATATTCCGGCTTCTGGTACAGCCCTGAGATGGAATTATTGACAACAATGATAAACAAAAGCCAGGAGAATGTTACAGGCAAGGTTTATTTAAGCCTGTACAAAGGCAATGTGATAATAAAAGGAAGAGAAAGCCCTTTAAGCTTGTATGACAAGAAAATTGCTTCAATGGATGAAATAGGTGGCTATGAGCAGACTGATGCTATTGGCTTTATTAAATTGAATGCTTTAAGGCTGAAGGCTTGGGCGAAGAGGAAGAGATAATTTTTTATTTATATTCATCTTTAAGATCAATTTTTAATATCTTAAATAATATGTTAATTTTGGATGTATTGCCTTAACATATTATCCAGCCTATCTTCATGGCCTTTTGTTATAAAAGCGAATGGAATTATCTTAGATTCTTGGTATTTACCTGTTGCCCTAATTTTATCTGCAGTTATTATTGTTGCTTCTGCAACTTCAGATGCTAATCTCTCTATGTTAGTACACATATTGCATTTCGGTTCTGGAGAAACAATCATTAATTTTATGTTTGGGTTATCAAATGCACGAAGTATATACTCATTTATACCTCTAATTCTATTAGGGTAAGGCATATCTTTTGCTTTTATTATTTCCCTTTGCACATCCATGTCTCTTTCAAGATTCGCTTTTGTGCCTGGTTGCTTTTCATTCTCAAATAAAATGTTATGGTGTATAGCAAGAATTGGTCCTGAATAAGCTTTAGCAAACTCAAAGAGATCATAATCATTGGGATTATTAGTTATTCTTGTTCCTCTAACACCAACATGGCCGTTATCAGCCATATACCCAAAATAACCTAATGGAAGGTTTGCATTTAAGAAATTATCAAATCTTACCACCTGCTCTACGGTGTTTGGCTCCATTCCTGCGTATTGCATCTGTTCTACTAACTGCAATACCCTGTTTGGCTTCGCTAATGAATATCTGTTCAGAGCCAAAGCTAAAGCAAGATTCATTGCCTCTGATTTTGAAATCTGTATTTCAGGGTCTAGTCCAGCAAAGTTGACATTACCTATATCAATAATAGATATGTCCTTAATAAAAGTGGAAATATCTTTTAATTGTATTTTTTCTGTAAAATTGTTTGGGTTGCGGGTTGCATTTCGCCTTCCATTATATAGTTGTATTCCTAGCCCTGCTGCTGCAAAATCAGCGTATGCATTGTAAATATTAAGCATGCCCCTCTGGCCGCGTCCTTTTGGAAATTCAAAAAAAGCAGTGTCAGTCTCTTTTATGTATGCATAAGAAAATAATGCGCCTGTCCCCATTGCAATAAAATAAACCCTTTCTTCTCTTGCTTTTTCCTCAATTGCGCTAAAATGTTTTCTACTTTTATCCCCTAATATTTGCTCTGGAAAAAGCAGTTGCTCAATTCCCCAGAAATCATCAGAAACCTCAACTAAGTTCAATTTGCATTTTTTTCTGACCAGCCCATTAAAATAAAATAAGTTATCAATGCCAAAATTTCCTGCGAGCTTTGCAGGATAATTATTTGCGCAGAGCATAACAACTTTTGCATCTGTATCTCTGACGGCTTTTTCATATATATCTAAAAGTGGAATTGCTCTTGGCATTTTCATTTAATTAAGATTTCTTTTGCAGCGTTTTTTAATTACTACCACTCAACACCCTATTCAGGATCATCACTGAGTAAGACTCTGGCTCTTTTCCTGTATATTCAACAAGATTCGAAGCAAATTTTGATTTTTCTCCTAATAAAAAATTCTTTTTTGTATGTCCTGGATTTACAGCAGTATTACAAGCCATACAAACAGCCTCTATTACATCATATCTATTAGGTAAGAAAGTTGCTTCAAGTGGTTCTGACATTGGTGGGACAGAGTCTAGGGCATTTACTCTAATTATGGGGCCATTCATATGATCAAACATATCATATTGCAGATTAGCAGCAATTTCTCCTGTAAAACTTCCAGTATAGCAAGACTGAGCTAATGCAATTCCTCTTCCTGTTTTCTTAAAAGATTCATTTACCGCGTTCCTATCATAAGGTGCTAATGTTCTTAAATCAACAACTTCTGCGCTTATTCCATATGCTGTTTGTAATATCTCTGCAGCTGCTAAAGCCTCATGAACCATTCTTGAATAAGTTATAATAGTAATATCAGAGCCTTTTCTTTTTATATCTGCTACTCCAAATGGAATAATATAAGGTTCAGTTGGAACATCTTGTGCAATGTTTTTATCTGCATAACTCAGTTGTTCTTCTATAAATACAACAAAATCATTAATCCTTATAGCTTGAGCTAAAAGGCCCTTTGCATCATAAGGGGTAGAAGGCATAACAACCCTTAAACCAGGTATATGAGTAAGCCATGACTCCTTGTGTTGTGAATGCTGACCAGCATATCCTTTCCCGCCGCCATGTTGAGTTCTGAGTACAAGAGGAACTTCTGCTTTTCCACCAAACATATATCTAACCTTAGCACCCCCGTTGTCTATCTCGTCCATTGCAATACATATAAAATCACCGTACATAATTTCTACAACGGGCCTTAAACCAGTTAAAGCCGCCCCTACAGATAATCCTGTAAAAGCGTCTTCTGAAATGGGTGTGTTTCTAACTCTCTCTTCTCCAAATATTTCTACTAAACCATTTGTTACACCAAAAGCACCACCATGGTAGGATATATCCTCGCCCAATAAAAAAACTCTTCTGTCCCTGGCCATTTCTTGTCTTAATGCTTCATTAATAGCTCCTTTATACAAAAGTTTTCCATTATAACCAAATAGTGGTTTTGATCTATCCACAATTAAATCTGAGCTTTTAATGCCTTCAGTTTTGAATTGAGGCGGTACAATCTCTTCAACCTTTTCAGAAAATAAGCCGTTCTTCACAGTTAAAGGATGGGGGTATTTTTCAGATATTCCAAAGTCTGTTGCTTTTTCTATTTCATCCCTAACTCTCTGTTCTATTTTTTCATATTCAGCTTTAGTTATTACTCTATTGTGTATCAAATCATTTTTAAGTCTCTCAATTCCATCATATTGTGCCCATAAATCTTCCGTTTCTTTAGTTCTATAACTCCTCCTAAGATCACTTAAAGAATGACCATACTTCCTAGTTCCAACAAGCACAATTATAGATGGTTTATCATTTAAAGCTCTATTTCTTGCTCTTTCAGCAGCATCATAAACAGCCAATACATTTGTTCCATCAACAACTTCTGAATAAATACCAAATCCCATGGCTCTTTGAGCAAGAAATCTAAGGTTAGTTGTTTCATGCTTCATTACAGTCATTCCCATACCATTTTCTTCTATTATGTAAATAACTGGAAGTTGCCAGGTTGCTGCAAGATTAAATGAGCCAGATGCATTTCCCCTTTGCAATGAACCATCACCAAAAAAACCACATGCTACTCTATCTTCTAGTTCTAATTGTTTTATTGTTAATGCAGCTCCAGTTAGTATACCATAACCTTCTCCAACTATTGCAGTTGCTCCAAGGTTTCCTTTTCCTAAATCAGCAATATGCATTGAACCTCCTCTGCCCTTGCAATAACCAGCTTCCTTTCCCATTAACTCTGCCATCATTAAGCTAGTATCTGCTCCTTTCGCAATGCAATGCCCATGGCCTCTATGAGTTGATGTGATATAATCATCTGGTTTTAATGCTGCAACTACACCGGCTGCCATTGGTTCTTGGCCAACATAGAGATGAGTAGCACCAATAAAATCAAAACCCGGATGTCTTTTATCTTCATTAAATTTTAAGGCATATATTTCTTCTTCAAAAAATCTTATTCTCAGCATTTGCTCAAGCATAGAAATCAATTGATCCTTTTTTAAGTGTTCTGACTCGATTTCTTGCCCTGTGGTGAACCTGTCTAGTCTGCTATTATAAACATCAACAGGAAAAGAACCAGCATCTATTACAATACCTTTTCCTTCAACTCTTTCAGGTAATGTTTTATCTTCTTCTATCTGTAGTTGAAGTGGTTTGATAAATTTAGCTAATCTTTCTGGTGGTGCTGTCATTGCTATTTTCCCCCATATTTGGTTTATTATGTTTGAGATTTAAACAAGATTATTTAAATCTTTCCAAAAGTTTCCATTTTAAAGTGGTTATAATGAGAAAAGTTTATAAATGTGGATAAAATTGTAAATAAAAACAGCTATTGGGGGATATGTATGAGGAAATGGGCAACATTCAATGAATTATTGGGGGACTTAAGCTCGGGCGGTAGCCATTTGGAGACTATTGCAAAACTGTCAAGATACTTTGGCCAGTTTAGTCTTGAAGAGGATGGATACCAATATTCTTATTTAGGCGGGGGAAACACATCTGTAAATCTTGGCGATAGTGTTTTTGTAAAGCTTTCTGGGCATGGCCTTTCAACAATTGAGCCAAAAGGTTTTGGAATGGTTGATGTTAAAAAGGTACTAAATGGATTAGGCTCATCTGAAGAGCTTTGTGATTCTGTTCTTAAGCATGATTACACCAAAGATTTTGGTTATGTCAAGGTGTTGGATCAAAAAGTGGCAAGGTTATTTAGGGGAGCTAGTCATGGGGATGGAGATCCTTCTGTTGAAACTGGTTTTCATGCCCAATTAAGCGGAACCCATAACAGGCCAAGATGGAACATCCACGACCACAATACTGTTAAAAATAGCCTATTGTGCTCAAACAATGCGGAGCAAGCGTATACTGAACTTTTTGGCGGTGACATCTCTATAAGGTTTATGGAGTTTGTTGAGCCAGGCGCCCCTTTAAGCATAGTCTTTAACCGCAAGATGAAAGAATGGAAAAATCAAGCCGAGCCAAAAGTAATTTTTATGGCTCAGCATGGCACAATACAGACAGGATATTCCCCGCAAGAAGTTTATGATCTTGACCAAATGGTTCTTGAGAAAATATTCACTTATTCAAAAGCACATCTTCCTGAGTTTCCATTTGGTGTTGATTCCTTTCAAATGCCAGATTCTTCTCTTGTTGATGAAGCATATAATTGTGTAAAAAGATGTTTTCCAGAAATAAAAAATAAAAATACAAAAGGGATAGAAGAAAAAACACTTGTTATGAAACTGCTTTTTTCTGAAATCGCACTAGCAACAATAGCGCAGGGCATGTCCAATCCTGATGCTGCTGTATACGGCAGGGCAGTACCGATGGTTGTTGATTTTAAGCCTGGCGATAATGCTTCCACACTGAGGAAGAAGACAGCAGAAGCGAAGGAGCAATACATAAGGAGATATAGGCATAAACTTCCATTAAATTTGGACAGGAGCATATACCTTCCAAGAATTGTCCTTATTCCTGGCGTATGTGCAGTTACGATGGGCGAAAGTGAAAAGCAAGCCACTAATGCATATGCTGCTTTAGTGGATACTGTTTATGTGATGAGAGGAGCAGAAGCATTTGGAGGAATGAAGCCATTATCCTATAAACATTTGTTTTATATCACAAATTGGAGAGCAGAGGCAAGAAGAGAAAAAATGGCTTCGAGAATAAATTAAAAATTTTGAGGGGGATGGAAAATGTCAAAACCAAATTTACCTTTAAAGGTTGTTACTAACAATTATGGAAAAGAAGTTCTTGATTATGCTAGTGAAAGAGGAAGACAGTTATACACAAAAGCAGTTGTCCAATTTGGAAAAGGTTTTGAAAATGTAGCTTACCAAAGGCAATTATTAAATTATTTAAGTGATGACGCTGTTTTGGTTGGTTTTCTTTCTGTGCCTATTTGCGGTTCTGATATATCAAATATACTACTTGGTTATGAAAGGGAAAGAATTGGTGGCAACGGCAGATCTGGGTTTGATATGGAAGGCAGCGGGGTTATTAATGGGCATGAGGCATTAGTTGTTGTTTTAGCAGCTGGAAAAAATGTAAATTTAAAACCCGGGGAAATCCATATGATACAAGCAGACATGAGGGATTTTGATGGACTAGAGGCTGTTGGCTATAGGGTTCCTGGTGGATTCAGGGGTTTAGGTATCTATGGCCCACATGTTCAAAGGTATTTTGTCATGGTTCATTCACCCGAAGACGGAGAAAGAAAATTAGGTTTAATTGAAGCTTCTATGATAGAAAATATGGCATGCATTGGCGCTTCTCATAGGGTGGGGTCCATAAGAGAAGATGATAAAACCATATTAATTAATGGTGGCGGAGGGAATATGGCTTCGTTACACCTCAAATATATTCTTTCTTCTTTAGCTGGCGGGGGGTTAAAATCGCTTAGTAAAATTTACTTAGCAGATGTTATTAATGCTGGGATGGATAGGGCTATTGCTAGGTTTGGGGGGGATTTTAGTGAATATAATGTTGAGTTACAAAAGATTAATGTTAGTGAAACAAAATTATTATCTGTGATAAGGCCCAGAGAAGTCAATTATTATATAGAGACAGTGAAACAATTTCCAGAGCAAACACTAGAGAGATGCAGGACCATCATGTCTGATAATGGGATGTTGATGGCGTATGCTGGCATGAAAAGGGGAGATGGCCCTGTTGTGCTTGAGGATGGAAATGAATATTCAATAGGGGACTTGCATTGGGATGGTAGAATTGCAAAAACAAATGAAGGTTTTTGGATTACTGGCAACACAGGATCAACTGTTGAGGATATGACAACAATTCTTGGTATGCTAAAGGCAAGAAATATCTATGTTTATGATGATGTGGGAGCTTTGTGTGGGCCAGATGCAATGCTGGAAGGATTACATGCAATGCATGAAAAGAAATACCAAGGAAAAATCGTTGCACTTCCTCAATATACTGAATTACCCCTTACTGACATAAAGGGATTGGAAGCAGTAGGGAGTGAATTGAAAATTGATTGGTCAGCAGAAGATTTAAAAGATATAAGAGCAGGAACAATGTCAAGAAGCATTGATGAGACATTATTAGCACATTTTGCAAATAAAAAAATTAGATAGAAAATAAGTTTCAAAGAAATTACAGATAAAAAATGTCAACAAAAATATTTTTAGCAACTGCTATTGGCGTATCAGAAATAGCGGTTAAAATGGGGGATTTGCATGGTAGAAAAATTAAGAGACATTTTATCTCGTCTTGACCTGAATGGAAGAGAAGAGAGTGTTAGAAGAGTTGTAAAAGAAAACTTACCTCATTTTGGGCATTTAGAGCCAAAAGACCAGATAATAGCAATTTACTTTATCCAAACTATGGATATAACTTCATATGAAAAGTCTGCAGAAGAGATTGCAAGGCTGCAAACAACCGGAGAGAGGCATACTGGTGAAAAAACCTTATTACAGGAAAGCACAGGCAAATTTATTGACCATATTTCTTTGGATGATAACATAATAGGGCTAGTTAGGATTGCATTCCCTCTACAAAATGTATGGGACGCCAAACATGATACAATTTACTCCACAGAGATTTTGCATATTGTTGCAGGAGCTGTCCAGTTCGATTTCCCAAAAAATATTGATATTAAACTAGTTCATTTGTATCTGCCCCAGCAGGTAATTGACGCATTCCCAGGACCAGCTTTTGGGCCGGGAGGTTTAAGAAAGCTTGCTAAATACGGTCAAAAAATAGCTTTTGGCACTATTGGAAAGCCAAAAACAGGCTTAACACCGGAAGAGTATGCTCCTGTAATAGCTGAAGCAGCTAAGAATCCTCTATTTCTTTTTGTTAAAGATGATGAAAACTTTGGTGTTTGGTATGGGCCTTGCCCTCTTGATAAAAGGGTAAAAGCAGTATCTGAGTCTATTAAAAGAGCCAATAAAGAAAGAGGCGAAGGAGAGATTATCTATGCACCGCACATAGGAAATGCAGTGCAAAATTTAATAGGGAATGCAGGAACAGCATTAGATAATGGCGCAACTGCAATTATGTTTAGCGAGATTTACGGAAGAGGCGGGGTAAGAATGGTTAGAGACCACTTAGCTAAGACAGGCAGAAGTGTTCCAATTTATGGCCATAATGGAGGGATTACTCCTTTAACAAAAGCAGTTTATAGGGAGATATTAGACATGCTTGCAAGATTGGACGGTATTGATCTAAGGCAAACAGGGCCTGTTGGGACTCATAAGATTCCGCTTCTTAGGCCATATGGAGACGAATGGGTGGCATCAGAACTTGCTCTTATGGGGGAGTTAGGCAAACACAAGCCTGTTATGATAGCAAGGGCTGGCGGCTTGGACCAGGGCAATATAATACTAAATCTTGATGATATTACGGAAAGAGGCTATAACCAAAGCAATTTCCTTATGTTAGCTGGCTCGGCAATAAATGAGTGGCGTAATCCAGAAGGAAAATATGACCCAAAAGGCGGGGCAGAAGCAATGCAGCAGGCAATTAATGCATATGATATAGACGGATTTGACGCATTGCCAAAAGAAACGCATATACAAAGGCTGTATGAGCATGCAAAAGCAAAAGGCTATAAGGAGTTAGTAGCTGCATTAGAGCAAAGATACAAAGAAATGCAGTTAGGAGGGAGATAAAATGGCGCTAAGAAATGATATAACCTTAAAACAGCTTGTTGATGTAATACCTAAGTTAGAAACTCCTATAACTTACTTAGGAATCTGTCCAATGTCAGAAGAGATTATAAGGGCTTCGATTGGGTTAGCAAAAGAGCATAGTTTCCCTGTTATGTTTGTAGCGAGCAGAAATCAAATCAGTGAAAAGGAAGGCGGAGGTTATGTCATGGGGCTAACTCCACAAACATTTGTTCAATTAGTAGAAAAGGTTGAAAGAGAGTTGGGTTTGCATGAAGACAATTCCCCTCCTTATATAAGGCACATAGGAGTTGACCATTGCGGACCTTGGTACAGGACTAATGAGAAAGAATTGGGAATGGAAGATGCATTAAGGTCTGTTGAAAAATCAATTACAGCCTGTGTTGAAGCAGAGTATTCTGTAATACATATTGACCCTTCTTTTACTCCTCCGCTAACTGTTAAGATGGACAAAGCTGGTATGATTGATTTAGGTGTTCGTTTAGTCCAATTTGCTGAACAGGAGAGAAGGAGACTAGGAAAAACAGTTATTAAATACGAGATAGGGACAGAAGAAACAACAGGTCCAGGCACTGATCCGAATGAATTCAGGAAATCAATTGAGGATTATATTGCAAAATCAGACAGCGAAAAATTGCCTAGGCCTACATTTATTGTAGGAAAAACAGGAACAAGAATAGAAGGAATTCAAAACAAAGAGATATGGAATTGCGAAGCTGCACATACCTTGCCCGATATTGCAAGAGAATTTGGTATGGGTTTCAAGGAGCATAATGCAGATTATTTGCCAGATGGAATATTAGAATTCCATCCAACTTTTGGTATTACTGCTGCAAATGTTGGGCCATGTTTTGCTACTACACAAACAAAGGAATTGCTTAAGCTTGCAGAAATGGAAAATGGCTCAAACAGATCTAACCTTTATAAAATAATGAGCGAAGCAGTACTAGAAGATGGACACTATTTAAAATGGTTGCCTGAAGGAGTTAAATGGACACCAGAAGAATTAAGGAAAATGCCTCATGAGTTAATGTTTGTAACAGAGTTAGCTGGTCACTATGTTTATTATAAGCCTGAAGTGAATAATGCTATTAAAACTATGTATTCTAACCTTAAAAAAGAAAGAATTGAAAATCCTGAAGCAATTGTTATGCATGCTGTAAAAAATGAAATCATGAGGTATGTTTGTGCATTTAACCTTAGGGGAAGTACAGAGAGGATTCTGCAACACCACTAAACCATACATAAAAATAAAAAATGCAAAAAACCCTAGTATTCGGAGCAGGGCAAAACGGAAGAGGCCTTCCAGGAAGGCAGGCTATACTGGCTGGGCATGATGTTATTTTTGTTGATTCTTATCCAGGGCCTATCAAGACAGTTACAAATCCAGATGGATATGAGGTTGACGTTGCTTATCTTGAAGGAATAAAGCCGCTAAAATTAAAAGGCGCCAGAGGCTATTGTTCAGCTGAGCTTTCTAATAAGGCTTTAATAATTGAGGAAATTGCCAATTCTGATTTAATTTTTACTGCTGTTGGAAAAGACAATCTGGGCGGGATAGCGGGGCTATTGGAAGCAGGCTTAGAGTATTTTTTAAGGAATAATAATGGGTTTAAGAATATACTATTCTGCGAAAATCAGGAAGGAACAGCCAGTAAGTTTAGGAATGAGTATTTAAGAACTTTTTTTACATTTCATCCTCAAGCAGAAAAAAGAATTGGCTTAGTGGATGCAGTTGTGCATATAATGAGCACTACAAGGGAAGGCAGGCTGGTGTCAGAGGGCTATACATGGCTGCCTATTGATGCTGAAGCAATTAGAGGCACTATAGATTTTCCAGACATACAGCCAAAAGAGAATTTTCACAGGTATTGGTTGAGAAAAATATTTGGCCATAATGCATGGCATACTGCCTTTGGTTATTCAGCTGCTCAAGAAGGCCTTACAAGCATGGCTGATTTGCCTTTCTATCCTATACATTCATTTGCTGTAGGCGTATCAGAACAGATAATTAGCGGGCTTGCAATAGAGTTTTATGAAGAAAATAAAGATTCTGATTTTACTATTGATAACCTTACCAAGCACAGAGATGAGATATTTAAAAGAATTACTAACAAACATTTAGGGGATAATGTAGAGAGGCTAACCTCAAAAGTGATAAGCTATTTGGCGCCAAATGATAGGCTAATAGGGCCTGCAAAGTTGCTAATGAAATATGGGCTGCCAGTAGATAGGGTAGTAACATCAATAGGCAATGCACTTCATTTTGATGAAACTGAGATAGGCAAAAGAAGCGAGCAGGGAAAAAAATTAGCTGGGCTTAAAGCTAACAAAGGATTGCCCTATGTTTTAGAGAATATCTGTGGGTTAAGCAGGGATAAAGATGATTCATTGTTTGGGCTGATAGAGAGGAGATACCAAGAATTAAAATAGTTATTTCTCCCCAATAAAGACTAACTTTTATATATTAGCGTAAAATCCCTTCTTAAAGAGGCATAATGAGAAGCCATAAAAAATACATAGAGCTGGCATTGAAATTAGCTGAAAAAGGCAAAGGGACTACTTCTCCCAACCCAATTGTAGGGGCTTTAATAGTCAAAAGGGGGTCTATTGTTGGCAAGGGGTTTCATAAAAAGGCTGGCCAGGATCATGCTGAGATAATGGCTATAAAAGATGCTGGCAAGAAGGCATTTAATGGAACCATGTATGTGACTTTAGAGCCTTGTTCTCATTGGGGCAAAACTCCGCCTTGCACCGAAAGTATTGTGGAAGCTGGCATAAGGGAGGTCATAATTGGGATGAAAGACCCTAATCCTGTTGTTAATGGCTTTAACGAACTAAAATTTAGGGGAATAAAAACAAAAATTGGCATCTTGGAAAAAGAATGCAAAAAATTAAATGAGCCTTACATAAAATGGATGAAAACAAAAAGGCCTTTTGTTGTAGTCAAATCTGCGATGAGTTTAGACGGCAAGATTGCAACAAGAACTGGAGACAGCAAATACATTACTGGAAGGGAGGCTAGGAGATATGTCCATCAGCTAAGAGCAGAGTTAGATGCTGTAATGGTGGGCATTAATACGGTTTTGAAGGATAATCCCCTGCTGACACCAAGGCTTGTTAGCGGCAGAACGCCCATAAGGATTGTCGTTGATTCAAAACTCAAAACACCTTTGGATGCCAATGTTGTTAAAAATGAGCCGAACAAGCTAATAATTGCAGCTACCAACAAAGCAAACAAAGCAAAGATTAAGAAATTACAGCACAAGGGGGTTAATGTTTTAATAGTCAACACAAAAAAAGGGATGGTTGATTTAGATGATTTAATGAAGCAGCTTGGCAAATTAGAGATAACCTCTGTGATGATAGAAGGCGGCGCCGAGCTAAATTCCGAGGCAATAAAAGCCGGCATCGTTGATAAGATACTATTTTTTCTGGCTCCTTCTGTGATAGGGTCAGGCTTAGGGGCAATAGGAGATTTGGGCATTACAAAAGTTGACAGAAGCATACAGCTGAAACATCTTAGCTCCAAGAAGATTGGCAAGGATATATTGGTTGAAGGTTACTTATAATTGTTAAACCAAAACCCATAATTTTTTAAATCTATTATATTTTCTTTAGTTAAAATGAGACAAAAAAATTGCTTCGCAATTTTAAGCCTCATTTTTCATTGAGGTGAAAAATGAGACAAAATAATTCTTTTGGAATTATAGGTCTCATTTTCTATGGTGATAAAAAATGAGATTTGCTAAAGTAGAGGATGCAATTAAGGATTTACAAAGGGGTAAATTTATAATTGTGGTGGATGATGAGAACAGGGAAAATGAGGGTGATTTAGTTATAGCTGCAGAGAAAGTAACCCCCTCTGAACTGAATTGGATGATAGCCAAGGCTAGAGGCATTGTATGCTTGCCTATAACAGCCTATAGGTTGGATGAGTTAAAAATACCATTAATGGTTAATAACCCTGATGACAAATTCAACACACCCTTTACAATAAGTGTTGATGCAAAAAAAGAAACAACAACGGGCGTGAGCGTTAATGACAGGATTGCAACAATAAAAAAGGTGATTGATAAGGCAACAAAACCAGAGGATTTAGCAAGGCCCGGGCACGTTTTTCCTTTAAGAGCAGCTGAAAGGGGCGTTTTAGAAAGGCAGGGGCATACAGAAGCAGCTGTTGATTTATGCAAATTGGCCGGTTTATTTCCTGCTGCTGTTATTGCCGAAATAATGAATGATGACGGCTCAATGGCTAAACTGGAGCAGTTGGAGGATTTCGCTGAAAAATATCAGTTAAGGACAGTTACTGTCAAGGAGCTGGTTAAGTACAGGGAAAAAATGCTTAATCCCGCCAAGAGTTCGTCATGGTCTGAAGCGTAGCGGAAGACCTGACGGTGAATTGGCGGAAAGAATAAATAGTCCGCAATCAAAGAATTCTCTACA
>JAGVXP010000024.1 GCA_018303725.1 Candidatus Woesearchaeota archaeon | reverse complement strand
AATGAGCCTTCTTATTATGAAATCATTGCAAACAATAAAAAAATAGTCGGCTCAGCTCAAACCAGAAAGCAGGGAAAATTGCTGCAGCACGGCGCTGTTTTGATTGATATTAATGTTGAAAAATATGTAAATTGCTTTAATCTGGAAAATATAAAAGATGAAATAAAAAAATCTAAAAATAGAATAACATCCATAAATAATGAACTATTCAATAAAAAAAATCCAATAACAAAAAATAAAATAAAAAAAATGGCTTATGATGATGTTGCAAAGGCAATGGAGCATGGCTTTAAGGAGAATTTTAATGTTAAAATGATAACTGGTGGGTTGACAGAAGAAGAATTAAAGTTGGCTAAAGAATTGGAAAAGAATAAGTACAGCAAAGATAGCTGGAATTTAAAAGCCTAATATGTTTCCACTTTAATCCCTTTAATCCTCTTAAAATGCTCTGTGTTTTTTGTTACGATACTACCTATACCATTGCTTAAGGCAATAGCTGCTATTAGACAATCATTATCAGCGATTATGTTGCCTTGTTTAGTGAGATCTGTGAATATTTCTGCTGCCTTTATTACAGAGTTATCATCTAGTTGTAATACAATTATATCCCCAAAAAGCTCTTTGGCTTTTAATATCTCGGGCTTGGAAGCATCTCCCAGAAAAGCGCCTCTTATAACTTCATACATATTAATCTGCGTTGTCAATAATTGTTCATTATCCTCTGTTATTTTAAGGGTTCTTTTATCTCCATTAAGAAGATCTATTAAGAATGTTGTGTCTAGAACTTTCATCTTAGTTTAACTATCCTTTCTTTAGTCAGTTTTATTTGCTCTTTTCTGATTCTCTCCAGATCTTTAACCATGCGATTGCCTGTTTCTCTGCTCAGAACACCAAAATAATCACTCAATTTTTTAGCTTTTTTCTTAGAGAAAACCCTTCTTATCTCCTCAGAAAAGCTCTCGCCTTCCAACTTATTGCCTGCCAATAACCTGTACGAATCTTCCATGATAGTGAGTGTTTTTGTAACCATAAACATACGTGTAAACGTACGTGTATATAAACCTTTCGCTTTTCTGGTTTTATTTGGAGTTCCAAAACATTAATATACTCCCTTTATTTCTCATTTATTATGAAAACAGTCATGGCATTCGGCTCATTTGATATATTGCACCCGGGCCATTTATACTTCTTAAACCAGGCCAAAAGCAAAGGAGACAAGCTGGTAGTTGTTATAGCTTTGGACAAGACAATTGAAAAAGTAAAAGGAGAAAAGCCAAAATACAATGAAAGGCAGCGCTTGGAGCACGTTAAAGGGATGCCGATGGTTGACAAAGCTGTTTTAGGCTATGAAAAAGACCCTTATGAAATAATTGAAGAGATTAACCCAGATGTAATCTGCTTGGGTTATGACCAGGATTCTTATTCTGAAAATTTAAAAGAAAAATTAGCAGAGAGGGGAATAAATCCTGAAATAATAAGATTAGGCCCCTATAAAGAAGACATATACAAAAGTTCTAAGCTAAAACAGCATCTTCAATGATGTACTGCCCGATATATTCTTTTTCCATCTTTATCTTTGCTCTTTTTATTTCTATTTTCTTATTGAACAAAGGGCATTTTAAAACAAAAGTTTCAGCTTCACCACCTTCAAAAGCGATGTTAATATTTTTTGTTTTTAATTTTTCTATCATATTTTTATCAATTTTAGCTCCTAGATAGCTTTTATCAAGGCCTTCAGCAGCTATAGCCGTTATTATAACCTCAAAACCAGCCTTAACTAGCTCTTTCAAATATTCTTCAGCGTCTCTGTGCCACAAAGGAGCCAGGCTTTTGATGCCAAGCTCTTTGCATATATTGTCAATCCTTTTCTTTTGGTATTCCGAATATAATGCGCCTGAAACAAGGCCCTCAGCAGCATATTTATCAACAGCAAATTCAATTGCCTTTTTTAAGTCTTTCAGCTCTTTTTCTTTCTCGCCTTTCGTTTCCTTAAAGATTATAGGCAATCCTATTGCGCCTGCCTGTAATTTGGTTAGCTCTATATTCGGAACATGGAACATATAAGAAGCGGTGTTTTTGCTTTTCAGGCTGACTAAACAAACCAGCTCATGCTCTTTAGATGCCAAATATGATGCATACAGGCTGTCCTTGCCGCCTGAAACCAAAGCTGCGATTTTCATATAAACGGGTATTTTGCCTTTATATTTTAATTTATTTGTTTTAGTTGCCTGTAAAGCTTAGAAAAATTTAAAAAGCCCATGCAAACTCTAACACAAAAAAGAGGTTCTTGGGTTTTAACAATATGGCAGACCAAATACTATTTAATGAAAGACGCAATGGCATCTCTATATGGTATATAAAGGGGCAAAGCAGTAAGCCAACCATTGTAATGGCAAAGGGCCTCCAGGATATACCAAGCGGGGAATTTAAATGGATGTTTTTGTTGAACTGCTTGGGATTTAATGTTGTTTGCGCTTCATACAGGGGTACAGGCGACTCTGATGGAGAGTTTATTCCGAACGCCACAGGAGAATTATCAGTCATTGAAGATATATCCAATTTAATTAATTTTTCATCAGAGAAATTTCATGCTGAGGAGGTTTATATTGCTGCTGCTTCCTTTGGTGTTGCCCCTGCTTTGGTTGCAAGTGTAAAATATAGAAGGATTAAAGTTTCTAAAATTGTTGCTTATGCTGGAGCAATATTCACAGATAAAGGTGGGCTAGCTGAATATGAAAAAGAAAAGGCAAGCAATCTTGGGGAAAAATTGCTCAAAGGAGACGGGGAATTTTTTAGAGGGTATAATGGCTTCAATTTAAATGTCTGGCATGAGATAGTCAGCGGCAGGACAGAATTAAACCCATACAGGGAAGAATATTTTCCTGAAATCGCAAAAAAACATATTTTTGGCATACACCAAAAAAATGATGAGGAAGTGCCCTATAAAAGAACTGAGAGTTTTTTTAAGGCAATAAGGGAATATTGTGAAAGAATAGGCACTGAACCACAGGCAAAATTCAAGCTGCTTGATGATAAGAAAGGGCATACTGACGGGTTTGGGGAAAAAGAGGCTATAGAATCAGCATCTTTTCTGACAGGTAGGTCATCACTCTCGTTAAAGACTTCCCTAATAAAAGGCCTGCTGGCAATAAGAAAATACACAAAAAGAATTAAAAGGCAAGACGGCAATGGCTGTATTGGTGTCCCATTTTATGATGCTGCTTCCAGGCAGATAGAGATGGCTAGGGAAAGAGGCAGGTTATGTGGCCCACTTAATGAAATTTTAAACAAAGCCTACAGCCCAAAATCAAGATATTTGTAATTGACTTTTTGCAAAATTATATAAACAACCAATCCAACTAATGACAAATATGCAAAAAACCTACTCTAATTTGATAAAAGGAATAAGGCAATATTTTGAAAAAAACAACTTAAAAAAAGCAGTTATCGGCCTAAGCGGCGGCATTGATTCAAGCTTGTCTGCTTTTTTAGTGGCTAAAGCAATCGGCCCTAAAAACTTATTAGGCTTAATAATGCCCGAGATAGGGGTCTCTTCAAAGGAAAGCACAGAATATGCCAAAAAACTGGCTGAGCTTATTGGGATTAGCTATTCAATTATCCCTATAAACAGCTTCCTTGCTCCCTACAAAAAGAGCCTTAAATGGAAGGAAAACAAAATAGCAATAATAAACACAAAAGCTAGGACAAGGGCAAACATACTGTATAATTATGCCAACACGCATAATGCCATAGTTATAGGCACTTCCAATAAAAGCGAAATGATGCTTGGCTATTTCACAAAATATGGTGATGGCGCATGTGATTTGGAAGTTATTGGGAGCTTGTATAAAACAGAAGTTTACAAACTAGCAAAACATTTAAAGCTGCCAAAAGAGATAATTGAAAGAGCGCCAACTGCTGAGCTGTTCCATGGGCATACTGATGAAAAGGAATTAGGAGCGCCTTACAGCGAAATAGACAAAATACTTAAACAAGTTGAGAAAGGAAAAAAACCAAAGGGAAAGTTAGCAGGAGAAATATTAAAAAGGATAAAAGAAAACGAGCATAAAACAAAAGCTATTCCAATAATAAAATGAAAACAGGACTCTTCATCGGCAGGTTCCAGCCATTCCACAATGGCCATCTGAGCGACATAAAAAACGCATTGAAGGAAGTAAATGAATTAATTATAGCCATTGGCTCTTCACAGCATTTTAACACAAAAGAAAACCCTTTTTCAGTGGAAGAAAGGATTGAGATGATTGAAAACACCCTGGCAAAAGAAAATATAGGCAATTGTACGCTATTCCCTGTTCCTGACATAGGCGAAGATTCCAAATGGGTTGAGCATGTTAAAACTTTAGTGCCTAAATTTGATATTGTTTATACCGGAAATGACCTGACTGAAAAATTATTTAAAAAGGCAGGGTATAAAGTAAAAAGGGTTAAGATTATTGAAGGGATTAACGGAACATCTATAAGGGATAAGATACTTAACAATGAGGAGTGGGAAGAATTGATTCCTTTAGAAACATTGAAAGTTATTGAAAAAGTTAATGGTGTTAAAAGGATCAAAGAGATTTTTAAGAAAAACTAATACCTTTCTGCTCTCTCTGGGGGTTTTTCACCTAAAAGCTCTTTTATTTTTAATAGTAATTCTTTGTGCTCAAATGGTTTTTTCATATAACAATTAGCGCCTGCTTCTATAGCTGATTCTTCTTCGTCCCGGCCACTCCCATTATAACCAGCACCAATTATTATAATGGGCAAATCTTTATATTGTTTATATTTGGGATTTGTTTTTATGGTGCGTGTTAATCTCATACCATCACCTCTTCTTGGCATCCACTCGTCAAAAACTGCTAAAGAAATATCATTGCCATTGCCTAATAATTCCAATGCCGCTGCACCATCATTAGCTAGTAGGGTATTGTAGCCTGCTGTTGATAATAACACTTCATACAGTCTCATAATATCCGGTTCATCTTCAGCAACCAAAATCGTTCTTTTTTCTCCTTTCATTTTTAGTCATCTGTTTATCTAACCCACCAACACCCCTTACAAGTCTTTATAGAACCCCTTTTCTCTGTTAATTGTTATATTATAAGAGATAATATATAAATTTTACGTTCTTATTCGAACATTTTGCCAAGAAAACCCTTATTTTTGCTTTCTTTCTCAAACTCCTTAAGCAATTGGGCCTGTCTTTTAGTCAGCTTTTTAGGGACAGAAACAACAACCTCAACATTCTCATCTCCTCTCCCGCCATCATGCAAAAAAGGAATTCCTTTGCCTTGCATCCTAAAGGTGGTGTTGCTTTGCGTTCCAGCAGGTATTCTTAATTTTGCCTTGCCATCTAAAGTAGGCACTTCTATCTCTCCGCCTAAAGCAGCAATTGTAAAAGGGACATTGACCTTGACATTGATATTATCGCCGTCTCTCTCAAATACATCGTGCTCTTTCATGTGCAAAACAATATACAAATCACCAGGAGAAGCTCCTTTTTCACCAGCTTCCCCACCACCAGCTACCCTTAAATTAGTCCCTTCCTCAGCGCCTTCCGGGATTTTAATCTCTAATTTTTTAGTTTCCTTTACAACGCCAGTTCCATCGCATTTTGGGCATTCGTTTCTTATGTATTTGCCTTCACCGCGGCATTTGCTGCAGGTTGTGGTAGTAGCAAACATGCCAAAAGGAGTTCTTTGCGTTCTTGTTACAGAGCCTTTTCCACCACAATCCGGGCAATTTACAATATCAGATTTTGATTCAGCTCCGCTTCCATCACAATTGTCGCATGTTTCCAGCTTAGGGATTGAGATATGCTTTACAGCGCCAAAAGCAGCATCTTCTAAAGTTATTTCCATGTCATACCTTAAATCAGCTCCTCTCCTGGCCCTTCTTTTGCTTGTCCTAGGGCCAAAGCCAAACCCGGTTCCAAAAAACCTGTCAAAGATATCGCCAAAATCAAAGCTTTCAAAGCCGCCAGAATCAAATCCAAAGTCAGAGAAATCAAAGCCATGCCCCGCAAACTTGTCATAGGTTGTTCCGAACTGGTCATACTGCGCCCTTTTCTCATCATCTCCTAAAACAGAAGCAGCCTCATTTATCTCCTTGAATTTTTCAGTAGAGCCATCCTCTTTGCTAACATCAGGATGGTATTGTTTTGCCAGTTTTTTGTAAGCTTTTTTAATCTCCTCTTTAGTTGCGTTCTTCTCTACTCCCAAAATCTTGTAGTAATCTTTGTCTTTTGGCATTTTAATTTAAATAATTTAAAATTTCTTTTGGTGATTCAACCATCTCAATTCTTGTTGTAATATTCCTATCAGCATTAAATTTTGACATCATTCTTTCTAAATTATCCCTGATACCATCACCATAAGCAGCTACTATAACTCTTTTTACCTTGTTATCAACACCAGCTTGTATATCAGGAACTCTATCTCCAATATAAACTGTTTCTGAAGGCTGAACCCTTAACCTTACTCCAATAATATAATTCAGTCTTTTCTCAGCGAGTTCTGAATTTTCGTCTCCTACAATTTGAATATTAAACGGCAGTTTCTTTTCCCTCAATATTTGCCATACAGTACCATGTTTATTTTGTGTGATTATGCCTATCTTATATTTTTTTATAATATAGTCTATTACCTCTTCAATACCCGCATATAATTCAATTTTTGCTATACTCCCCGGGGTAAGCAAGGTATCTTTTCCTATTGGTTTTGCAATAACACCATCAAAGTCAAAAACCACTGCTTCTGTTTCATCCATTTTACCCCAACAGCTCCTTCTCTATCTTTTTTGTATAATAATAAAGCTTGTCTTCTGTGCCGTATTTTTCCTTCAGATACTTAAATCTTTCTTCTAAGCTGACTATTTTGTCATCAACAACCCTTTTGTCAGCATAGAAAACTATCTTTTCTTCTGTTGTTTTTGGAGTGAAATCTTCTTCCTCGAAATGCTTCAAGCCATGCGTCTTTACAACCCTTGCAACCTTTTTCAATCCGAGGCTTTCTAACAGCTCTGAGCCGGATTTAACATGGTCCTTGTCCAGCCTTTTAACGTCATGCAATAAAGCGCCTGCTACAATCAAATCTTTGTCTACTTTAATGCCTTTTTTCTCTAATTTGTTAACAGCTTCCAATGCAACTTTGCAGACTGCCTTAGAATGAGCAATGATATGCTTAGGCAGATTGTGCTCTCTCATGATTTTAAGGCATTCTTTGATGGTTGGGATTTTCATATTTTTATCACAACTATACCATCCTGATTGAGGAGTCCTTTCCTGTTTTATATGCACGATTAATGGAAAGATTTAAATTAGGGAATTGCTTTATTATATCAAAATGAATATATTGTTTATTTGTAATCAAAACCAGAATAGGAGCAAGACTGCTGAGGAGATATTTAAAGGCAGATTTAAAACCAAGTCTGCTGGGCTTTATGCCACAAAACCAGTTACTGAAAAACAGCTTTCTTGGGCTGATGTAATTGTAGTTATGGAAGAAATGCAAAGGATTGAGATAGCTAAACGCTTTCCCAAACAATATATGCAGAAACGCATACTTTCCCTTGACATTCCTGATGTTTACCATTATAACCAACCTGAATTAATTGAGGCTTTAAAATCTAAAATTGATAGTTTATTTTAGCCAGTTGTCAAATTGCTTTTTTGCTTTCTTCTTGCTTTTGAACATTTTAGTCTCAGCAACTGACATTTCTGCTAGCCTCCTAGTAACTTTAAATTTTTTTCCTATGTTGTTTTGGAGTTCCATAATTGAGACTTCCCACTTTTTTATTGGGTATTTTTTAGTTTTTGCCATTTTTGTTGAATGCCTCATCTCCTCTTTTTCTCTTTGCCTTCTTCCTTAAACTCAGCATCAACTACTTTTCCCTTACCTTTTTTTGGCTTTTCTCCCTCTTCTGCTTCCTCTTCTCCTGTTTCTTCCTCTGGCTCTCCTGTTGGTCCAGCTCCAGCCTGTTCCTGCTGCCTCTTCGCCTGCTCCTGTGAAACTTTCTGGTACATTTCTGTTGACATCTTCTGCACTAACTCATTTACTTCTTCCATCTTTGTTTTTATCTTTGCAGCGTCTTTTTCCTCTGGCTTTAAAAGTTCCTCTAATTCAATGATTTTCCCTTTCACTGTTTCCAATTCCTTGCTGTCAACCTTGCCTTCAAAGTCCTTGAACAATTTCTTTGTGGAATAAACCAAAGCATCGGCCTGGTTTATTGTTTCCACTTCCTCTTTCCTTTTTTTGTCTTCATCTGCATGCTCTTCTGCATCCCTCTGCATTCTTTTGATCTCTTCATCGCTTAATTTTTGCGTTGCTGTAATCCTAATGCTCTGCTCTTTGCTAGTTCCTAAATCCTTTGCAGAAACATGTATGATTCCATTCGCATCTATGTCAAATGTAACCTCTATTTGTGGGATTCCCCTTGGCGCAGGCGGAATTCCAACCAAGTCAAATCTGCCAAGAGTTTTATTGTCAGCTGCCATTGGTCTCTCTCCTTGTAAAACATTAATTGTAACAGCTGGCTGGTTCTCAGAGGCTGTTGAAAATATCTGGCTTTTCTTTGTGGGTATTGTTGTGTTTCTGGGGATAAGCTCTGTTCTTACCCCTCCCAATGTTTCAATGCCTAATGTCAATGGCGTAACATCCAGCAGCAATATATCCTTGACCTCTCCTGCCAAAACTCCTGCCTGGATTGCTGCTCCCTGGGCAACACACTCCATTGGATCAACCCCCCCTTCTGCCTTTTTGCCGACATTATCTTCAACAAACTTCCTTACAATAGGCATCCTTGTCGGGCCGCCAACCAGGATTATTTTATCAATATCAGACAAATTCCATTTCGCATCCTTAATTGCCTGCTCCAGTGGATGCTTGCATTTCTGGATTATAGGCCCTATCAATTCCTCAAGCTTGGCTCGGTTTATATTCATCTGCAAATGGACAGGTGTTCCATCTTTTGATGTTATAAACGGCAAATTAATATCTGTTTCTGTCATTGTTGAAAGCTCAATCTTTGCTTTCTCTGCAGCCTCTCTTAACCTTTGCATTGCTGTATCATCCTCGCTTAAGTCAATGCCTTTTTTCTTCTTAAAATCATTGATAATAAAATTCATTAGGGTATTGTCCATGTCTGTTCCGCCTAGCTGCGTGTCCCCGGAAGTTGATTTAACCTCAAAAACACCGTCGCCAAAATCCATGCATGTAACATCCAATGTGCCGCCGCCAAAATCAAATACCAATATCTTCAGCTCTTTCTCTGCCTTGTCCAATCCATAAGCCAAAGAGGCGGCAGTTGGCTCATTGATTATTCTAACAACCTCTAAACCAGCTATTGTACCGGCATCTTTTGTAGCTTGCCTTTGGTCATCATCAAAGTAAGCAGGGCATGTTATAACAGCTTTTGTAATAGGCTCGCCAGCAAACTCCTCAGCATCCTTTTTTATTTTTTGCAATAAGAAAGCAGATAATTGCTGTGGTGTGTATTCTTTTCCGCCAGCGCTGTACTTAAACTTAGTGCCCATCTTTCGCTTAAAAGCTGTAAATGTCTCTTTTGGGTTGGAAACAGCCTGCCTTCTTGCTGGCTCTCCAACAATCATAGCGCCATCTTTTGTGAAAGCAACTACACTTGGGAATGCCTTTCCATACTGTGTGGTGCCTTCAGCAGATGGGATTATAACTGGTTTTCCTGCCTGCAAAACAGAAGCCGCACTATTTGACGTGCCAAGATCAATACCAATTATTTTTTCCTTTTTTGTTTTTTCTTTAGCCATTTTTATCTTCCTCCATATCGGATTTATTTATTATTTTTTGTTTTTATCAATATTTTATCATTAAATTTTTTGTTGTCAAAAACCACCAGTCACAGACTGGTGGTATGTTTTTGTGGTAGCATAACAAATGCGTGGTTTTTGACACTGAATATTCCACCTACAGTGGTTTTTGAGCACAACAAATTCCACGCAATATGTGGTGGTGCTACTCAACCACTTATCCAAGATAAGTGGAATATTGTTGTTTTAATCACCAAAATTCGGAATACATTTTATCTATCAGCTCTGCCGTTATTTACACCGAATTTTGGCTTTCTGCACGTCGGCCAAGTTCCTTGGCCGACCGATAAACGCTCTGTGAGTTTTCGCATAGCGAAAACGAACAGCCCGGTTTATTATTTTTATAATGATTATTGAACTTTTATCCAAAATAACTAGGAGCCTCTGTTGTGTCTTTTTTCTCTTTAGCTTTTTTCTTGTGTTTTTTCTCAAACTCTTCTATTGATTTTGGCTTTTCTATCTTGCCAAACTCTTTTTCATACTTTTTTACAACCTCATTAAGCAAATCAAGGACTTTTTTTGCATGGTAAGGGTCAACCATAATCACATTATGCTTCAATGAAATTGAGGCCTTTGTCTGGCTTCTTGGGTCAACCCTTGGTGTTATGCACTTAAAGTCAAAAACAAACTGCGTTGGGTTAAAGTTAATGCTCAATTCATGGGCAAAAAAAGGCTCCCCCTCATTTATGTGCAGATTAATTCTTTCCTCTTCTTCTGGCATTTTATTTTCCTCCAAATTTAATTAAGTATTTCATAACTTAATATTTTTTTTAATTTATCTTTTTCAGGGACAAAATCCTCTAATTTCCCTCCTGGCAGTGTTTTTCCTCCTGTTTTAAGGTAAGCGTTAAACTGCCTTATTGATTCAGGATCGTTCTTGTTTACAAAATAGTTAAGCATAAACCACAGGCTTAATTCCTCACCATGCTCCGAGCAATTCCCTGTTTTGCATTCCAATGGTTTTACTTTATGTACCCTACATGTGTTTTTTTTATCTAAAAACACACAGGGGCCGTATGGCTTATTTTCCCTTTTTAATTTTGGCCTTAACCTTTTTGTGTTAAACTTCTCAATCCCTTCCAGATATTCCTTTTTTAATCCTTCTTCAGTTATTTTCAAAAACTTTGAAATGTTTTTTAAATCATCGCCAGCCAAAGCACCCGAGCCATGCCTGCAGCAGTTAGCAGCTCTTTTGCATTCTCTGCCAAGCTCTAAAATATTTTTTAATGTGGTGGTTTTGGTTATCATTTCTTGCTGACCTTTACCTTGCTATGCCTTATAACCTTATCCCCAAGCATATACCCCTTTTGTAATTCCTCTAAAATTATATCTTCTTCCTTGTCTGATTTCTCTGTCATCAAAACTTCATGCTTGTAAGGGTCAAACTTTTTGCCCTCAGCTTCTATTTTTCTCAGCCCCTCTTTCTCCAGTAATTGATAAAGCTGTGAAAAAATAAGCTCAACGCCCTTGACAAAATCCTCGTGCTTGTCGCCATTCTTCAGCGCCAATTCAAAGCTGTCCATGATAGGCAGCAATTTCTCTATAATTTCTGCACAAGCATATCTGACAAAATCCTGCTTTTGCCTGTCAACTGCTTTTCTGTAATTCTCAAAATCAGCTTGTAGCCTTTGCAGGCTGTCAGTTAATTCATTTATCTTAACATCCTTAGGGTCAGCCTTAGGCTCTTCTTTTTTTGTTATCTTTTTTAATTTCTCAATTGGCCCCTTCTTTTCTTCATTTATTTCCTTTGGCTCTTGTTTTTGTTTTTCCATTTTGAGTATAAAAAGGTAAATTAGGTGTTTAGCTTTCTTTACCATTTCGTTGATTTAAAGTCAACAGAAATAGAGTAATGTCTACTAATATTTAAACTTTTCTATGCTGTAGTATATAAATAATCAAAAGATTTATATATAATTAACAAAATAAAGGCATTATGATAAGGATATACCATCAAAGAATAACCCTAGTAAGAACACGAAAACCTGCCGAAAAGAACATCAACCAAGAGCTGCAATGGTTCGGTAATTCTTTAGGATTATTCAATCTTAGGGATAAGGATAAGAGCTGTTTTAGGGTTTTTATTGAGCTTTTAAAGGCAGCTAAAGCCAATATGCCATTAACCTCAGATGAACTAGCTTATAGGCTTAATCTAAGCAGGGGCACCGTAATACATCACATTAATAAACTAATGGATGCTGGTATTGTTATATATGACGGAAAGAGATATATGCTTAGGGTTGATAACCTTAAGGATCTGGTTGATGAGGTAGAAAAAGACATTGAAAGGACATGTTTAGACCTGAAGGAAATTGCTCAAGAGATTGATAAAAGATTGGGTTTGTAAAATGAAAAGTAAATTAATGTTAATGCTTGTTTTTCTGATAGTTGTGCCAATAGTATCAGCTGATATAGCCATTACTGGCCCGTTGGAGGAGCTCTATAATTTAGGAGATATTTTTTCTGCTTCTGTCTATATAACACCTGATAAAGATATTGACGGTTTGGTTAAAACAACCCTCCAGTGCGATAATTATAATTTGCCGTATTATATAATCCCTATAAATATAAAAACAGGGAGGGAAAAGAAAATATCCATACCAGAATTAACAGCATCTAGGCAGGGCAGTTGCGTGATAAATGTTGCCTTACAGACAACCGCAGGCGATATTGTTGAAGAAACCAACTCTAACAGCTTTAGGATTACAGCAGAACTAAACCTAACAGCTAACCTGAACAAGGAAGAATTTCTTCAGGGGGAAGATTTGACAATAACAGGAAGTGTTAAAAGCAGATCTGGTGAAGATGTTGAAAAGGCAACCTTAACGGTTGAGCTAGCTGGCAAAAGGTATACTGCAGACATAAAAAAAGATGAATTCAGCTACACACTTAATCTAGGAGATACTGAAT
The DNA here is from genome assembly GCA_018303725.1 of Candidatus Woesearchaeota archaeon. Lineage (GTDB taxonomy): Archaea > Nanobdellota > Nanobdellia > Woesearchaeales > JAGVXP01 > JAGVXP01. The sequence continues at coordinate 1,241 of JAGVXP010000024.1, read as the reverse complement.
CAGATCCCAACCATATACTATCCCTGTCAATTAATGATTCTAAGGGTAACAGCGGGGAAGAGGAGTTTGGCATTGCTATAAAACCAGTAGCAGCAAAATTAGAGAATGAAATTAATAGGATATCATTTAGGCCATTGGAAACACTAGAGCTAACTGCTTTGCTGTATGATATGGCCGGTGAAGCTGTAAATGATTACATCAATTTTATATTAACAGATCCAGCTGGAAAAAAACTTTTTGAGTATAATGCTTTATCATACACGCTGGTGAAATACACCTTTGCACAAGACGCCTTGCCCGGAAATTACCAGTTAAAGGCTTATATAAATAATGTAAACAAAGAAGACACAATAAAAGTAGAAGAAGTTAGGGATTTGGATATAACTATAGTAGGCAATATAGTTTATGTCAAAAATATTGGCAATGTAAGATACAATGACCAAGCGACAATTATCCTAGAAACAGATGATGGCAGCAAATATCTTGTAAACAAAAAAATTAAGCTTGAGCCAGCTGAAACAGCAGAATTCGATCTTTCAAAAGAGGTTCCTACTGGTGAATACAATGTAATTGTGGAAAGTGAGGTAGGAACAGAAGAGGAAGTAATTACAGACACCGTATCCGAAGAAAATATTCCTATTGAAGATGGTAGGTCAGTTTACAAAAAAACAAAACAGGGTTTGATAAGAGTTACAGGAGCTACTATTGCGGCAGTTAACAGCGCAAAAGGCATTTTTGCATCAATATTTATGGTTATTATAATCTTATCTACCATACTTTATTATAGCAGAGATTACCTAAAGAAAAAGATTAAAGGTTTTAATAACCCCTTAAACAAACCCGAACACAAGCATGTTAGGGAAGAAATAAAAACTGCTGGGACAGAGGAGGTAATGGAGTATGGAACTAAGGGTTCCAACTAACTGTTATAATGTCAGAAATTTTCCACCAGTTTCTAACTGGTGGCTGGAAAGCCAATGTACTAACATATCATGGAAAATTTCTGAGTGTTTAAAATGGCTTTGCCATTTTTAACAAACCAGAAATCTGCTTTGCAGATTTCTCAGTTCATGCTCAAGAACCATCCTACCATCACAAATGGCAGGAAGCTACGCTTCATTCCACCCATCTGTGATGGGTGTTCTTGACATCTCTTATTTTCAATAAAAATTTAAATACTGGCTCACTTCCCCTTTTTATGAACATAATAAAATTTAATATCAGCAAAATAAAAATAGACA
>JAGVXP010000035.1 GCA_018303725.1 Candidatus Woesearchaeota archaeon | reverse complement strand
TGTTTGAATTTTGAGCCTCTTTCCAGGGCAGCCTCAATTTGTTTTTTTGTGATGCCTCTGTCGGTCATCATGTCTAAAGCGTGCTTTTTGTATACTATCCCTTTTTCCAGCATTTTTACTTACCAATTCGAACTTATACTTACAGATAAGAAGTACTTATATATAAAGGTTCCGCTTCTAGATTATCTTCAAATCCTGCAATACCTTCTTTACCTTTTCCTTGCTTTGCGGCCTTAGCTCGCACAGTGGCAGCCTGTAAACCTCTTTGCACATCCCTTTCAGTGCCAGCATATATTTTATTGGAATTGGGTTTGTTTCAACAAATTCTGCCTCAAACAATGGAGCTAGGTCCTTGTTCAGCTTTTCTGCTTCATCAAAATTTCCGTCTAAAGCAGCCTTGACCATTGCTACCATCCTGTCAGGCACTGCATTTGAAGCTACTGAGATTACCCCATTACCGCCTGCTTTGATTAAGTCTAATGCCATATTATCATCGCCGCTTAAAACACTAAAGCCTTCCGGCCTTTGTGCAATAACCTCTTTCATCTGGTTTAAATCGCCAGATGCTTCTTTGACTGCAGCTACATTTTTGCAGTCTTTTACTATCCTCATCAAAGTAGATGTTTCAACATTAACAGCAGTCCTCCCTTTTATGTTGTAAACAATGCATGGAAATTTAACTGAATCTGCAATTGCCTTAAAGTGCCTGTAAAGGCCTTCCTGTGTTGGCTTGTTGTAATAAGGGTTTACCAACAAACAGGCATCTGCCCCTGCCTCTTCTGCATGCTTTGTAAGCCTTATTGCCTCTGCTGTTGAATTAGAGCCTGTTCCTGCTATAACAGCTACTCTCTTGCTAACATGCTTTACAGCCAGCTCTACAACCTTGTCATGCTCTTTATGGCTTAAAGTAGGGCTTTCGCCTGTTGTGCCGCACGGCACAATTCCTGCTACTCCATTCTTTATCTGGAAGTCTATTAATTTCTTGAAAGATGTTTTATCCAAGCTTTCATCTTCCTTAAATGGTGTTACAATTGCCGTATAAACTCCTTTAAACATTTTTATTCACCTGTTCTACATTTTGAAACCATAATAACATCTAATCCTAATCCTACTGGCTTGATGCACTCACTTTTTAGACAAGACTCTCCAGTCTTTTTTAATATTAATTCTGTATGATGCTGCCAAAAATCTGTCCCTTCCTCTTTGGCTATGAGTTCACAAGCTCTTAAATTGTGTGTTTCTACAACCATCCCTACATGGTATTATCTCCTGCTTCTTTTGTTACCATCACTTTATAATCAGCCTCTTCTATCATTTTATTCACCTTATTATCTCATTCATCATATCATCAATTGTGAAAAACCCTTTTTTGCCTTTAAGCCATTGCGCTGCCATTATAGCGCCTAATGCAAAGCCTTCCCTGCTCCTTGCTGTATGTTTTAATTCAATTGTGTCTGCAACGCTGTCAAACCCAACTACATGCGTCCCTGGAATATCACCACCTCTTATTGAAGCGAAATGCAGCTCATCAGCATTTATTTTCCTGTCTAATTTGTCCTCTAATATCTTCTTTTTTCTTTTGATATTATCCAGCAATATCTTTTCAATTGATTTTGCAGTTCCACTTGGGCTGTCTTTCTTCCTGTTATGGTGCAATTCATAGCCAAAAACATCATAGTCAGGCACTTTGTCAATTATTTTTGCTGCGCTTTCAATCATTTTAAAAAAGATGTTTACGCCAATGGAAAAGTTTGAGGCATAAACAAACCCAATTCCTGCTTTTTTCACAATGCTTTTTACTTCGCCTAATTTATCATACCATCCTGTTGTTGCCAGCACTAAATTTTTCTTTAAAGCAACTATTTTTGTTACATTGCCAATAACAACTTCAGGAATGGAAAATTCTATGCAAACATCAACATCCTTAAGGCTTTCTTTGTCTATTTCCTTATGTGTAGCTCCATCCGCAACTGGATCTATAATAGCTTTAATTGTTAGCCCTTTCTCTATTGCAAGCTTCTCTATTATATGCCCCATTTTTCCATAGCCAATTATAGCAATGTTCATATAAGAAAACGAAACCTTTATAAGCTATTTAAACTTTCTGTTATTATTGTAACATTTTGTTGGCGGTGAAAAATTGGTAACAATAAGCCATTTGGTAAAAAAGATTGTAAATGAGAAGCCATTTTTGCAGGAGGCATTGGCGCAGAAGATAATAAGCTATGGCAACCTGGCTGAGCAGCTAACGCCCAAGATAGAGGAAGATCTTGGAAAAAAGATAAAGCACAGCGCTGCTGTCATGGCTTTAAGAAGGTATTCAGATGAGCTTAAGGATATGCATGAAAAGGTAAAGCCGTTTGACTATAGAAGCGAAATTGTAATGAAAACCAATATTTGTGACATCAATGTTGTAAAAAGCCCTAAATTGATGACTAAGTTGAATAAGCTTTATGGCTTTGTTGATTTTGAGAAGGGTGATATACTTAATGTCATAATAGGTAATTTTGAGATTAGTATTGTTACTAATGAAAAATATAAGGACAAAGTAATACAATTCTTGAAAGGAGAGAAAATAGTCAAAAAGGAAAGCAATTTAGTGGCTTTGACAATAAGGTTTGGCAGCTCTGAATTCTTTAACACGCCAGGAGTTGTGTTCACAATAATAAGGAAATTAGCCTGGGAGAACATTAATATTTATGAGATAGTCTCGACAATGACAGAATTAACATTAATTTTAGACAAGAAGAATTCCATGAAGGCTTATGATGGCCTACAAAGCTTGATGGTGAAATAAATTGGAATTAAGCCTATTTGGATGGAAGCCTTTTAGGAAGAAAACATTGCTTGAAGAGATTGAAGCTTTTATAAAAAAGATTATAAAAAATGACTTTAAGGATATGTCGGCGTATGGGCTTATGCAAAGAGTGTTGGAAGAGATTAAAAGGATTGAAGAAGCATTAGACCCTCACATTAAATCAGCAAAAGAGTATCTAAACTCTAAAGACACAAAAATACCTGAGGGATTAAAGGAGTTAGAAAAAGAAGTAGGTGATATCAGGCAGCTGGTTGAAAGAAGAGGGAGGCTATTTAGATTTGCAAAAAAGATAGATAGGTATATAAAAAGAAAGCTAAGGGAGGCTAAAGAAGAGAATGAAAGAAGAGAACTTGAACTAGAGCAAGTTATGGATGGTATTAGAAAAAAAGTTAGAATAGAGATTTAAAAAATAAAAATGATATTGAAGAACCTTTTGAACCTGTTTTGGAAAAAAAGAAAAAAAACATTGCTTGAAGAGACTACCTTATTAATTGAAGAAGCAGAGAAAATGGACAAAAAGGAAATAGGAGCAATTGTTTTTGTTCTTAAAATACAACAACATATCAATAAGATAGACGCTAGATTATTGGAGTTAGACATAGATATAAATGAAAAAGCACATACTCATTCTTTATCTAATGAAAAAGCTATAAATGAGCTTGGCAATATTGATGAGCTAATTAAAAAAAGAGATTTGCTAGCACAGAAAATAAAAGAGATACTTGAAAAGGTTGATACTGAACTAGATGAAGGGCGGAAATCTATTGAAGAAGCAATGGAAAGGTTAGAGAGTGCAGGGAATATAAAATAATTAGCTACGGGCTCAACGAGATTCGAACTCGCGACCTACTGATTAAGAGTCAGTCGCTCTAGCCAGGCTGAGCTATGAGCCCATAAAAAGCAAGAAATAAAGTTTATTTATAAATGTTTTTTATTTAAACCATCTTCAGATTTCCGGTTATCTTATCAATCTTCTCTTCCTTGTCAGGCCCTATTCCTAAACAGGTTATAGTTCCCGGCTCCACAACTGTTTTACCAGCATCTTCTATTAAAGCGCAAATCAAGCCCATATCTTCTGCCTTTTCTTTATATTGCAACAGCTCATCCAAATCTTTTACTTTAAGAACAATCTTTTTCATTCCTTCTGACTGCCATTTCTTGATGTCATCTTTGTGCGATTTAACCAAAGAACCTACTGAAGCATGAGCTACTTGGGCATGTGCCTTTCCTGGAGGCAATTTTAAATCCATTCTCAGCAATATCACTTGTTTATATCCTTCCATTCTCTCTTAACCTCATATGCTTTTCAAATCTATCTTTTTTTCTTATTAAATATAAGCCTTTCGAATTTTTGTACATCCATTTGCATAATTTCCGAGCATCATCGCTATAGTACAATGCTATCCAAACCTTATAATGCCTTTGCAATGGTCCAATCCTAAGGTTTAAAACTCTATTAAGCGATTTTTGAAGACCCATAATAAAGTGTTTCGTGGATATGAAGGCGACCTTAATCGTATTAGGCTTATTAAAGTGTATACTTCCATCACCATCAAAAAAGCCCCTTATAAAATGAGGTAAAAATCTATCTTCAATTCTAGGAAACTTTAGTATTAGACTTTTTCGCGGTACACAACCCAATTTTATTAGGTCATTGACTATTACCCTGCCATCAACCCTTAAATAGGAAGCGTTTGAGTAAATTCTAACTGGTCGATTGCTTCCCATTATTTGGCTTATTTTTTCTAAAATGTAATGGTCCTTTTGGTTGAGGTGGATGTTAATTTGCCTTTTATCGCAACCGACGTTGCCATCGCTAAAAAACAAACCAAGAATGTAAGCCATTTCGGGGTTCCAATTTTTAAAGAAATTAAGATTAATAGCATATTTCCTTATTCTGTTTTCTCTTTTTAAACCCAACCTAGATGCTTTATGATTTATAGAAGAAATTGTTTTATTTGGAAACAATTTGTAGATATTCTGACTTAATCCATAATTTTCTCTTAATAATTTAATATCTTCTTTAGTCCAAGAGATGCGTTCTTTTGTTAAACCTTGTTTGTTCATATGGTGCTGAATAGTATCTGGAGAAACATTATTTTCTTTAGCAATTTGAATATAATTCTTGCTTTTTAACTGTTCAATTAAATATTCTTTTAAGTGATATATTTTTATCATAACAAACCCCTTTTTGGATAAAAATATTAGCGATAAAAAATATGGAGTACTTTAAAAAGCATTATTCAAATCCTGCCTTACTAAAATAACTTGCTTATATGCCATAGGCTAATGGTTTAGCTGGTAGTTTTTATAGTTTTGCTTAATATTATAGTCACTAAATGGTGGTATAAAACCGAAAGATTTATATAGGGGTTGTGTATTACTATCAAGTAGTGAGAATAATCTCACCCCAGGCAAAATCCCCCCAAAACGATTTCTACCTGGGTTTCTTTATTTTTTATTTATACTCAAAGCAAAGCTTTTTGTAATAAGCAAGTGACTGGTTTATAGTCTAAAAATTTGTGTCACTTGCTAGAATGTAACCACTCTAGCAAGTCACTAAACATTTAAATATAAACTTCAATTACTAGTTCTTATGGCAAAAAATAAAAGGTCAGAGTTCAGGGTTTCTGAAAAAAGTTACCCCGATTTAGAATTGCCTAGGTGGATGAAAAAACCACTTATAATAAAAGAAACATTTGAGATTTAAGGCTTTAATTCTTCCCCATCTATTTTTATAACCGGGTTTTTGAATATTTGGTCTAAATGTATGATAGCATATATGCCACCACCGAACCAATAATTGGAGCCAATGCCTATATGGGCCGTGCCTAGTGTTTTTTCATCAACAATAGTAGCACCGATAATCTGGGCCTTGGGATTAAGCCCTATGCCAAATTCGCCGACTCTCCTTACGCTGCCTGGGTTTTTTGCTCTGCTAGCAGCCCAGTCCAATGTTCTCTCCAATAATTTAGCCTCTTCTCCGCCGCTAATCTCAACTACCTTTCCTTCTTCTATTTCCAGAGTGATTGGCTCTTTTATTATTGCTGTATGCTTATGATTTCTAGAGCTACCATCTACAATAACCTTGCCATTAACATTTTTACCATTGCAGGGGATATAAACCTCTCCAGCAGGCAGATTTCCTCCTTTGCCTGGTGTGGTGTAGTTACCATCAGCTGATGTTGCTGTCATTCCATCAATATTATAATAAAGATTTGTGCCTGCCTTTGTGGTGATGTACACTTCCTTTCCTCTGTCAAGTATCTGTTTAATTTTCTCATGCTGCAACTGCATTGGTTTGTAATCAATGTTAATCGCATTTATCACATGATTTAGTTTAGTTGTTTCTAAATCACCCAAGCTTAATGCTGAAACAAATTTAAATTTTTTTTTCTCACAGAATTTTCTAAAACTTTTTCCTAAGTCGCCTATGCTTCCCAATTTATCAGACATGCAAACAACAACAACATCGCCTTCTTTAAGCTGGAATAAGGAGTTTGTGACATCATCTTCTGCCTGATCGCCTCTGCTTTTTAGCCCTTGCAACACCAGTTTGGTGTCTAATTTCAATTCATCCGCAGCAAGATAGTAAGCGCCTGCTAATATAGAAGCTATTTTTTTATTTTTTGACCCCCTATCCCCCATTATCAAAACTCTTTCATCCTGCACCGCCAAACATGGTGTAAAAATTTTCTTTAATATAGCAGCAGCTTCTTTGGATGATTCAAACAGGTTATTCTCTTTTAGCCAATTTATTGACTCTATTGTTTCCATTAATATGAATTTCTTAGTTTTGTTTTTAAAGATTTCGGTTATTTCTGATTTTGTTTTGATTCAAAAAGAAAGAAGGGATAAAAATACCAATCAAATTCCAAAGATGCAAAGGGAAAATGATAATGGCTCCTTAACAATTATTGATAAGTGGTAAAAATAAAAAATTTTATAAATGACTGCTCTTTATTTAGTTAAAAATGGTTTTTTCAGACGATGGCAATGAGTTTATAGCTGAAATTCCCCCTGAATTAGCTGGGCTTCTGCAAGTTCAAACTGGCAAAGCAATTTTAAGAAGCAATGATTTTGAACAACCTAATGAAATAAGAGAGATAGTTAGGCTAATCCTCCAATTTGACTATAATGAAGCTGAAAGACGCGATTCTCATATGAGAATGGAGGAGAGGAAAGAGCCATTTAAAGTTGTATATTCTAATCTTCATATATCCCCTCATAATGAAAAGTATTGGGTTAATTTTACGAGAATTTCTGGTGATAGCTGTTGGCAATGCTGGTATCAGTTTAATCCTAATTCTAGAAATTTCTCAGATGTTTACGATGCTAAGCTAACCCATCTCATTTTTGGAAGGGATAAAGATGAAAAAATTCAGGAAATAGGGGAGTTTATTAATATTTTAGATGAAAAGCCAGAGACAAGACTAAGAAGATTATTCAAAGAAGGCGGGGCAAATAAATTATTTGAATTCATCCTGCACAATAAAAGTGGGGATTCTCGTTGGGAAGGCCAAGATCCAAGAATATTGCTGTCGCAGGAAAAGATTACAATAGATGATTACTTAGGGAATACAGCATATATTATAAATCCTTATACTGTTGAGACACCACAAATAATCAAGAACCTGAGATTACAAGGCTACAAAAAGTTTATAGAGGTATGGCAATCTGACGTGACTTTTGGCGGTAATTTATAAAGATAAAGTTATTTCCGGGGTTGTAGTATAACTTGGTAGAATCCAAGGTTCGGGACCTTGTGGTCTGAGTTCAAATCTCAGCAACCCCATAGTTGAATTATCACTAAATATTTAAACTAACAGCCAGTTCTGGCTTTTCATGATAAAGGCAGTAATCTTTGACCTCGACAATACGCTGATTGATTTCATGAAAATGAAAAAATTAAGCTGCGAGGCAGCTATTAATTCTATGATAGATGCCGGCCTGAAGATTGAAAAGGGAAAAGGAATGGGATTGCTGTTTGATTTGTATGACAAATATGGGCTGGAAGACCCAAAGATATTCCAGAAGTTCTTGAAAAGGGTTATTGGCAGGGTTGATTACAGGATATTGGCTAATGGCATTGTCGCTTACAGGAGGGTAAGAGGCAGCTTTTTAGAGGCATACCCCCACACAAGCTATGTTCTACTGAAATTAAAAAGCAAAGGCCTGAAGCTGGCTATAGTCACGGACGCTCCAAGAATAAAAGCCTGGATAAGGTTAGCAACAATGAAGATAGCTGATTTCTTCGATGTTGTTGTTGCCTACGAGGACACAGGAAAATTAAAGCCACATAAGCTGCCCTTTAAAGCGGCTTTAGCTGAATTAAAGTTAAAGACAGATGAGTGCCTGATGGTTGGCGACATGCCTCACAGGGATGTTGAGGGGGCTAAAAAACTTGGAATAAAAACTTGTTTTGCAAGGTACGGAGCCATTAAAAAAGTAAAAAAAATTGATGCTGATTATGTCATTGATGACATTAAAGAGTTGTTACAAATTATAGAATAAATAGGGCAAAGTTTATATAGTATACTGCAATTTTGATAGTATAATTGGGGGATTTTAACATAATAAAATGTTGAGGTGAATATAAATGGCAAAAGGAAGATGTATGAAATGTCAAAAACAAGTAGAGATTAAGAACGGCAAAGAGATTAAAATGAAAAATGGCATGAAGGCAATCAAAGGAGAATGCCCTAAATGCGGCACAAAGGTTTTCAGGATTCTAGGAAAGGCTTAAGCTTTTTCTTTTTTATTTTCTTTTTTCTAAAAATTTATATACCAGCAATTGATTTTTACCCTTATTATGAAAGATGAAGATAAACCAAGATTCACAACAGCAAGGGATAATAAGGGGTTTAGCTACAAATATTACCCAATAGAAGGGGATAGTGAGCATAGAATGGCTGTTCCTGGCGGCAGATGCTATAAATGCGGCAAGATAACAGATGCCTTTTGTGATAAATGCCAGGCATGGGTTTGTGAAACTCATTTGGTTAGTGGCAAGGATGAAGGGGAATGTTTCTGCTTAAATTGCAATAATGGATGATGGGATTCTTTCTTAACCTGTATGAAGTATATGAAATATATACCCAACCTATTTATATAAAAAAATACTATTAGTATGAGGGTGTGGAGCTATAACCCAATTGCTTGACATGTCAGAAATCGAAGATTTCTGAGCATGCTCAAAAACCACAAGTGATTTTTGACAAAACAATTATCAAATCTGGGGTTAAGAATCATATTAAAACCTTGGAGGAGATTTTTGGTAACTTCAATCAAAATGGTTATAGCAAAACATCCCATTTTTCTAGAAAAGTTTATATACCTATCTCACTAATTATATGATGAGGGGAGTGGGTATGTGGAATAAATGCGAGAGCTGCGGCAAGCAGATTGGATCAGCTGAAGATTGCAGGCTAAGCACCAATGATGGAGTTATAATCCACACTTATTGCAGAAATTGCTATGAGAAGAAAAAAGAGAGTAGATAGTATTTTTATCCTGTGATTGCATATATAGGGTGTCTGAAAAAATGCCAATAGATTTCTGGAAAATAGCAAAAAATTTAGCCCTAAACTTGTTTATAGACGAGAAGTAGTATACAAAAATGTATACTGGTGTCTTTTTAAGTGATAAAAAATACCGAAAGCTTTATATATAAGAACAACCAAGATTTCCTATGGAAACTTAAGTGTTTCTGAGGTTTTTTCACACGTTGGGGTGTTGAGAACTTCTAGGAAAGGAGATAAAAAATAGAGGTAACCATCCAGAATGGTATTAACAAACAAAAAGATATATGATGCAATATCCGAAGTTGCAGGCGAAGAAGCAATTGCAATAGTCGATTTTCTAAAAAACAGAAAGAATATTTCCGAGTTTATAATTGCTGAGAAAACAAAGTTTGATATGCAAAAAACAAGGAACCTGCTGTATAAGCTTAATCACCATAATATTGCTTCTTACATCAGGAAAAAGGACAGAAAGAAGGGATGGTATATAAGCTATTGGACTTTTAACAGGAAAAGAGTAAACGAACTTATTGATAAATTAAAAAGGGAAAAATTAGATAGACTGAAAGACCAGCTTGAAAGGGAAGAATCAAATAAGGATAATTTCTTTATTTGCTCTAAGGCATGCGCAAGGCTGGACTTTGACCAAGCAACAGAATTTGAGTTTAAATGCCCTGAGTGCGGCTCCTTGCTTGTCCAGCAAGAAAACTCTAAAACAATTGACAACATAAGAAAAAGGATTAGGGATATTGAAAGCGCTTCTTAGTAGGGTTTATTAACATTTGTTTTTTCTTCTTTATAAAATGAATCAGATAATAGACAACATAAGAAAAAGGAGAAGCATCAGGAAGTATAAAGATAAGGCTGTCCCAAGGAAGATTATTGAAGAGATAATAGAAGCCGGCAGATATGCCCCCTCTTCACATAATTCACAGCCATGGCGCTTTGTTGTGGTAACCAACAGGAAAAAGATAAGAGAACTTTCTGATTATATAAAAAGATGGTTTAGGGCAAGATTAAAGCTCGGCAGGATAGCGGCCATTTTTTCTTCTCCATTAAAGGAAGGCATAGAAAAGATAAAGAAAAGAACATATACAGAGCAGGATTTATTCTTTTATGACGCCCCCTTATTGGTGTTAATTTGCTCAAAAAAAGGCACATTCCACATTAAGGATTGCTCCTGTGCCTCACAAAACATGTTCTTGGTAGCCAAAAGCCTTGATATAGGCTCTTGCTGGATTGGTTTTGCTGACCTGGTATTAAGCAAAAGCAGAAGAATATTAACAGAGTTGGGAATTCCAAGAGATCACGAGCTGATGGCCACCCTAATTTTTGGTTATGCTGAAAAATTCCCCAAACAGGCTTTCCCAAGAAAAGAAGAAGCGGCTATCATCAAATGGATAAAGTAAATTATTATTTTTGTCAATTGGCCTTTTTTCTCAAATAAGGTATCACCTTATAAGCCATTAAGGCCGCAAATCCGACTATAATCCAGAATACTACTGGTTTGATCTTACCCAGAACAAATAATGTGAGGGCTGTAATTATTAAAATTATTAAAATTATTGAGATTATCTTTATGCTCATTCTTTTTTAGCCTGGCATTTGTTGCAAAGCTCATCATCTTCTTTAGATTCTTTTATATTAAACAATTTGTTAGCTATCCTGTACAGAAAGCCCTCTAAAGGGACCTTACACATCTTACATCTTTTCATTTAGATATCTCCCTTTTCATTAATGCAGCATAGATTATTGCTATCAGCGGCCCTACAGCAAAGGGATATACATAATTTATGAATAACTCAATTAATGTTGCAACAACAATACCCAAAACATCTGAACTTACTCCGGCCCTATGAGCCAAAGCCTTTATGGCATTAAAAAGAAGCCATACAAAAAAAACCAATGCAACAAGAATGAACTGAGACTTAACTTTGCCTTTAAGATAGGCAATAACCATACTTGCTACATACAAGGCAATACCCATCATTGTCAATATTTCAAATAGCATCTAAACACCTCTATTTTTGATTTTGTAAATAGTATATAAATTTTTCCATAGAACTATTCATTTATTATGAAGCTTGATGTTATAAAAAATATAAACATAAATAAGCTTAAGCCAATGACAAAATAAAGCATTCTTTTGTCATTTGCAAAGCCAAATGGAATAAAACCAATAAAGCTGCCTACTGCTAGTTTTGTGCTTTTTTCTCCGGATTTAATAGAACTTAGAGCCCCTATAAATGTCAGAATAATACCTATAGATATGATTAAAATGCCAAAAGGGATTAATTCTTTCATGGCTATAACTCAGTTTTTGAAAGCTATAAAGTTTATTATAATCCAATATATATTTTATAGTAATGTACAATAACCAAAGATTTATATAGCACCAGTATACATATTAGTATACTAGTTTAATAATAGACAGTCTTATCCATTAAGGATTGGACATGAAAGAGGCTAAAACAAACAAACAATCTAACCTCGTTTATCATGTCCATTTTGACTGTCTTTGTTAAAAAGAGGCAAAATGGATAAAGAGATGTTTCATTTTAAAGAAAGTGTAGATGCCTGGATAAAGCAGATAAGGGCTGAATTTAGCGAGATTACTGATGTTTCTTCTATTGTAGAGGAAAATGTGAATAATATCCAACATAATTACGAGCTTATTTACGAGTTAAAGGACCAAATAGAAGAGTTAAAAAAAGAGATAAGCGCCCTTAAAATACTCCAAATAGTTTCCCTAAGGACAAAGTTAGGCAAAGGGAATTAGCTTAATTTTTCAATCAGATTCTTGAAAGCATTGTCAACAGCCATAAACAAGTTTTTATCTGCTGCTTCTGCTTTCCCTTCATTTCCTGCTTCTTTAAGCGCCACATTGATTTTGAATGATTCTCCTTCTTTATTCATTGTTACTATCAACTTTTCATAGCTCTTTTTCTTCTCCTCTGCTATAGCCTTTGCATAATTGCCTACAATCTTCTTAATAACAATCATCTGTATATTGTCCAATGAAGAAAATCCTTCTAAGATTATGTTGCCACCAAGCTCCATTATGTCTTCCATCACTACACACCTCCACTACAAGCTATTAAAAGTTGGATATAGTATAAATAATTTTCTGTTTAATAGAAGACAACATTAGTTATTGGGCATTTTGTGTCGTCTTCTAAATAGTAAGCGACCTATACTCGTGGACAAAAGTATATGGGCATTAGTTGTCCACTCGTAATATGTCAGAAATCGCAAAAATACATATAAATAGTTGCGATTTCTGAGCATGCTCAAAAATCATTGATTTTTGACAAGCAAAGAGCATTACTCATGCTCAATTATTGTGCTCTTTGCTATATTTATTTGCCCTATAATTACTGTCGCTTACTATAACACAAAGTAGGAATACCTAAAACAAGTATTATAAAAAAAGGCAGAAACAGTCCCAGTTTAAAAATTTTTCTTCTTTAATTAAGGGGCGTTATAAATTTATTTGCAATACACAAACCTTATAAACTAATATTCTCCACTGAGTATTATGCTGGTGCAATCATTTTCAGGAATCAGGGGCGTTTTTGGCATTGACTTAACAGAGGATATAGCAAGGAGATATGTTTACTGCTATTATTCTTTTTTGAAAAACAGACTAAAAAAAGAGCCGTCTGTTGTTATTGGAACTGATACCAGAAGCTCTAACCAATCCTTGAAAGAGATTGTTATTGATGTTTTCAGCGAGATGATAGATTTAGGCATAGCCACAACCCCAATGGCTGAGTTGGCTGTTAGAGAGTACAAGACTGATGGCGGCATTATGATAACGGCTTCACACAACGAGCCGGAATGGAATGGTTTCAAATTCTTGGATAAAGATGGCGCTGTTTTAAGACCAGATGATATGGCTTTTATCATTGAAAGGTTTGACAAGATAAAGGGTTTAGAAGAAGAACTTTTTTTGAATGAGCACCTTTATAAGAACGTTCTTAAAAACAAGGTTAAAAGAATAACGAAAAGGCATGATGACATACAAAAAAGGTATTTTAATTTTGTTTTAAAGACAATTGGCAAAAAGAAGATTGGCTTAATAAAAAAAGCTGGCTTGAAGGCTGTGTTGGACCCTAACGGAGGAGCTGGGGTTGTGGTGGGCGGCATATTTAAGAAGGCTGGTGTCAAAGTCATTGAGGTTAATTCTAAGGCAGGTGAGTTTAACAGGATTATAGAACCAAATGAAACATCATTAAAATATTTGAAAGATGCTATAATCAATAATAAAACAGATTTGGCAGCTGGTTTTGACTGCGATGCTGACAGGGTTGAACTTGTTTTAGCTAATGGCAGAGTTGTTTCTGGGAATTATGTACTGGCTTTGGCAGTTGATGATGTGCTTTCTAGTTTGAAGACTCCTGAAAAAGAAACTGTCATTGTGAATGATGCTACATCCAACATAATCAAAGAGATAGCCGGAAAATATAATGCAAAGGTTGAAGAGACAGAGGCTGGAGAGACAAATGTAGTTGATAGGATGTTGTATAATAAAAGTAAAATTGGCGGGGAGGGCTCCTCCGCTGGTGTTGTATTGCCTCCATCAAGATGCAGGGATGGCGTTATAACTTTGTTATTAATTTTGACTATAATCGCAAAGAAAAAGAAAAAAATTGATGAAATAATTGATGAATACCCCAAATATTACAATACGGCCGTTAAAGTAGAGAGCGGGGAGGATTATAACAAGGTAAGAAAAGCCATTAAAGGCTATTATTCAAAAAAATTATTACCTATACAGGAGCTGGGGGATGAAACAGGCTCTCTAAAGGTGTTGGTAAGCAAGAAGTCATTTGTCTGGTTTAGAAAATCAAAAACAGAAGGTAATATCATAAGGGTGATAGCAGACTCCGATTCAAAAAACGAGGCTGAGAGGCTGTCTAGGGAAGGTGTTAGAGTGCTAAGGAAACTGCCCTAAAATACGGCATACGTGAAAAAGTCTAGCCAAAAAAGAAATAAGATTGTGTAAGATTATCCGCGCAGCAACTTCCGAGTGCTGCGTTCGGAAATTGTTACTTCT
>JAGVXP010000001.1 GCA_018303725.1 Candidatus Woesearchaeota archaeon | reverse complement strand
AAAGAAATGCAAGAGCCAAATCCGGAATGGCTTAAGCCAAGCATTATAAACAAGTCAGGAAATTTTGATTCAGCTACTTCCTTGTATGCCCATGCTGCGCAAGGCCCAGAAAACACATAACCAGCATGCGGAGCAATAATGCCTAAAACATTTTTCTCCCTCTTCCCCAACGGCAAAGCGCCTGGGCCAAATTTAGACTCAAAGCAGTCATTTATCTGCTTGTCTAAAGCGCCAAAGTCACCTTCATAGAACTGCCCGGCTACAATGGGTTTTCTTGCCATACAGAAAGCTAATGCCTTAATCTTTAATAATTTTGCTTTTTTAGAATCTAAACCTGGAATGTTTCAGTCTTTCAGCCTCTTTTTTGCCTTCTTCCTCTAATTCCTTCAGCTCTTTTTCAACTTCCTTTTCTTTAATCTCTTCTTTTTTTGGTTTTTCTAGTCTTATCTTGCCTTCTTTCTTTATGCCTTCCTTTATTTTCTCAAACCTTTCAGCCATGCCCATTTCTTTCTCTTTTAATAGCTCTTTCTCTTTTTTGGCTATTTTTTTCAGCTTCTCAAAGAATAGCTCGTCAATAAACAATCTTGTCTTTTTAGGCAGCTCTTTTTCTTTAGGTTCTTTTTTCTCTTTCTTTTCCCCCCCCTCAGCTTTTTTAATCCTCCTTTTAATCATTCTAAACTCTTTCCAGT
This sequence comes from Candidatus Woesearchaeota archaeon, assembly GCA_018303725.1. Taxonomy (GTDB): domain Archaea; phylum Nanobdellota; class Nanobdellia; order Woesearchaeales; family JAGVXP01; genus JAGVXP01. Next base: position 50,901 of record JAGVXP010000001.1, on the reverse strand, counting down.
CTGTTTTCTTTTCATGGATAAACAGTATAAACATGCCCGCAATAACAAGGAATATTAATGATATGCCTATAATATTCCTGCTAAAATTCCCCTTTAAATCAAATGTTATGGCTGTTGTGTTTTCTTCAGCTGCAGAAGCATTTGCTTTTGTTTCATTTATAAAGCCAACAATCTCGCTGCCCCCTGTTGTTATATTTTCCTCTTTTTCTAATGTTTCATCAGAAGTTATATTCGTAATATTTCCTGCTGTATCTTCTGTTGTTTCTTCCAATGCCAGTACAATTATTGTCTCATCTTTTTCCACTGTATTTTTTATCCCATCACCGATGTATTCTGCGGATATTTTGATTATATAATTGGTAGTCTCAGTCACATTAGGTGCAACAAAATATGTTTTGACTATTGCCCTTGTATCCCCTGGTTTTAATTCATCCTTTGTTTTCATTAGCTGGAAATTGGGCGTATCAGAATCTATTTTGAAGGCTATATCACCAAACGTTGTTGTAGAGCTTGGATTTGTCAAATAAGCTGTTACAAGTGTTTTTTCCCCGCTGTATAGCGTTGTTTCGCTGATTTCATAATTTACCAATAAATCAGGGGCGCCTACCTTTATTATTTTGTAATCATCAATTATATTTCTGTTGTTGTTTATTATAAACTCTGAATATTCCTTTATTTTATAGCTGCCAGCAGTTTTCCCCTTTAATCTAAAACTAAGCGTTTTTGATTCCAAAGGGGCCAGCTCGCCATCCCATTTGTAAGCTTCATAATCTTTTTTTAGTATGCCTGGATAGTTTAATACCTTTATCCCGAGGGGTATCTCAAGATAAAGTGTTCCAATAATAATCTTATAGTCGCTATTTAGGTTTTTTAAAATAAAACTAATATCAGCTTCCTCGCCAGCCTCTATAAACTCCTTGGTCATATTATCTGTTATTTCAAACTGATTTGGCGGTACTGCTATTTTTTCAGAATCTGAAAGCTGCATCAATTCAAAGCCATTGTCATAGCTTAGGGCAGCCTTTGACTCATAAGTTGTCCAATTTACAGCCTTAATCTCATATATGCATTCTTTTTTTCTGTTTATGCCTAAACTTCCTCTAAAAACAGCGCTGTTCCCTTCTAATATACAGCCTGAAATATCTGTTATAGGCAGAGAAGCCGGAAACGAATCTGTGAAGCTTATATCACTGGCTTCCTTGCTGCCTACATTCTTAAACGTTGTTGTTATCTTAGTGCCCTCCTGGATAAGGAAGTTGGTGTTACCTATTGTCCTGGTGAACTCTAATTTGGCAATAAGCTGGCTTATTTTGACAGATGCCTGGTAAATATCCTTGTCTAGTGTGTAGTTGTGGTAGCCTATTTTGCTGTCTGTGAAGCATACATCATAATCTTCATTTATCTGGCAGCTCCCTTTGTCTGCAATAACGCCTGTTCCAGAAGGCAAGCTGACAGCAATCTTCTGCGGGTCAGTTCCAAATCCAAAAGAGAATGCCTTATCACCAACTGTTATATTTTGGCCGGCATAAACCCAGTCATTGAATAGGGTCACTTCCTCTGTAGCATTTATAATTGGCGCTATGCAAAATAATAGAAATATGACTAACAAACACCTCTTTTTTGCCATAACCATTAAAATAAAAGAGTTAGTATAAAAAATTTGCTAATTAATCAAAGAATAATATAAAATAAAAAATAAAAATTAAATCTATTCTATCTTTGTGGTCATAGTGCCTGTTTTATTGTGGCTAAGGCCGGTGTCTGTGATTACATAATTTACTGTCACATCTCCGCTGAATTTAGAGCCAGTTAGAGTACATGCTGCTGTATATGTATCCTTAGCTCCATTAGCTAATACTGTGCAGTCGCCATCCCCATCAGTATCAATGCATGTTGAGGCTGTACCACAGCCAGCTACATCAATATTTACACTGCTCATGTCATAACCCATGCCATTCTGTATTACTAATGTAACTCCGGTAGCGCTTGCTTTGTGGTCTATGCATGCTATCCCGCTAGGCAATGTGCATTTGCTTGGCAGAAATTTGTCAGGGCTTAAGACGCCAAAATAAGCCAATGCCCCTATTGCTACCAAAACAACAAGAATAGCCCAGCCATAAGTCATCAAGAACTCCATTGCAGCTTGTGCCTTTTTCATAATTTCACCTCATTTTTAATATTATAATACCAACTAATTTAAACTATTAAATTCTTTATTTATAAATTTTGTGTTTTTTTATTCAATCCTGGCTGTTATAGAGCCATAATGTGTTTTATTTAATAGTGTATCTTTTTCTAAATAAGTTATCACTATATCCCCTGAAAACCTTGATTTTAAAGCACCATTAGAGCAGCCAGTTATTGTAAATGTATTTTGAGCGCCATTTTCAATGTTTAGATTAACAGTGCCTGAGCAGCCTGCCACGTCAATTGTGTTTATGGTTAGATCTTTGCCCATGCCGTTTGAAAGCACCAAAGTAGCTTGTGAAGCTTCAACCTTATGGCCTATGCATGCTAAGCCAGGCGCTAGTGTGCATTTAGTTGGCAGAAATTTGTCAGGGCTTAATACCCCAAAATAAGCCAGAGCGGCCACAGCAGCTATCACAACAAGGATAGCCCATCCATAAGTCATCAAGAACTCCATTGCAGCTTGCGCCTTTTTATGCATTTATAATCACCTCTATTTTAAAAATGGTTATATCTAACCTCAACTATCTAATAACTAGTATATAAAATTTGCTATCTTAGAAAAATATACCCAATAGCCTGTTTAATAGGATATTGGCCAAAAAGAACAATACAACTGTTGATGCCATAAAAAGAGGTATATACCTTATGCCCTCCTTTATGTCCCCTTTTTTTATTGTAGCTACTATCAGCGAAGAAAAGAAAGATGTTATGATCAGGGATATAACAGCAAAAATTTTAAAATCTGTCGCTTTAATGCCCGTTCCTGTGAAAGAGAGTGCAAAACTCATTCCTGTTGTAGCTGGTACAGCTATCCTGGAAGTTAGCGATTGGACAATTGCTATAAGCTGGGAGGAAAGCGCAAATAAAAATGGAGCAGCCACTACTGTGGCAAATGTTATGAATATAACATAGGTAGTTACATTTGCTGCCATCTCCTTTTTCATTACAGCAGATTCCTGGATGTTCAGGGCAACCTTATTCAGCAAATCCCCTATCTCTCCTCCGGCATTAATGCCTTCTATAATCAAGCTTATTGATCTTTTTAAAACCAAAGAATCATACTTTTTTGTAAAATCCAACAAAGCCTCTCTTAAGTCTTTTCCGCCCATTGTCTCTTTTGCAACAGCCTCAATCTCCTTGGCTAAAACGCCAAATCTTGGCCTTACAGCATACCACAGCGCCTTATCAGTTGACATGCCTGCTTTTATGTTTGCTGAGGTAAGCTGAAGAAAATCAGGCAGTACGCCCTCTAAATCAATTCTTCTTTTAAATATCTTTAAGTCTAAAAATATGTAAAACAATGACCACATCGCAAAAAGGAGGATTATAAAAGCAAAAAACCACAAAATAGCCATTATTATTGTTAAGTACAATAAACTATAGCCTAAACGAATTGAAAAATAAAAGATTAAAAATATTGATATAATAAAGTTTAATACAACGCAGCTGTTAAACAACACCCTTGATGCCTTTCTTGGCTCAATTACAAGTCCAGCTTTGGTTAAATAAAACCCTAATTTATGTTTTCTTCTCTTTATTATATGCTCCTTTTTCTTTATATCCCCTTTTTTCTTGAATAAATCCTTAAAACTTTTTTTAGCAGGCTTCTCTTTAATCAGTTCTTTCAATTCGTCTTCTCTTTTCTTCCTCCTGAATATTCTCATTATTTTCATAGTTCAATGGACGGCCTTGAAAATCTTATCACAGCTAAAAACATGAATTGCAGGAACCCCAGGAAGAATGCGATAGCAACTAAAAAAACAATATCCAGCTCAAGATTTAAAAAGGTTGATAAAATTATTAGCATTGTTATGCCCAAGGAAGGGAGTATGACTGCTATTATCATATAGAACATTGCCAATGGGTTTAATTTTCTTCCATACCTCTTAATCTCAATAGCTTGCTCTCTTGCTATTTGCTCCAATATAGCCTCCAATGAGCTGGCTATATCAGAGCCGGTTCTTAATGAGTTGATGATCTGCCATAATACCCTTCTGAAATCTCTTGAAGGGCAAACCTCTACTGTTTCATTCAGGGCATCTTCCATTGTCGTGCCCATTCTGACCTTATCTGTTATTTCTCTGAAATATTTCCCAATCACAACATAGTTTCTTGATAAGTTTGCTAATGCATTGTACAAAGGCACACCGGATTCAATCTCTATAATCAAGAATCTGCCAGCAAATACCACTTCTTTATTGATCTCCCTCTCTTTCCTTCTTATCTTAACATCTGGCAGTTTCAAAAGATAAAAAAACAGGATAAAAAACAATATTGGAAAAACAAAAAAAAGTATTTTCGCAGCATGGAATTTAACAAGAATCAAAAAAAGGAAGACAGTTAAGCCAGCAGCCATATAAAGCGAAGAAATAATTGTTTTTTTTATGAATTCCTCTGGCTGGTCCTTCATATCAGCTTGTTTTAGTTTGATCTTTAGCAGAGGAATAGTTCTTGCTATCCTTTCGAAGATAATAGCAGTGATCAAAATCACCTAAATTGCTTATTTTTTTTAACTTTTTTCATTATAGACTCTTTGTCTGTGTAATACTCAGCCATCACCCTGCCAACCTCATTTACAGTATTAATATTTTGTTTAACCAGCCAGATTAATACCTCTTCTTTTTCCTTTAAATTCCTGTTAAGCTGCTCCTTAGAAAAGCCGGTAAATAGCCTTAGTGTATCTATCAATGATTTTGATTTGTTGACATGTTTTAATTTGCCCGATTTAATGTCCAGTTGGATCAATATATTTGTTTCTGAGTCTGGAAGTATCTCGGATATTTGAAATATCCTCCTAATGCCTGTTCTCCTATTCCTGTACATGACAACTATCAAGGAAATAGCAGGCAGCATTGTTTTTGGTACATCTATAGGCGGATTTGTAAGCCTTGTTATTGTTTCTCTTGTATCATCTGCGTGTAATGTGGCATATACAGAATGGCCGGTATGCATAGCCTCAAAAAGAACATCTGCCTCCCTCTTTCTTCTTATCTCCCCTACTACTACCCTGTCTGGCCTCATTCTTAATGAATTTACCAATAAATCAAGCATTGAAACCTCCCCTTTGCCCTCAGGGTTTGGCAGTCTTGTTACCATAGGCACCCAATGCAGGAATGTAGGCAGTTGTAGTTCCCTAGTATCCTCTATGCTTATAATCCTTTGGTTGGGAGGGAAAAATACAGAACAGACATTTAACAGGCTTGTTTTTCCGGTTCCAGTCCCGCCAGTAAATAAAATGGAAAGCTCGTATTCTATTGCCAACCAGATAAGCGCTGCTGCTGAGACTGAGATTGTATTTGTTTTGATGAAATCTGTCATTGTCCATGGCTTGGCTGCAAACTTCCTTAATGTGATTGTATTGCCTTTGGAGGATATTGGCTCTAAAGTGGCATTTACCCTGTCGCCCGTTTCAAGATTGGCGTCCATCAGGGGCTCTAGAATAGTAATCTGCCTGCCTATCCTCCTTCCTATCATGTTTGAATAATGCCTTATCTGGTCCTCGCTTAATACCTTTATATTTGTTTTTAACCATCCATGTTTTATATGGTAAACCCAAACAGGCTCTTGGGCGTTATTTATCGCAACTTCTTCTAAATTTTTATCGTCCAGCAATATCTCTATGGAGCCCATGCCAAGGCTTTTTTGTATCAAATAAGAAGTAAGAAATTCTGTTGTTTTATCATTTGCATCTGGAAAATATTTCCTTATTAGGGTGTTTATAGTTTCTGTGAACTCTTTTTCTATAATCCCTGTTTCTTTTGTGCTTAAAATATCTACCATCCCCAGGTTTACCTTCTCTATTAACTCTTCCCTTATCTTTTCTAAAATTACTTCAGTATTCTTGCTGATGCTTGCAATTGATACTTCATAAATTGGTACAAACTCATCCTCTTTTCTGGCAATATTTATAGAAATAGGCATAGTCCCGGAACTAAATTCATAAGAATCAATTAGTCCCGCTTCTTTTTCTATCTTTTCGGAAATTTTTTCTGAAGATTTTAAAGCAGCTTTTGGGATGTTTGTTTTTTCCCCTGCTTTTTTCTTAATATCCTCTTTTACCTTAGAATAAACCACTTTACACCTCTTTTTTATATAACCACTCAATTTTAATCAAGATTTTTTTAATAAACTGCCCAGTTTTTTCAGTTCTTCTTCAAATACACCTTTCTTTTTGTCAATTTCCTTGAATTTTTTTTCAAGCTCTGTAACCTGTTTTTCAACGCCTTCCGATTTAGATGATAGTTGGAATGATTTGGCTTTTCTGATTATCTCTACAAGGTCTCTTTCTAATTCATCCCTGTCTTTATTAATTTTATCAACCAACTCTAAGGTAACTAATTTCTTATCAAAAAATTCCTTGAATTTATTTGATATTTCTCTGGCATTTTTTAACTTTTTTTCCCTATCCAAGACCTGTTTTATAATATCCCTTTGTAGGGCTGAAATTTTTTCTTCTTGTTTTTTGCTCTCTTCAATCAAGGGCCTTATCTCTTCCTTGTCTTTTTCTACTTTTTCCTCTACACTCCTGGCAAATTCCTTTAGCCTGTCAATATGTTTTTCCGAATTTTTTATTATTTCTCCCTCATCTTCTATTTTCTCCTCTAATTTTTTAATTGTTAATTTCAGGCCGGCTAGCCTTCTTTTTAGTATGGATTCGCCCTCTTCAATTGAAATTGCCTCGGATTTGTCTTTATCAAGCCTTATCTCTTCTTGTCTTATATCCTCCAAAAGTTCCTGATATCTTCTTTGTTCCCTTTGGATTTTTTTATTCAAATCCTCAAATCTCTCATTTGTCTCCTTTTTTTGGATTAAAGCCTGGGCATCAATATCAGTTTTAAGCTTTTCATACCTTTCTAGCTCTTTCAACTCTTCCTTGACGTTATCAATTTCAAGGCCAAGCTCCCCCTTTAATTTGTCAAACTCGCCTTTTAATTTCCTTAGTTTCTGGGCCTCTTTGTCTAATGAGCCCAAGGTCATCTCTGCCTTTCTTATGAAAACTTCTTTTTTTCCATGAAATTCTTTTGCCTTTTTCTCTACCTGCACTTTTGTTAATTTTCTCTCCACCAGATAGGGCGTTGTAAACTTGTATTCTATGCTGATAATGCCCTCTTCCTCCAGAAAATCCGCCCATTCCTCAATAATCTCCCTGCTGACCCCTAGTTTTTTTGCCGCATCTATAACCGAAATCCTATTGTTTAATTTAACCAGCTCAACTAGCCTGTCTACACCCGTTTCTATGATTGATATATCACTCATTTTGATTAATTAAATTAAATCTTTTATTTAAATATCTTTTGATTTATTGGCTAAAACATGTTGCTTCATATGTGCCTAAATGCTGGTTATCCAGCCTAAACCAGTAGTAGTAAGGATCCAGGGCCGTTTCATTAACCAAGCAGTTTTCAACTGTGCCTTCATCAAAATAAATATAATCTACATGGCTATCTGCGACTACAGGAACTTCTTCTGCTGTAAACTCCCTAACATTAACGAGGCTTTCAATTCCGTATGGCGAGCTTGATAATTTTCCTTCTAACCTCATCAAAAAGCTGGGGCCGGATGTTGATGCTATATAATATGAATTTTCAAGATGTGTTTTAAGCTGGTTTACATCCCCAAAATCAGTTGCGTTGGTCCTTTTTATTTTATTTGTAACCCGACCATAGCTGTTAATAACATATAGCGGATCTTCAAAATTTTCTATATTTATGCTTGTTGTTATTTTCCTGTTCTTTTCCCAGCTTGCAGTCTGCTTTTTATCAGTTACATTCATGCTTATATTTGAATTAACATCAACATACCAGGGGTTTGTTTGGTTAAGTGTGATATCATTTATCAGGAAGTTTATTGTGATATCTATCTTATCTGCTTCTTCCTGTATCCTTTCAGCCCAGTCAGGAAAGGTAGCTCCCTGCATTATGTCTATAGCTGTATTATTAATTGTTCCATACAGGATTATTTCCTTAAAATTCAATTCTGTATTATTTAAGAACACACCCTCAGTGGTTATATACTGCTCTAGGGAAAGAATAGCTCTAAAAGCAGCTATATACAGCCCCCTTTCAAGGTCTGTTTCAGTGTCCTGTATAAAATCATTTAAGGTGTCTATCCTTGTTTCAATAACAAACATCTTGTTCCTCAATCTGTATTGTGTGTGTATAATAAATGATAGTATAACCACAGCAGTAAGTGTAATTGCAATAAAAGTGAAAAATATCCCTTTTTTTTTCATTGCCACACTCTCACCTCTGCTATAGCAGGGCCCCACATAGAAGGCACGTTCCCTACAATTATAACCTCGCTGTTGATTTCAACCAGTTCTACATAATCACCCAATAAAGCCCCTAACCTTTCCCTTGCGTTGTCTATTGCCCCATCCTCGCTGTCAAAGGTTATGCCATAACCCACTAAAGAAGGCACAAATAGTGTATAATAAAGCAGGCTTTCAGGCAGCACCTCGCAATCCAAGCAGTGATCTGTTATATTGAAATAGTTCATTTCGCTGTTTAAATAATTAGCATCTACATATATAGAAGATGGAACAGCTAAAGCCCTTGGCGTATTAAATATATTTTGGCTGTTAACGTAAACTGAGACATCATCGCTATCCAACTGGGCTGGTTGAACAAATGCTTCAAACACCTCCATATTGCTGAAGTTCTTTTCATATGCCTTGCTGTTGCTTTTTTCACCGCCAAACTCATCTGCTATTGAAACATCAATCTTTCCGTATTTAAGCCTGGGGTCATTTTGGCTGAATTCATACTCTACATCAACATATGAAGAGCCGCTGGGATCTGTTTGCGGGTTTGAGTACAGTATTGTATCGCCATCGCCCCAGAAATCTGGGGGGTATGAATTTAAATAAACACTGATGACATTTGTTCCTTCTGTTACATTCTCCTTTAAATTATACATTTTATCAGCAATGCCTGTGGCATCAGGGCTGAATATGTCTACTGTCCTGTTGTTTAGGTAGATTTGCACATTATCTTTGCCAGCATCATTGCTTATGCTTTCCCCCCTTATATGGAGTGCAACGCTTTTTATATCAACATAATTTGGTATGAATATTGGCTGTATGGCCCACGCCCCGCTTTTTCCATTGCTGTCTTTTCCTTTGCTTGATATATGGTCAAAATAAGTTCTCTTTTTTATTGTCCTGCTTACATTGCCTATCAGGTTGCTTTCATATGTTACACTAATTCTGCCGCCAGGATGCAGGTGCGTATGAAATGCAGCCTGCCCAAATAATATCAATGTTACATAATTCCATCCGTCTGCATTTAGATAGTCAGCAACATCCGCCTTGCCATAGGCAAGATGTGTGTTATCCTTGTCATAATCCACATAAGACCAATCAACATCCTCTTCATCAATTGAATGGCCGTTGACTATGAATTCTGTCTGTGGATTCAATACAGCAGTGCCATAGTGAATCGCTAAATGCAGCATTGCTTCGCTAACATTAGTGGCGTTTAAACTAAACCTTTTTGTTATTTCAACCCTCTTATCCGCTCCTGCTTCATTGCCAGAGCCCTCTGATTCAAAAACATATATATCAGTTGTGTTTTTCTTTATTTTAGATGCAGACGCTCTTGCATTATACCCCTCTCTTGTTCTGTTTTTCATTATCCCCGAAATCATTTTTTGAGATGATGATGCAATCTTAACACCGCCTTTCTGTTTAATGAAAAGCTCTTCATCATTAATATAAAAACCAGCACCATAGCTGTCCCCAATTAAATCATACACAAACTCTTTGGTTAGGTTTCCAGCCAATTCGTTGTTTCCTTCTGCCCAGAACTCACCTATCTGCTCGATTATGCTGTTATTGAGCCTTGTTATATTTCCTTCAGCTATCAGTTCATTGACAAATGCATTGCTGGTTTCACTAATCTTAAGTTCAGCTAATGTTTTGATAAGGTCTCCTGATATATAATTAAGGTGTGTTGTTGGTTCTTCATTTATATAAAAAGAAGAAGCTAATATAAGCCCTATCAATATGATATTAGCCGCTATGATTGAATCTAATGTAAAATATATTCCTTTTTTTGCTTTTCTGCTTTTCATTGCCAAACATACACCACCATTTTCACGATTTCTGAATCATATACAACTAATCTGGTTATTTTCACAACCTTCTCAGGATTAATCGTTGTTAGGTTTATAGACAAGCATTCCGAGCCTTCTATCTCTTGGTCTGCGTCTGGGTGGCCAACGCCGCACTTTTCACTATCCCCGCCAATTTCTGTTATATCATTATTCCTATCTTCAAAGAAAACAAAATAATCATATTTTGTTCCAAAAACTTTTCTGCTGTCTTTATAGGTCATACCGAGGAAGGCATCTAGCTTTGTCTCATCTATCCTTTGGTCATTATTTGTTAAGCCAATTCTTTCAACCGTTGTGTTTGTCCAGTTTGTTGGGTAACCGGCCGAAACCAAAGAAGAAGAGATTGTTTTTGCATCCCCCAATAAGTCGTCTAATAATCCCTTGTCCTGGTTTGATAAATTTGTGGTATACTCATAATAAATAACAAGGGCTATGACAAATATTAGTAATGCTATAATAAAATCAGTATACCACACCTGCGCTTTATTCTTGGTTAAGATAGACAACACCTTCTATTCTTTTTATTATGTTATTCCCCTTTTGTATATTCCCAACCACGCGGGGGATTATAGCTACATATTCTTCATTTTTTGTTGCAACGACCAATATATTGTCATTTATTGTGATATTATAATCCCTTGTTTCTAATTTTTGGGGTATTTCAAACACCCTTGTATACCCGTCTTCTACCCTTGCTCCCAAATTAATCTCATTCTGTACTTTGGAGCCGACATCCCTCACCAATATAATCTCTTCTGTCGTTGTAAGCTCTTTTAGCTGGCTTCTGGTTGCTACAAGAAAAATTATTGTTAAGCTGAAGGCAACGCCTACAAGAAATATAAATTCTATAGCTGTCTGTGTTTTTTTTGAGCGCATTTTATGTATAGGAGGTTAACACCTGAGTTTCAGTTGCTTTTATTGTTATATAATGAATGCCGCTGGTGGCTGGCAATGCCCCGCCAATATCAACAGAAGACACTTGTACTATATCAGAAATGCCGCTTTTCGTCTTAATTTTAAAAAATACTTCCCTGTTCCCGATAGTAGCTTGCACTACATTGTTAGGTATATAGACTTTTATAGTTGTTTGTGATGGTTCTCCAAGATAGTATACAGATTCTGCAGCGTCTACTATTTTCTTTGCTACCTGGTCTACCTGGTTAGCGTTTATCTGGTCGCTGGTGTCACTTGAATACGCGTAATAAATAAGCACCAATGGTATTGTAATAACAGCTACAAAACCCACTATCATCATGTACTCCATAGAAACCTGAGCTTTATTGGTTTTCAATCTACCCACCTCTTATTATTCCTCTTCCCTTAATTTTCCTTCAATTTAGACAGCATAAATTTTTCAACTTGTTTTGAAATGATAATGCCCTCTTTTTCACAGTATTCTTTATATCTGCTTAAGATATCTCTGTCTATAGAAAGCGTAAGTTTTGAATTTTCTTTTTTGATGGTATGAGTAGCCATACGTAGTAATATGTACAGCTACTATTTAAATCTTTCTAAAAATTAGAATAAGAAAAAGATTACTTCTTCTTTTTTCTTTCTTCTAATATCTCCCCAATACTAGCTCCTTCTTTTTTAAACCCGAACTCATGGCTTATGTGCACTACCCTATAGGCAGATATTATAAACGCTATATATGCGCCTATAATAAAGATGTATTCTGGGAACTTTACTATCTCCCCTATGCCATATTGTATAGTTGCTATATCCCTCACAGTCTGCCATAAAGAAAAAATTACAATAAACACTAAACAAACTGAGAAATTATCTATATATTTCCTTATAGAACCAGGAGATAACCTTTGCCTTGCTTTTGAAGCTAAAAACAAAGCAGTCAAGCCAAAAATCACGCTTGTAATTTCAATTATTAGTTCTGTTGTCATAATTATAACCTCCTCTTTGTTTATTTTTTATTTAAAAATCCAGTCTAGCATCGCAAAAAGTGGATAATTCATTTATTAATGCTTTGTCAGATTCCTTCTCAATAGATATTATCACGCCCTTTACTTTCAGGGCCCTGATTTTTCCAACAATAAAATGGAAAAACCTGGCTACTGTGCCCTCCTTATTATAAATCAGCAAGGTGCTTAATGAATCAAGGAAAATGAATTTATCCCCCTTTGGCAAAGCATTCACAGCTTGGTCAATTGCGACAGATATGTCAGAGAGTTTTTCAGGAGAGCCAATATAAAGGCAATTTTCTATTTTTTTTAATTTGCCTCCTGCAACGCTGCTAATGCAGTCAATAAATATCATCATTCTTGTGTCTATTCTTTCTTTTTCAAGAATTCTTCTGATGATATCATAAGGCTTGTTTAATGTTACATAAACGCCGGGCGTATTTTTGGCATCCACCAAATCTTTAAGAATCTCTATATTGGCATTTTGGTAATTCTTAGAATCAACAACCACCAAGACAATATAATCTTTTAAATTTTTTAATTCTTTATTCAAAGCCTTTCTTATCTTAGATGCCATCATCACCACTTTTTTTATTTGTTTAATGGGAGACGCCTATATAAAGTTTTCTATGATCCTGTTTTTGCTTGCTCAAACGGCTTTATCCTGTAATTTTCATAAGGTTTTTATATTAGTTCTCTTATAGTAAGGATTATTGTCAATAAAGGTGATGAGTATGGTAGAAAAAATAAAGAGCGGAATCCCCGGTTTGGATAAGATATTAAAGGGGGGGTTAAGGAAAAGATCTGCTGTTCTTTTTACAGGTGCTCCTGGGACTGGAAAAACAATAGCTGCTTTGCAATTTATCTATAATGGGATTAAAGAGTATGGGGAAGCAGGAATTATTATTACAGCAGAAGAGACGCCAGAGGATATAAAAGAATTTGCTTTGAGCATAGGCATGGACTTTGAAAAATACGAGAAAAGCGGAAAGATAATTATAATTGAAAAACCAGTCACCTATTTAAAAGGAGGCATCACTTCTATAAAGGGCCTGTTGGAATTAATCAAGAGGAAGAATATAAAAAGGATGGTCCTTGACTCATTGACCTTTTTTGAATATTTATACCCTCCGCAGAAGTTTGATAACATAGAGTTTAGAAGGCAGGTTTTATTATTCACCCAAAAGATGAAGGAGCTTGGTGTAACCCTGCTAGCCACATCTGAAAGGACAATGACAGACCTAGATAAGTTTGAATACCATATGATGGATTTCTTGTTTGATATATTTATTATATTGACAAGAATAAGGAAAGGCAATTATTTTGAAAGATGTTTAACAGTATGTAAGGCAAAGGGCCAGGAACATAGTTTGGATATCTATCCAATATCTATAGACCAACGCGGTTTAACAATATTGGCCGATCAGGTGCCTTTCTCCTTGGTTGAGCAGGAAGAAGAAAAGAAATTTAAATAAAACTAAAAGCTCAATTAGGTTCCTTCTTCCCACGAACTTAAGTATATCTCTTGTTCTCTTGTTAATCTGTCTATTTTAACGCCTAATGCCTCTAATTGTAAACAAGCTATCTTATTATCAATCTCTTCAGGCAAGTTAATTACACCTGGCTTTAGCTTATCTTTATTTTTTACAGCATATTCTGCTGCCAAAGCCTGGCCGCAAAAGCTTTGCGCCATAACAACAGAAGGATGCCCTTCAGCTGCTGCTAGATTGCAAAGCCTCCCTTCTCCGATTAAGAAAATATTTTTCCCGTTCTCTAATGCATATTTGTCCAGAGAAGGCCTTATTCTTTCAGCTTTTTTGGATATTTTCTTTAATCCTGCAACATCTATCTCAACGTCAAAATGGCCGGAATTGGCTAGTATTGCGCCATCCTTCATTTGCTTTATATGCTCAGTTGTGATAACATGCTTATCTCCAGTTACTGTTACAAAAACATCGCCTGTCTTTGCTGCCTCTGCTATTGGCATTACCCTATGCCCGTCTGTCAGCGCCTGTAAAGCGTTTATCGGATTTACTTCTGCCACAATTACATTGGCTCCCATGCCTTTGGCTCTTGCAGCCACGCCTTTTCCGCATTGCCCATAGCCAGCTATGACAAAATTTTTGCCTGCTATAAGGATGGATGTTGCCCTTAGAATGCCATCAATTGTGCTTTGGCCAGTACCTAGGTAGTTGTCAAACAGATGCTTTGTTTTTAGGTCGTTAACTGCTATTACTGGATATTTTAAGGCATTGTCTTTCTCCATTGCTTTCAGCCTTATAATGCCTGTAGTTGTTTCCTCTGCTCCGGCTATAATGCTTTTTATCAATTCAGGGTGTTTTGAGTGTATTTCAGAAATAAGGTCACAGCCATCATCAAGAGTGTAATTTGGCTTAAAATCAATAACGTTTGTTATATACCTGTAGTAGTCTTCTTTTGTTTCGCCTTTATAAGCCCATACATTAATACCTTCTTTTGCTAAAAAGGCAGCAACATCATCTTGTGTGCTTAAAGGATTACAACCAGTTATAGCTACTTCTGCACCGCCTGCTATTAAGGTTCTGACTAAAGCAGCTGTTTCTTTTGTAACATGCAAGGCCATGCCTATCCTTACACCTTTCAATGGCTTCTCTTTAGCAAATCTTTCTCTAACTTTAAGCAAGGCGCCCATCTGGGACTCTGCCCATTCAACATTCTTCTTGCCCTGCTCTGCTAGCTTAATATCCTTAACCTCATAATTTTTGCCTTTATCCATCATAAATCACCTACTATAACTAATATTGGTATATTTATATATTTTTGGGTTTAAATATTCAAATTTGTCCAATATTTTTCAAAAAAAATGGACAAAAATAGAAAAATTTATATATAAGTTGGACAAATAGAAGACTATGCTATTAGGGGAAAAAGAGCTGAAAATAGTAGAAATTCTAAAACAAAACTCAAGACTAAGCATAAGGGATATAGCAAGAAAAACAGGCATAAGGCCAAGTACAGTTCATCAAAAAATCCAAAAATTAACAGACGAAAAGGTAATTGAAAAATTTACTGTAAAATTAAATAATAAAGCAGTAGGAGAAAACTTTATTGTCTTTATGCTGGTCAAAACAAAGCCAAATGTCATTCTTGACAACAAGGTAATCCAGAATGAGCACGTTAAGGAGGTTTTTGGCTTGACTGGCGAGTATGATTTATTGATTAAACTAAAATTCAATGATATAGAGGAGTTTAACGATTTTGTTATCAAATTCAGAAAAGAGCAGCAGATTGAAACAACGCTAACAATGGTTGTGACTGCTAATGTGAAGGAGGAACTCAACTAGATTATGCTCATTTTTGAGGTCGGGATATGTTTTTAAACACCCCCAACGTTTAAAAAAGAGTTTTCTATATATCCCGGCTTTTTTTATTTTTAAATTCAAAGAATTATTTTCTAGGGCCAAAAATCAATTTGCCAATCCTAACCATATTGGCGCCTTCCTGTATTGCTATTCTATAGGAATCAGACATGCCCATTGATAATATCTCTAAATTATACCTGCTTTTTAAATTATCAAATATTTTTTTCATTTCCTTGAAGTAAGGCCTGTCTTTTTCCGGATCATCAAAAAATGGAGCCATTGCCATGAGCCCTTTCAGCTCAAGATTTGGAAGGAATTTTATTTCCTTGGCCAATGTTTCCGCATCTTTGGGCATACAACCAAATTTGGATGGCTCTTTTCCTATGTTAATTTCTATAAGGACAGGCATTATTTTGCTGACAGCCTCACATCTCTGGTTTATTTCTTTAGCTGTTTTCAGGGAGTCAACTGTCTCTATCATATCAAATATTTCAACTGCTTTTTTTATCTTGTTTGCCTGCAAATGGCCAATGCAATGGAATTTTACCTTGCTCTTTAAAACTAATTTTTTCTCTGCTTCCTGGACATAATTTTCCCCAATTATAGCGATCCCGGCTTTTATTGCCTCTTTTATTTCTTCTATCGCCCTGGTTTTTGTAGCTGCAACCAGAGCAACGTCCGGCGGAATTGTTTTTCTTATCTTTTCTATGCTTTCCCTTATTGACATTTTTATTTTTTATTCTTAATCTTCTCTATTTCCCTATAAGGCATGTCATCAAGCCTTGCCCCTATCTTTTCAACTACTTTTGCAGCTATCAGCGAGCCGATTTCACCGGCAATTTCTATATCACAATCATTAGCCAGGCCATATAGGATGCCTGCTGCATAGGCGTCTCCTGCTCCTGTTGTGTCTATTGCTTTTGCTTTTACGCAGGGTATTTGGTAGACTTTTCCATCGTGCTTTATAAGAGAGCCTTTTTTTCCAAGCTTGATTATTACAGTATTACAGAATTCCGCCAATGAGTTGATGGCTTCTTCCGGTCCAAGCCCGGTGAATTCCCTTGCCTCTTCCTCATTTGCAAAAACTATGCTGGCATATTTTTTAACCAATGGCTTGAGATGGCCCATGTTTCTTTTTACCAGCGCCGGATCAGAAAGGTCTATTGAAATCCTTACATTGCTATTTTTTGCTATATTCATAGCGTGAATTGCTGCTTCCCTCAGGCTTTTATCCTCAAGCTGGTAGCCCTCAATATGCAATATCTTGCTTGCTTTAATATCTTCAGCGAATATGTCTTCTTTTTTCAGCTCCAGCGTAGCGCCAAGATGCGTTGCGAATGTCCTTTGTGAATCCGGTGTAATAAATGTTATTGCGTGGCCTGTTTTAAGGCTGCCTTTGGATATGTTGGATTTTATTTTGTGGTCTTTTAGTTTCTGCTCGTAAATATCCCCATGGCTGTCCCTGCCTACCTTGCCGCAGAAAACAACTTTGCCGCCTAATCTTGCTATATCAACCAATGTGTTTGCTGATGAGCCGCCTGGCGCTATTTTAACTTTGTATTTTTTCAGTTTTTCAAGAATTTTTTTTGATTTTTCTTCATCAATCAGATGCATTTCGCCATGCTTCAAGTCTATCTCTAAAAGCTCTTTTGGGTCTATTTCTATCAATAAATCCATCAATGCCGAGCCGATTCCAAAGACGTCATATTTTTTCATAGCCATCAGGTAGTATAACTTGGTTTTTAAAATTATCTTAAAATCACTGGTTCCAGACATAATCAAACTCTTCCAGATATTTTCCTGCTATATCCTTGTCGTGGATTATCACTATGTTTTCATCGTTTTTGTATTCGCCAGCTGAGGAAGGGTTGAAAGAGCCGGTGACAACTGTTTCGTTGTCTATAATAAAAACCTTGTGGTGAAGGAAATATTTGTTTTTATCCAGCTTAACGTCAATGCCAAAGTCTTTCAATCTCCAATATTGGGAATATTTTGAGCCAGACTGGGTTTTATCAAAAATGCCTTTGATTTCAACATCATCCTTGAATAAGATTGCATCTGCAATCTCTTCCTTTGTGAAAGAGAACACCATAAAATAAACTGATTTTTTGGCAGAATTTATAACATTAGCAACTTTTTCTGAGCATTTATCATCTGGGCAGAAGTAATTTTCTGTTTCCTTATTATTCAGGTAAATTACGGGGTAGTTCACTTTTTTGCCTTTTCCAAAAGAGCCATCCCATAACTCATAAAATTCCTCTTCATAGTTTTTTGCTAAGTATATTGAAGAAAAAATTATCAAGTTGTTATTGTTATAGTGAGCGTCTCTTTGTGTAGGATTAAAGGAGCCCGTTGTAACAATATAGCCATCTACAACGCAAAATTTGTTGTGTGTTAATTGGCTGCTGTCATCAAATCTCACTCCTGGGCCGGCTATCAAATTATTATTGTTTTGCTCGTCAATAACAACCTTAACATCTATGTTTTGGCTCTTTTTGCCCAGGGAATCAATTACCTCCTTTAAGTCAAGGTCAAAGAAAGCGCAATAAACAGACTTTTGGGCAGAGTTGATTATATCAACCAAGGCTTTATTGCAATCCTCTCTTGGGCAGAAAACCATTATTGGGTCTATTGTTGTTTCTTTTGGTGTTTCGTCTTTCTCAAAATCTTTGCATCCTGCACTAAAAGAGAGCAAGATCAATATAATCAGAAACAAAAAGAGCTTATTTAGCATTTTTTAATCTTTCAATCGTATTCAAGTGGTCTTTATTTGCAGGATCTAATTGGGATGCTATTTCAAATTCTTTTTTTGCCAAATCATATTCTTCCAAATACGAATAAACAATTCCTAGGTTGTAATGTGCTTCATCATAATTAAAATTTATCTCTATGGCTTTCTTGAGCTCTTTTACAGCTAAATCATAATCCCTATTTTCAGCATAGACAACCCCAAGGTTGCTATGCGCTTTGTACGCATTAGGATCCAGCTCTATAGCTTTATTGAACTCATTTATTGCCAAATCAAGCATGCCTTTATTTTTGTAAGCAAGAGCCAGATAGTTATGGGAATTGGCAAAATTTGGGCTGATCTCAATTGATTTTTTAAATTGTTCTATAGCTAAGTCATATAGGCCTTTTTGTGCGTATATTGTCCCCAAGTTTGTGTATGCTTGATAGTTGTTGGGGTCTAGCTCTATAGCCCTATTAAACTCTTTTATAGCTAAATCAGCCATGCCTTTTTGCGAATAGGCAAAACCCAGGTTATCATGGGCAAACGAACTTAGGGGGGATGTCTCAATTGTTTTGCTCCATAGTGTTATATCATCTCTCCATTCAAGGTTTCTTTTTATTGTAGAATAAGAATAAAAAAGTAATATCAAAATAACAATTGCTGTTGTGATTATTTTTATTCTTTTTCTTGATACCTCCTTTATGTTTAGACCATATAATTTATCAATTAAAAAAGCTATAAAAATACAAAAACCAACTGATGGCAGGTATAAATAGCGTTCTGCCATTATGGTGTGGAGGGGGATTATATTTGAAACAGGAAGCAAGGTTATAAAAAACCAGAAAACAGAGAAGAACACTATACTTGATTTTTTGTAAGATTTTATTGTCACTGCCAAAACAGCCAATAAAATTAAAATTGAGGATATAACTGTTGGTTCTAAAATAGACGCTTTTGCTAGGCTGATTGTTCGCGATAAAGTAAGGTTTATTGGCATAAAAAGGATGAGGATATATTCAGCAAAAACTTTAGTCATGGCAACAAATGTTATATAAGCGCTTCCTTGCAAGTAATTTTCTACTCTTGCGCCTATACCAAGGATAAAAAACCTTAATACAATATAAAGGAGAAGCAGAATGAAAAAAGAGGCATAAATTTTTGCATTTTTCTTAAACAACTCCTTATTTGTCTTATTAAATGATATATCATACAATAATATAATAAGCGGCAATGTGGCCGCTTCCTCTGAAGAGAGCAATGCCAACACAAAAGAAGCAAGGGAATAGTAAAAAAATTTATTAGTTTGCTTTAATGAGAAATTAATATAAAAGTAAAGGGCCAATAAGAATAAGAATATGCCTAATTGGTCAAAACCTGCTGTCATGTTTGTTACCCTCTCTGTATGGAGGGGGTGGGTTGCAAAAAGCAGAGAGGCAATTAATGATATCCCCTTTTTTTTGGTAATCTGATTTGAAATTAAAAAAACCAATATTGTGTTTAATATATGGAATATTAATGAATTTAGATGATAACCAAAGGGATTTAAACCCCAAATAGTATAGTTAATTGAATAAAGAATTGTTCTCATTGGCCTATAAAGCCCGTCAACATCTTCTGTGAAAAAGCTTGGGATATTGCTAAACTTTCTTATCTCTAAATTTTTTATTATGAATTTATTATCATCAAATGCAAAGTTATTCCTGAATGTATTCGCATATACAACTGCGCATAAGGCTGCAATTAGAATTATTGCTTTTATTGTTTCTTTCTCTATCTTAATTCCCATGCTATAGCCTTTTTATTTGGTTTATACTTTTTAATAAACTAAACTTTGTTTCAGGATATCTCTCTTCTAACTGGTCTAATATGCTTTTTATATCCTTATTTTTCTTTTTTGGTTTAAAGCTTATCCCTTTAAGTTTAGAAAAAAGCAAAGCCTCTTCATCAGTTATATTCTCCAACAGTCTGATGTAAGCGCTTTCTCTTGCTTTTGTTTTGCCTTTGGAAAGAATTTCATTTAAGAAACAATTAGTTTCATCATCCAAGGTCCACGGAATAACGACCTTATAGCCTTTGGTTCTCTTTATTTTTTTTGTTTTTATTATTTTTACAGGTAAATCCTTGATTATTTTTTTAACAAGATAATGGCATAAATCACCAATAACCAGGATATTGTCATTTTTCTTAAAGATTTTGTTAATCCTAATGTGCTTTCTTATCCTTTTCTCTATTATGGTGCAAAAACAATTATTGCATAAAGGGCCTAAGTGTTTTAATCTTATACATGGCTCTTTCTTTTTGCATTTAATGCATAACATGCTTTAGAAGAAGCCAGGATAATTTAAATATTTATTGGTCATTATTAACTACCATTTTGTCACTACTTTAAAATGCTATCCTAACGAAACATTTATATAGTAGTTATAATAATTTAAACTTAGAATCTATCACCTCTTTTTTCCCAGCAGGGCATTCTTCTTGAGTGTTCTGCTCGGGTTTTTAATTTTCTTTTTTGTTTTACCCTCATCCATTTTTTGTTTTTTTGCCCAGCCAATTGATAAAAAGAACCCTATGCCCACACCTAAAATAAAGATGATTAATAGGTTTTTATTCACAAAAATATTATCATCCTTCTTATCAGTTTTTAAATATAAATCTATATTGCTCAATTCTAATGCATATTCCAGGTATAGCAAAGCCGAATATTGGTCTGTTTCTTTTAAATCATTTGCATACTCATAGTAGGAGTAGCCTATTACTGGAAAAATCCCTTTTTTGACCTGTTTGATTAAATCCTTTTTTACTATCTCTGATTTTTGATTTATTAAATCTAAGGTTCTGTCTTCTTCTACGCCAAATGTGCTAAGTATAACATCAGATTCTGCCTTTGCTTTACTCGCTTTAAAGAGGCAAAGTTCAAAATCGCCATTATCCAAATCTTTATAAGCATAATCCAATTCATTATCTGTTCCATCCAGCCCCCCAGGAAAAAATAAACTGACATACTGCAATCTTTCCTCTGCTTCCAATATCTTATCCTGGCATGATTTTTTAAGAATTTCTTTGTTTAAGTCAAATTCTTTTCCCCTGTTATCAAAAAAAGCCAGCCACGAATTAGCGCTGTAAACCCTTTCAATAGCATAAGCTAAATCATAAAGACTATGGCTTTTGTTAACCGATTTTAAATAATCTTTCGCTTCAATTAGCCTCTCTTTGATAACAGCATATGCTTCTAAATCTGTTATTGTTTTTTTATCTTCTTCATCTATTCTTTTATTAAGTTGTTCTATAATCATTTCAGTTTTATTGATTTTGTTTAGTATATCCTCTCCTTCACTCTGATTTTGTAAATATGATAGTATATAACTAAATTTAACATTTGCTCCAAAACAATAGCTGGCAGAAGAATAGTGAATTCCTTTTTTATATGCCTCTTCTCCTAGTTTTGTTAAATTTAAAGCAGACTCTTTGACAGCCATTATACCTTCATCGTTATATATATCCTCTCTAATAGCCTTCCTTCTTAATTCTTCGCTCCTGTTGCACAGCTGAATAGCCAACCCTTCCATAGTCTTTTTGTATTTGCTATCAATTACCAACTCGCCATCAGCCTCTCTTATCCTTTTGCCTGTAAACTCATAAATAACCTCGCTTAAATCAGAAACTTCAGTTATCTTTACTCCCTTTTTCTCTCCATATGAGACTAAGTCCAATGTTTGATTATTTTTGGTTAAATTTATTATCACAGAATCATTAATAGCATTTATTGTCTCTGTTTTGTCCTCTTTTACAAAACGTTCGCCTTTTGGTATTAGCACCTTTTTAATCTTTGCTTCAGAAGCAGCATCTATCTTTGCGCTTATTCCGCCTACGGGTCCGATTAGCCCACCAGAATTAATGGTTCCTGTTATTGTGATACCATCGTCCAATTTTAAGTTATCAAGCAACGATATTGTTAGTATAGTAGCTGCAGCTCCGGCCGAAGGGCCACCAATAATAGCGCTATCTGCTGTTATTGTATAAATAAAGTCATATCTGCTGCAATCAAAATCAATATAATCACAAGCTATCTCTTTTGCAAATCTTGTTGAAATTTGGGTGTCTGTCTTTGTCAGCGGAAATGTATCCAAAAAAACCCTTCCTGAACCGGGCTTTATTTCTAGAGCTAAATCAGCTATTGATCCTTCCAATCCGGTTTCTGTTTCTTTTACCGCCAATAATGTGATGTGCCCCTCTTTAGCGTAAATGGCGGGTATTAATATTAGCAGTACAACCAGCAATATTGTCTTTTTCATATTTTCAAGAATATCTGGGTTAGTATTTAATATTTTTTGTTTTCTAGCTTTTTGGCATACACAGATTTGGTATATTTAATTTTGGTTTTATAACATAATCTTATTTTCCTTTTTTCACAAAAAACACCTAAAACCAATCCAGAAAACGCCATAATTCAATACACTGTGTGGGGTTAGTTATGCTCATTGCTTATTGGGGCTGTTTCCCAGCTTCTCTATATGTTTGCATTTAGGGTAGTTAGAGCAGCCATAAAATTTTCCATAAATTGAGCCCCTCAAAACCAATTTCCCTTCCCTTCCAGCTTCCTTGCATTTGGGGCATTCTTTTTCTATTTTTCCCTTTGCAATAGCTTTAGCCTGCTTTCCAGCCTCGCCTTCAACATGCTTTGATTTACATTTTGGGTTTAAACAAAATTCCTTAGCACTCTTCTTCCTTATTTCCTTAACCATTGAAAAACCGCAAATTGTGCATAAATTCTTAGATGGTACTATCTTTGCATCAGTTGGCAATGAAAAAGTTGTTTTGCATTTGGGGTATTTGTTACAAGCAGCAAACTGCCCAAACTTTCCTTTCCTTATCTGTAAATCACCGTCTTTACAATTAGGGCACTTGCCTAGAGTTGTCATAACATCCCTTGTTTCTCTAAAAGCAGATAGTAACTTTTTTCCGATTTCTTTCTCTTCTTTTTTGAAATCATTAATAATTTTGCTTAAAGCATCTTTTGCTTCTTCCAAAACTTCCTCTTTTTTCTTTTTGTTTTCTCTTATCTCTTCCATTTCCTCTTCAAAGTGTCTTGTTAATTCTTCATCTACTATTTTTGGGGCATGCTTTTCTAAAGTTTCTATTGTTTTAATGCCAAATTCTGTTGCTTCTATTGCTGTTCCATGCACATAGCCCCTCTGGAATAGGGTATCTACTATAATTGCCCTGGTGCTTTTGGTTCCAAGCCCTCTTTTCTCAAGTTCCTTTATAATAGAAGCGGGGGTGTATCTTCTTGGCGGCTGGGTTTCTTTTTCCTGCAATGTGATTTTTTTGATGTCTACAATGTCTCCTTTAACTACTGATGGAAGTTCTATCTCTTCTAGTTTAACATAAGGCCCGTAATAAACATGCCACCCCTTTTTTATTGTCCTTGTTCCTTTTGCAATAAATATCTCTTTGTTAACATCAACATAGATCACCATTGTTTCCCTTAAGGCTGGCTCTGCAAATGTTGCCAAAAACCTTCTTACAATCAAATCATATATTCTTAATCCTCTTTGTTCTGTTTTGGGGGCTATTCCGGTGGGGTAGATTGCAGGGTGTGCTGGGTCCGTTTTAGTTCCATTGTTTGGTTTTAACTCATTTTTTAATAGGTTTGAGCATAAATCTGAATAGCTGCTTTGTTTGGACAAAGCCGAGATTATTTTGTTATAGCCTATTTTTGGTGTTAATTGCTGTGAAGAGGTTCTTGGATAAGAGATACAGCCGCTTGTGTACAAATCCTGGGCTATGGATAATGTTTCTTTTGGCTGTATTCCATGGCACCTGTATGCTTCAATCTGTAAGGTTGTTAAGTCAAATGGGAAAGGCGGCGCTTGATTGAATTGATTTTTTTCTATTTTATCTATAATCCCATTTTTCTGGCCTTTGACATTCTTCATCACTTCTTCTGCTTCTTCTTTTTTCCAGAACTTATCCTGCTTGTGCCATGCCTCTATGTCCTGTTTTTTTACATTGCCTAAAAGCTGTATTTGCCAGAATGGAACCGGCTTAAATGCCTTGATTTCCTTTTCCCTGTCTACAATTATTTTTAAAGCTGGTCCTTGGACTCTGCCGGTAGACATGATCTTGAAAGCACCGGCTTGTTTTATAGCATCTGTCAAAGCCCTGCTGTAATTTATACCATTATACCAATCTAAGAAATGCCTTGTTTCACCAGCATTTGCCTGCCCCCAATCCAATGTTTTTGACTTGTTTTCATAAGCCTCTATTAAGTCAGGTTTTGTTAATGTTGAGAATTTCATTCTTGCTGCATCTTTTTGATTGCAGGTATACCTTACCACATTTAACCCAATCACTTCTCCCTCAACATCATAATCACAGGCAACTGTAAACTCTTTTGCTTCTTTTGCTAATTTTTTTAATTGTTGCAAATATTTTTTTGTGAAAGCAGACTCTTTTCTGGTTTCATGAGATGGCTGCCATTCAATATCAAAAACAGGAAACTGCCATTTAGAGCCTTCTTTCTGGTCCAGGCCATAAAGGTGGCCAACAGCGCATGCTACAACAATGTCTTTTTTTCCACGGG
The DNA here is from genome assembly GCA_018303725.1 of Candidatus Woesearchaeota archaeon. GTDB lineage: Archaea > Nanobdellota > Nanobdellia > Woesearchaeales > JAGVXP01 > JAGVXP01. Next base: position 26,022 of record JAGVXP010000001.1, on the reverse strand, counting down.
TTATTTTATAATAATAAACACCCTGAGAGCCTTCCCTGATTGGCTTTCCATCTGCCAGGGCATCAGCTATTTTCTGTGCTGCTGCTGGTTTCTCTGTTATAATCAATTCGTACATGTTTCTTGATAGAATAAGAAATTGTTTAAAAAGCTTTGGGATAATCTGAGGTTGGTGCGAAATAGCACCATAAACTAAGAGCTTTAGCTCTTAGAAGAGTCTTAATATTATGTTTTAAACCAAGCAGACAAACAACAAGGTTTCTATGCTTTGGTTTTCTGCATCTTATCTTCATGCCAATTTCTGTTTCTTCCCAATAAAGTCTATTTTCTACCAAAACATTATAAATAAGTTCTATTCATGTTTTTATATGGGTAAATTCACTTTCATGCTTGCGCCAATAGAGGACATGACCAGCAATGCTTTTAGAAGTAGTTGTCATAAGTATGGCGCCGATTTGACTTTTACTGAAGTAGTAAGATTTGGAAGTCTGGCAAAAAATAATAAAACAACTTGGCAAAGAATTTTTTTAAAGGATAACACCCCTACTGTTATTCAGCTTATTGGTCACAGGGATATTTTTCTGAAGAAATTCCTGAGTATGTTTGAGAAGCAGCCGGGTTTTAATGGTTTTAATTTTAACCTTGGTTGTCCTGCTCCTAACTTTGTTAATCATGGTGTTGGTTGCGCTATGATTAAACGAGTTTCCAAGACAAAAAAGTTAGTTAATATTATCAAGGAGAAAGGTTTTCCTGTTAGCGTTAAGATAAGGCTTGGCTTGAACAAGTATGAAAAAGAGAAGAAGGCTTATCTCAATCTTATTGATGCTGTTGATGCTGATTTTTTTGTTGTGCATGCAAGGCATGGCCAGCAGACTTATGCAGAGCCTGCTGATTTCGGTGTTTATGAAGAATGTGTAAAGACAGGCAAAACAATTATTGCTAATGGCGATATTAAGGCTAAAGAGCAGATTGATTTTTTGAAAGGTGTTGGTGTTAAGGGTGCTATGATTGGTCGTGCTGCAATTCTTGATCCTTCAATCTTTAACAAATTGAAAGGTGTTAGTTCTCCGCCTTTAGAAACAATCTTCAAAGAGTATGTTGATTTGGCAACTAAGTTTGGCGAACCTTTCAGGTACAGAAAGAATATTCTAAAACACAGTGTTAAGAACCTTAGTGAACATATTTCTGATAGTGGTGAGCTTTAGTTAAAATAGTTTCAATATTGATTGCTCAAACTTGGGTTTCATACCCCGACTTTGGTCGGGGATTTTTTATTTTTTCTTGCTTTTTCCAGCCACTTATTTAGTTTATTGTAGATTAATTCCCAATTTTCACATGCCCGGTCAGCCTTTTCAAAGTAGCACAGGCGCTTAAAACAGCTAAATGACTTGTTTTTGGGTTTAAGGGGCTTACTACATTTTCCACCTTTGCTGTTAGTTTTCCGAATGAGCCGATAACCTCTATTTCATGGACGTTTCTTTTTGTTTTTGGGTCAACAACAACTTTGACCTTGGTTTTCTTTGCTCCAATTCCAGCTAAACTTAAAACAGCAGAAACATTCACATTTGCCGGGAAGCCTTTTATTGCTTCCAAAGCGTTTCCCTCAAATATTTTTGTTTTTTTTCTTATTTTCCTTAAATCTATTTTATTTTTTATAATATAAGGCGCTCCTTCAAGGCTTTTCGGGCTTTTTGTTGATGTTATCGCAGCTGAGCTTATTTTTTCAATGGCTGCTGCTTTGACACCATCTATACCACAAATTGCTCCTGAAGGAATGAATAAGCGGGCTGTTAATTTTTTTAATAGGCCCATATCTTGGATTAAGCCGCCAACGCTCATAACCATAAGGTGTTTTTTGTTTTTTATGCATTTTTCTAATACTTGTTTAACAATTGACGGGGAAACCGCTTCTACAATTAGGTCTGATTTTTTTATTAAACTGCCTATATCAGTTATTTCTGGCTTGCTTTTCAACGAGTTTGAGAGTTTTTCTGCCTTTTTTTTGTCAATATCACATATAGCAACCAGTTTTGAATCTTTTAGTTCTTTATCTATAAATTTACACAAAACCGAGCCAATTGCGCCGCAGCCGATAACTCCGATTTTCATTTAGACTACCTATTTAAAATTTTATAAAAATTTTTAATGGGTGCTGTAAATCTTTGATTTACATCACCTTTAATTTTATGTTTAAGGAATGCAGGGATGTTGTTAAGTAACCTAGTGAAAGCACATCAACGCCTGTTTTAGCGTATTCTTTTATATTAATAGGGTTAATGCCGCCCGATGCTTCTATCAGCACATAATTAAATAGTTTCTTAGCTTTTAGCTTTTTTACTATACGTTTTATTTTTTTAGGATTCATATTGTCGAGCATAACCAAGCACGGCATATCATTTGACTTAATTTTTAATTCCCTGAATTTTTCAGCTGCTCTTATTGCCTGTTTTTCATTTGCTGTTTCTGTTTCAATGAAAATGCTTTTTTTCTTGTTTTTCCATGCTCTTTCCAAAGCAGTTCCTACAACATCTTTAACCTTTTCTCTTCTTAAAGCAGCTAGATGGTTGTCTTTGATCAGTATAGATTCCCATAGAGCTAATCTGTGAGTTAAGCCCCCACCAACATAAACTGCCTTTTTGTCTAGATAACGCCACTCTATTTTTCTTGTTGAGGCAATAGGGACTTTATTTTTTATTTTTTTAAGCAGGCTGTTGGTTAATGTAGCAATTCCTGACATCCTTGACAGAACATCCAAAATAGCCCTTTCCAATTTTAATATGTTTTTTCCATTCCCTTCCAATAAAATTAATTTAGAGCCCTTTTTTATTTTAGAGCCGTCTTTTTTTAGCTGTTTTATCCTTATTTTAAATTCTTTTAACAGCAAAGACACCTCTTCCATTCCTGCCAGTATCCCATTCGACCTTGAGTAAATAACTGCTTTTATGTTTTTTCCATTTTTTAAGATATTATTTGAAGTTATATCCCCCTTCAGGCCAATATCCCCCTTCATTTCATCAATTATAAATTTATCTATCCAGCTCTTATAAAGCTTGTTCTTTACAGTAAGCAGATTGCCTCTTTGGAATGCTTTTTCAAGCAGTTTTTTTCTGTCCATAAGCAGATGTTAGAATAAAAACTATTTAAATGTTTGGGAGAAATTTTTAATTAATAACCAACAATAGATTTATAAACTACCGCTTCTCTCGGTGCATTGGTGATGGTTTATGGCTTCAACTCCGAAAGGACCCCAAAAGATGAAGTTAGACTATAATATAGACAGAGTGATATATGATGACTTTGTGAGGGCATGTAGCAAGAGAGGATATGTGCCGCATGTGGTAATTGAGCGCCTTATGAAAAAATATACAGAAACCGGGCAGGCATAGTTAGGAAACCTCTAACATCCTGTCCAGTGCTTTTTTAGCTTTTAATCTTATTTTTTCCTTAATCTCTACTTTACCCTTTTCATTCTTTAAAGTGTCATAAATCTTCTCCAGGGTTATTTTCTTCATCTGTAAGCATGTGCCGCCAACACAATAAAACTTTTTACCAGGACAATCCATTTTCAGCCTATTGATCATACCTTCTTCTGTCCCAATTATAAACTCTTTTGCATCATTCTCTTTGCAATATTTTATCATTTGGCTTGTGCTGCAAACAGCATCTGCCAGTTTTATTACATCAGGCCTGCATTCTGGATGGACAACTAGTTTGGCATTGGGATGCAGTTCTTTGGATTTTTTAACGCTTTCTGCCAATATTTTGTCATGGACATAGCAATAGCCTTCCAGAATGATTATTTTTTTATCCGGCAATTTTGACTGGACATACAAGGCCAAATTTTTGTCAGGTGTGAATATGATCTCCTTTTCCTTCAATGAGGCAACAACATTGACAGCATTTGCAGATGTGCAGCAGACATCTGACTCTGCCTTTACCTCTGCTGTTGTATTGACATAGCTGACAACAACAGCCCTGGGGTATTTTTTTCTCATTTCCTTTATCTGCTCAACTGTTACCATCTGGGCCATTGGGCATACAGCCAATTTTTCAGGATGCAGGACTGTCTTTTCAGGGTTTAGTATTTTGGCGGATTCTGCCATAAAATCAACGCCGCAGAAAACAATGATTTGGGCATCTGTTTTTGCAGCCGCCCTTGCCAGCTCCAAAGAATCTCCTATAAAGTCAGCTATCTTATAGATTTCAGGCCTTTGGTAATTATGCACAAGCATAACAGCGTTTTTTTCTTTCTTTAATTTTATAATTTCTTCTATCATTTTATCTTGGTTCATAGCTTTAAGAATAAACAATCAATATAAAAATATTTGGGTTTTAACTAAAACTCTGCTTTATGATTGTTTGGTATGTGCCCACATTCCCCAAAACAAATGTTTCTGCTGTCACAGCTACCAACAATACAATTATAGCAAATATAATCAGTATTATGGTATTTTTTATAATATGTAAAAATCTTTCTGAAAAGAATTTTTCTTTTAGGATGCCTTTTGAAACTACGCCCCCTGCTGTTGCAGAGGAAATATAAGCAAAAGCCTCAAGTGTCAGATGCACAAAAGCTATAGCTATAACAATAACAAAGCTCAAGAAAGGATTATAAAACCCGGCTGCTGCAGCATTTTTAGCATATATGCCAAATATAGTGCCCCACACCGAAGCATTCCATGTGATTAAAAAAATTGCCCCATCGCCCAATACAAATGCTGTGACAAAACAAATTATTAGTACAGTGAGGTTATTGAAAAATATATCCTTAAATAAAGTTGTATTAAAAACAGCCCCCCCTGCTTTAGCATCGCCATACAGCACATTAACCTGGTTTTCAAAGATATGGTTTGTTGTCAGCTCAGGCAAACCCAAGGTAAAAAAAGAAAACCCCAACAAAACACCTAAAAACAACAATATATAAATCAAAAAGATATATTTGTGGTCTCTCAAAAAAATAAACAAGTTGAATTCATCCTTCTGGCTTTCAATCTCTTCCTCTTCTTTCAATAGTTTATTCAAAGTTGGCAATATCATGATGGATATAAATGCCACCGCTACAATTGCCGGGTCTTCTGGAAAAAGGATAATAGAGGTGCCAATACCTATAATTGAGTAGGACACGCCTAAAATAAAGGCAAATATCCAGTGCTTTTCTATTAATTTTAATGGGTATATCTGTTCTAGTACCATACTCCCCCTTATTGGTTATCTATTATATATACTTTTTGGAAATAATAAACTATAAAAAGGAGTAAAAATACAGCTGTTGTATGGAAGAGGTAATAAGGCACATAGTCAATTCTTTGAACAATATCCCAGATAGGGAAGACTGTCCTAATTTTTCTGATAAAAGCTATAAACCTTTAAAAATAGATAAAAATAATTTTCATTTTATAAAAGCTATAAGCTCAAACAAAAAAATAGCTTTTATTGATGGCGGGAACGCAGAGATAATAAAAGCAGCCAACTTCTCTTTACACATCATAAGGGTTTATTATAATGTCTACCTCAAAAATAAAAAGCTAAAATCCAAAAAGCACCAGTCATATGTTTTCCTTAATGCTGTTAACAAAAACAATAAAATAAATTATGAGGCAGAAATATTCAATAATGATCTAAACTTAAACAAAGAAGATTTAATCTTTGATTCTTTTGACTCAACATTAAGGACAGGCATTCATAGGGTTATAATATCAAAAATAGGCGAAATAGCCAGAAGATTTGCGGAATTAAAATTAGCCGAAAAACTGGTTGAGGAGTTAGATGAAGGAACCATAATTGTTATGGACAGGGATTTACAGGCTAGTATAACAAATGAAGCAAAATATTTTAATTTGATATATGACAAAGCCCTTAAAAAAGATGTTACAATAACCGGTTTATGTAAAAGTTCCAATATATTGACAAATAATGGCAATTCTATAAACGCTTTATTAAATGTTATAGGGCCTGAAAATCCTTGGTTTTACCATCCTATTGTTGAGATAACTAATGAAAATCATAAAGCAGAAATGTTTTTTATAAAATTGCATGAAAAATCAAAACACGTTTTTAGGTTTGAGATATACGATAAGCAAAAAGCCAATGCTGAAGAAGTTTTGAGCTTATTATCAGACAATTCTAATGATCCTATATTTCCAGGTTATCCTTATGGCCTGATTGAAGCAGACAGGTCTGCCAGAATAACCAACCAAGAAAAAGAATACCAAAAAACAATTTTTTTGGCTAAAATAGGCAGAAAATTAGACAGCCATTTAGCAGCTATCAACGCTCATGACATATTAGACAATATAATCTGATTTAGATAGTTTTATATACAATCTTTATAGATGTATGAATATAAAAAAATAAAGGGAGGCGGTAAACAATGGGAAACGCAGGAAAATGGTCACTTGTAATCGGATTAGGGGTAGCAATAATAACAGGATTGCTATTTCCAATAATTTATACATTTGGAATAGGAGGCATGGGGCGTATATTAGCCATATTCTCTTTACTTTTAAAATGGTTGTTGATAATATTCGGATTAGTGGTAGGGTTTTTAAATATAAAAGAAAAAGAAACAACAGCTTTTTTAGTGACAACAATGGCTTTAATGATGATAGGTGTGGCAGTTTTGTTTGCACAAATAACACCAGCTATAGGACTTGTTTTTGCTAACATCATAGCACTTGTAGCACCTGCAGCATTGGTTGTTTCCTTTAAAGCTATAGTTGATTTAGGCAAATAACCTTTTTATTTTTTCTTTTATAGTGGCGGAAGTAAATAATTGAGCATAGATATCTGCCACTATATCAGGAGAACGCAAACTATTTTTAATCAATTATTTGCGTTCTCCGCTATAGAAAGTTTTATATATAAAGGGGGCCATGATAATTAATTAAAATGTACGATGTAATCACAGTGGGTTCTTCTACAATAGATGTTTTCGCTAAGACAAAGTTCTCTGAGTTGATTAAGATATTTGACAGCAAAGGGGAAACAGATTTTTTAGCTTATCCAACAGGCTCAAAGATACTTATAGAAGAGCTGGAATTTACAACAGGCGGTGGCGCTACTAACACAGCGGTTGCTTTGGCAAGATTAGGCCTTAAAGTTGCCTGCATAACCAAAGGCGGTTCCGGAGCAAATATGGCTAAGGTTATTAGGCACCTAAAAAGAGAGAATGTTGATCCTTCTTTGATAGTATGCTCAAAGGAAGGTAGGACTGGTTATTCTATAATATTAGACAGCTTGGAGCATGACAGGACAATTTTGGCTTTTAAAGGTTCCAATAATCACCTTAAATTTTCTGAAATTGGTCCAAATAAATTAAAAACAAAATGGTTTTACTTTTCTACATTATTAGGGGAATCTTTTAAAACATTAGAAAAGCTAGCAAAATTTGCTGAGAAAAAAGGGATAAAAACAGCATTTAACACATCTGAATATCTAGCTAAAAAAGGGCCTAATTTCTTGAAAAATATATTGAAGAGAACAGAAATTTTTATTTTAAACAAAGATGAAGCATATCTAATAACAAAGGAAAAAAATATCAAAGAAATATTAAAAAAATTATTAAAATTGGGGCCGAAAATAGTTGTTGTGACCGATGGGAAAAATCCAGTCTATGTTTCAAATAATAAGATTGTATATTCAGCTAGCCCGCACAAAATAAAGGTTGTAGAGACAACAGGCTCAGGAGATGCTTTTGCTTCTTCATTTCTGGCAGGCATAATAAAGAAGGGTAATATTGATTTTGCTGTGCAGCTTGCCTTTGCAAATGCCGAATCTGTGATACAATACCATGGAGCCAAGAACAAATTGCTTAAATACAACGAAGCATTAAATATTATAAAGAAAAACCCTGTTAAAATATTAAAGGAAAGTCTATAGTGCAAGATTTCCGTAAATTTTTCGGTAAAAAATCGATAAATATAATAATCAGTAGTTCTATATTGTTTATGTGGTTTAGATGGAAAAAGAACCATTTAAATGTCCTGCTTGCTCTATTCCAATAGAAATCAAAGAAGTAGGTGATTTCTTAACAATAGCTTGCCCTTACTGTGGGCATAAATTACATCTTTAATAGCCATATTTCCCCTTTAAAGGTACAAACATGAAACTACCTAAATTTTCTGTTTCCAGAATTCCTTTAACTTTTATTCCCTTTATCATGTCTTGGCCAAATAAAGAACCAACCGGGCCTATTATTATTCCGTTTTCTTTTAACTGCTCAATGCATGGCTTTGGCAGGGATGGGCAGGCTGCTGTTAGCATTACTTTATCATAAGGCGCTTCTTTCTCATAACCTTGGCTGCCATCCCATTTTACAATTTCTACATTTTTTATATCACACTTTTTTATGTTGTTTTTGGCAAATTCAACTAATCCAGGGATTATTTCTGTTGTGATAATCTTTTTAGCCAGCCTTGACATTATAGCAGCGCACCACCCAGAGCCAGCGCCAACTTCTAGAACTTTATCTGTTTTTTTAAGCTCCAGGGCTTCTATCATTAGCATTACTGTTGTTGGCTGGGAAATAGTCTGGCCAAAGCCGATTGGCAGTGGATAGTCACCATAAACCTCATCCCTATTCTCTTTCCTTATAAAATTTTCTCTAGATGTCTTTTTAAAAGCTTCAATCAATTGTTTATCTTTCACTAAGCCAGACTTTTGCCAGTATTCTATTAGTTCTTTTTTCATGTATTTTAAAAAACCAAAACCTTTATATAAATATATCCCTATAATCAACAAACAAATGAATGACCCACGACTTGATCAATATATTGATAGGGTTGTTGAATACCTAAAAAGATCAAACTATAAAAACAAAGACATAAAGGATTCATTTAACAAGGCAATCCCCAAACCAGCCAAACAGAATATATTTTTCTTAATACTCTGTTGTTTTTTCTCGTTAATCCTGGCTATAATAATTTCTTCTGTTATAGTTTTGGGTAGTGTTTTTCTTGAAAAAGGATACCTTCTTTATTTGCCTGGTCTTGTATTCTTAGGAAGTATAGCTTTTTTGTCATATTTTGGTTTTAGCAGTTTTAATATCAAAGAAAGAACCATATTAATTATCACTTTTTCAATAAGTACACTAACATCTCTCTCATCTTCGGCACTGCATTTTTTTGTTGGTGTACTCCTAAAAAGAATAGAACAATCATTGATGCCAACGTCACAATTTTTGGAAGGGCAAACGGCCGTTCAAGGACTAGTTTCACTCTTTGGGGAGCCAGTAAATATCCTCATAGTAGTTGTAGCAATATTTGTATTGTACAATATATTGCCCCTTATTTTCTTACTGACAAAATCAGCAAGATAACACAAAAATCTTCCTTGTTAAACTCCTGTGTATAAATTGTGAGAATTCTTTCTCAATCTTAAAACCAGCCCTTTTAATCAATTTTTTATAATTAACATAATGTGGAAAGATAACAACTGCCCTCTTTCCTAGGATTTTTTTAAGATTTTTGAGGAATTGCAAATAAAATGATTCAAGATTTTTTGTTTTTTCCTTTTTATCAACTTGTTTTAACGATATCTTTTTGTTTCTATTATTTTTCCTAATCCAAACTGACGTGTTCAACCCATAAGGGGGGTCTGTAACAATATAATCATACTTTTTATTTATTTTCAAAGCATCTTTATTGATTAATTTATAATTCCTGATTTTGTAATAATCAAGATTTATCTTTGCTCTCCTTATCATAACATCATACAAATCATACCCAACTGGCTTTAATCCCATAAGGCCAGCTTCAATTAATATGCCTCCAGAGCCGCAGAAAGGATCAGCTGCTGTACTGCCCATTTCTGCGCCACTCAAATTAACTAAGCATCTAGCTAATTTAGGATGCAGGCTTGTAGGGTGTAACTCTGGCCTTAAATGAGCTTTTCTCTTTTCAAAGTCTTTTTTGATTTTTTTTGATAATAGCCCGCAATACACTTTATTTTTAACAAAAAACAGCTCAATCAATGTTTTTGGGTCTTCTAGTTTAACCTTTGGCCTTTTTATTTTTCCCCATATATAGCCAGCCAGCTCTTTTTCTTTATAGTTGGTTTTGCCATTGATTCTTAGGCAGAAGTTTTCTTTATAGATAGACTGCCAGTTGAATTCTTCCAATTTTTTTATTAAATTGTTGGTTTTGCATTCAAAAAGTAGCTGGTAAATATTATGTGTGTATGCTAGTCTTTTTGCTAGTTCATTGGCTGTTTCTTTATATAAGTCAATGATCAATAATTTATCAATAAAAGAATATTCTTTGGGTTTAGTTAATGATAATACCTCTTCTTTTGCTAATTTTAGGTTTTCCCCAGCTAAAAGAAATATGCAATCCATATCTGGCTAAAATAGGATATAGTATAAAAATTATTTCTTTTTATCTTCCCTTAAGTTCCCTATCTTCCTGTAAGCTATAAATATGACTAAAGCTAACTCCAGAAGGATAACTACTGGCCTTGCATACCTGTCAAGAAACATAAAAGAGGTTAATGTGCCGAAGAATAATGCGAATGTACCGCCAAGCATGAATCCTGTGCCAATCCATTCATTTAATATATTTGTTTTTGCTGGCAGGTACATTCCAATAAATATTGCAATTAAGGATAGGATTGCTGATATGTAGAACACATACCTTTGATGCTTTTCCTGTACCAGCCTGAATTCATTCTCGCATGTGTTGCACTCATATTTTGCCGGGCAGTTATTTGTGTCATAGTCTATATATTCAATATAGCCTTTTTTTTCATCGCATGCTTTCCTATCACTATCGCTAATGTTTATTTCAGGGCAGACATTACCAGTTATGCAGGACTTCTCTGTTGGGTAAGGCCTGTTTTTGCAATAGTCTTCCCATTTAGGTTGTGGGTAAGTTGCCTCGATGACTGCAAATACAAGCACAGCAAAAAGAACTGCTATGACAAAAATGATTATTATTTTTCTTACGTCTACCATATGCTGATTGCAGGCTTTCTTGTATTTAAATATATCGCTGTTAGCTGTTACTTTCTGTCAAAAACCTTCGGTTCATTGAAAATAGAACATTTTCAATGTGCTCAGAAATCGCTTTGCGTTTCTGACATTTCAATATTGACAAAAAATATATAAATAGGTACAAATTCGCAGTTTTATGGCAAGAGGAAGACCGGTTCAAAGCCAGATAAGGCAGAACATAGTTGAAATTCTTTATTTTTTTAAGAGTGGATATGGCTATGACATATATAAGGTGTATAAAGCTGTTTTCCCTGCTGTGACTATGAGGTCTGTTTATTATCATTTGAAGAAGGGTGTTGCATTGGGCGAGTTTAAGGTTGATAGGATAGAGAAGGAAAAAGGCGATTTCAGCTGGGGCTCTGAGGTTGAGAAAATATATTATGCTTTGGGGCCGAATGCCAAGCCAGCAATTAATAAAAGGGTTAAGGAATATTTAAAAAAGAAAAATGGGTAAGAAATCACAGCTTACTTTATTTATCATATTTGGTTTTATTATTGTTGTTGCTTTTTGGTTTATCTTTTCTATTGATAGAGAGAAAGAAGAAGCGATAGAAAAAGACATTAAAAGAGCAGGGTTGACATATGCTGTTCCTATACAAAGCTATGTTCAAAGTTGTGTTGATGATGTGAGTAGAAATGCTATATCTTTTTTAGGCTTAAGTGGAGGCTATTTAGAGCCTGAATGGAGTTTGGACAATTTCTTTTTTCATATAGGCTATTTGTATTATGATGATTTGGTTTTAGTTCCTTCAAAAGAGGAGATGGAAATAGAAATTTCTAACTATGTCTATAAAAACTTGGATAAGTGCATAAATCTTAGCATCTTTGAAGAGCAATATGACATCTCTATCTCCCAACCAGATGCTAATAGCTTTATTGGGAACAATTCTGTCAGAGTTGATGTTAATTATCCTATTCAAATAAAAAAAGAGGAATCTATAATTGAGCTATCAGATTTTTCTACGAACATTCCTGTAAGGCTTGGCTATATAAGGGATGTTGTTGAGGAGCTGGTTGGCGATATAGTTGATGACCCAGACTATATAAGTTTTGGCGATTTAACAAAATACGATTTGGACATCAATTTAAGGTCAAAATATCTTGATTCAATTGTTTATTTTATTATGGACAACAAGTCAGAATTAATTGCAAATGAGCCTTACCTGTTTGTTTTTGGCACAAGGTTTAACACTACGCAATATTTAGAGTTGAATAACACTCCGCCTGTTTTATTGAATGTCAAGGATTTTAATATAAAAGAAGGGGTGCCTTTCTATTACAATATAGATGCTAATGATTATGACGGGGATACAGTAGAATATTCTGCTTTGACTAGTTTGTTTAGTATAGATAAAAATACAGGGGTTATAAGCTTTACTCCTAGCGATTTTGATGTTGGCAATAATCTTGTAACAATATTTGCTGAAGACAGCAAAGGGAATTATGATTATGGGTTTATGGCTATAAATATTAGCAATGGTTGAAAATGAATAAAAAGATATTGCCTTTAATTTTAGTGTTTGTTTTATTAGTTAGCTCTTTAAAAGGGCAACCACCAACTGACTGGGGAACGGATGAGTCATGGACTGAGGAAAATGTTAGGGCTCATCCTGAAGAGGCATTTAACGCCAATCCAGATAAGGCTGTAGCTACGTGGGAAGGCATACTTGAAAATGATGAGTTTGCTTCTAGGTTTTTTACAGGAGCTGCAGTTGGAACTAGAATAAAAGAACATTCTGAAAAAGCAACGCAATATTTTGAAAAACCAGGAAATCTTAAAGGGGATGGGGGAGAGGCTTATGTTGAGTATAAGTCTGGAGGCAATGTTGATTTTCAATATAGTGGCGGTAATGTAGAAATAAAAGGAAACAGTTTATCCAATTTAAAAGGAGCTCCGATACAAGATCTCTCACAATATCCTGCTGGGACAATAATAATGCCTAATGGAGATAATGGGTTTAAGATAATATTGCCTGGTGGCAAGGCAATAGCAATAGCTGGTGGGAATGAATTAACGCCAATTGACTACAACCTAGAAAAAGGAATTGAGGTTGCTAACGCAGCGAACAATAGATTTGATATTGTAATTGGCGAAGGGGATTTAGCTAAAAAATTAAGGTTTTCTGGAGGAAAAGGATTTGAGTTAAATGGAGATAGCATAAACATTCATAGTGGAGATGTTGTTGGCATTGGGCTTGGAGGAGAATTTAGAGAAGTTAAGTCATATGGCGACAGCAGCATACTTTTTGCAGGGGAAGGCTATAAGATTCAGGGAGATTTTTATCATTCTTTTAACACAAAAATTGGCAGAGTGGAAGTACCCACTTTCTTGGAGGCTATTGGCAAAGAAAAAGGAGTTATTGTTGAAAAGAAAGTGATAACTTTGTGCGTGTTATGCGGCGAAAAAATAGAGGAAGACGGGGCAGTTGTTTGGGATGGCGACAAACTAAATGCATACGGGAAAGTAAGCCTAAGTTTAGAGAAAGAAAATGGCGAGGCAATACATTCTGCAGGGTTAATAGACGGCATGGGATATAGTTTAGATGTGGGCAGTATAAACATAGTAAAAGTGCCATCAGTTGAGCAATTAAGTAATAATCTAATAGTGGAAATTGAAAAAAAGAAAGGAGAGTACAGAGAAAGGGGTAAAGAGATTAATAAAGAAATTGCAGAATTGGAAAAGGAAAAGTCTAAAAATAAAAGGCAGATTGAATTATTAAAAAAGACAGATAAAATAATTGATGTTAAAATTGGAGAACTCCCATTTAAATACTCGGAAAATAAATTTAATGAACTTTCTCGTGATACTAGTTTTGTTAAATCCGATTATTACGAATTCATAGCATCTGACAACAACAAATATTATTATGGTATAGCCGATTTAAATAAATATGATGTTAAATTAGTTGCAATATCAAATATAAAAGAAAAAACAGTATATGCGTCTTTAATGACTACAAATTTGGAAAAGGGGAGAGAATATGACATAGCTGTTAATAAAATAAGCTTTTTTTCTGATTCTATAGCAGGAACTGAAAAAAATGAACCAATTAATTTTGATTTTAAGGTTGATGGCAATACTAAAGGAAGATTGACTAATAATAAATTCTATGGGCCTGGAGATAAGGAAATGGATTTCTATACTGATATACTAATAAAAACAAAAAAAGAAAAGGAAACAGATCCTGATATCTCTTTAACAGGGTATGTAGATACTATGCTTTCTGATTTGACACCAACAGGAGGCAAAGGCGCTGTGAAAGCTCAGCTTGAAGGAAAAAATTTAGATTTACTTAGTGTTAAGATAAACAAAGAAGAGAGAACAATATTATTTCGGAATGATTTAGATAGCCAGAGTGGTATAATTAATCTTGCAAGCGATGTTAGTGAGGCCGGAAAAATCATTTTGAGAGTGGGAGGATGGTTTAAGGGTGAAGGAACTTTGGCAGGTACTATTGAACATACTATAGCAGACCATATAAAGGCACAGGTTTATTTAACAAGGGAATCTGATTTGGATGCTATTAGTGGTCCTATGGACAGGTTAGCTGGGGTGATAAGCCCCGCAACAGTTAATAGCATGAAAGAAGGCATTAAGGAAGTTGTTGAGGAACTTAGGCAATCTCCAGAGTTAGATAAGATGGTAAGATATAAAGGAATAGAAGTAGAGATTAAGCAATTGAATGAAAACGAGGCACAGATTGCCTTTAAGATAAGCGGCTCTGGAGGAGACATTAATGTAGGTCCAATAGCAATCAATACTGATGGCAAGGATATTATTGAAGAAGCAGCCAATCAGTTGGAAAAATTCAATCAACAAAGAGGCTTAACTACAACTGCAATGGCATCAGACTCTTTAGAGGTAGCAATGAAATAGGTTTTTATTTGGTGACTTCTATTTCTAAAGTTTCTAGCCTTTTATCTGTTATAACAGTAATGGTGTTTTTCCCTATGTCAAATTCAGTTGCTTTTACCTCGAGCTCACTTGTTTCTGGGTTAAAGTTAGCCAAAGAACTAATTACACTGTAGTCCCCCTTTCCATATATATCCTCTAAATTTAAATTAAGTGTTTCACCAGCTTTTAGTCTATACCTTTTAATGCGCGATTCTGTATTAGGTCCAGCTGTTTCTTGAGGAGGATGCTGGGGTATACTATAAATTGCTGGTGCTTTTATATCAGGAATAGAAGCATTACTATTATTAATGGAACTAACTATAGCGCCACCTATAATTAAAATAACATACAAAGGATTATATCTTCTCATTATGCCCACCTACTGATCTATAATACAACTTTAGTATATAAACTTTTCTATTTGTAATCACATATGAGTAGTTAATTTAATAATCATTTTCTTACTTTTTATTTCTCCAATTTCCTCAAAAACCCCAATAATGCAAAAGCCTCTCTTTTAGTTAAAAATGCCTTTCCTATCAGCCTTTTCCATATTATTCTTTGTGTTTCCTTTTTCTCTTTAGTGCGAGGGCGCGCAAGAACCCTTATGGGTTGAGCCAAGAAAACCCGCAGTAGTTCACAAAAGAAAAAATAATTCTTAAAACAACAAGTTTTATAAACAACCAGCTCTCTTAAAAAACCATGCCTGATGTAAGGATTTTAACTTATAGTTTAATTGGGCTTGGTTTTGGTATTTATCTTTTTGTTAGCGGTTTTAGGTGGTTTAGGGAAAAAAGGCTTATAGAAAATATGCCTACTTCTAAAATTCGGTCTATTGCTATGGGCATGGTTGAGATATTCGGGGAAGCATTCCCTCAAAAAGGAAAAGCGCTTAAGAGCCCATTTTCAAACAATGATTGTGTTTATTACAGGTACACCATAGAAGAATACCGCAGCTCTGGCAAAAGCAGCAAATGGGTTATTGTAAAAAAGGGAGAATCAAGAACCTATTTTTATTTAAAGGACGAAACTGGCAGCGTCCTGATAGATCCTAAAGGGGCAAAGATAGACATCCCCAAGGATTTTGAATTTAATTCTTCACTAGGAAAAGATCCTCCAGACAAGATTAAGAGTTTTCTAAAATCCAATGGTGTTGGCTTTGAGGGGCTGTTTGGAATGAACAAAACAATGAGGTATATTGAACATTTCATTGCTCCCCGGGATAAAGTCTATATAATGGGCACTGCTGGCGACAACCCTTTTGTTGAAGAGGGGAGCTCACAGAGGAACGAGATGGATATAATGATGCAAAAAGGGAAAGATTTTTATTATATATCAGATAAGCCTGAAAAAGATGTGCTGAAATTATATGGATGGTGGGTTATAGGCGGGCTTTTTGGCGGCTCTGCCTTAATAGTTGGCTGCCTTTTTGTAATATTTGCTTATATTGGAATTTTGTAAGCAGGGAGGTAAAAAATGGGAATCGGATTAACAATGGTTATTTGGTCGGCAATTATTTTGTTTTTGCTGATTGTTTTTGGCTATTTTATAGGCATATACAACAGCTTTATACGGCTAAAAAATGATATAGTCAAGTCATGGGCCAATATTGATGTCCTCCTGAAGCAGAGAGCTGATGAACTGCCTAAGCTTATAGCCTCTGTAAAAGGGTATATGAAACATGAGAGGGGGCTTCTTGAGGGTATAACCCATGCAAGGACAGCTTTCCTGAATGCAAAAACAATGGACGCCAAGGCAAAAGCAGATAATATCATAAGCAGAACACTCAAAACCCTGTTTGCTGTTGCTGAGAACTACCCTAACCTAAAGGCAAATGAGAATTTTATACAACTCCAGGGGAGAATAAGCGGGTTAGAAAACGAGATTGCTGACAGGAGAGAATTCTACAATGATTCTGTAAATACCTATAATATAAAGACAGAGTCTTTCCCCGATAGGTTTATTGCAGGGCTTATGCGCCTTACAAAAAAGGAGATGTTTAAGGTGGCAGAATCAGAGAAGCAGGATGTAAAGGTTGAATTTTAATTATTTCTCTATTTTTTTTAAAAAGCCTATCAGAGCGAAGGCTTCCCTTCTGGTTAAAAAGCTTTTGCCAACAATCCTTTTCCAGATTTTCCTTTGTGTTTCTTTCTTTTCTTTAGTTGTGAATTCCATCTTATCCAAGATGTTGTCTAATTTTTTGAGGATTATTTCCTTTTCGATTTTTGTTGCAGGTATTATATGCTCATTCACTTTCTCTTTCCCAATTTTTTTGAATATTTCATAAAAAACAATAGTTGCTGCATGTGCTGCATTTAATGTGGGGTAAGCTTTAGAAGAGGGGATTGTAACAACAAAGTCAGACATCAGAATTTCCTTGTTTTTCAAGCCAATACCTTCTCTGCCTATTAGGATCCCTACATTTAACTCTTTAAGGTTAATTTTAGCTAGTTTTTCTGCTAATTGTTCTGGTGTAATGGGAGAGCGAGGTATATTATAGTCTGTGCCTAATTGTGAAGTAGTTGCTATTAAATAATCAAATTCTTTAAGATAAGGAAAATCCTTGATTATTGCATTTTTCAGGATTTCTTTTGCATGGGTTGCCCTGTCTAAGGCTTCTTTGTCTAAATGGCCGCATTTGGGGTTAATCAAAATTAGGTTTTTTAAATCAAAGTTTTTCATTGACCTTGCTATTGCGCCTATGTTGCCTGGTGTTTCTGGCTCTATTAATATGGTGCTTATCATGGTTTTTGGGAATAGTATATTTTATATAAATATATCCTCTTTTATAACAATCTTTTTAAATAGCGGAAATCTTTCGGTGTAAAGAAATGAAAAAAACAGCATTATATCAAGAACATGTAAAACTAGGGGCTAAAATAGTAGAGTTTGGGGGCTGGCTGATGCCTGTTTTTTACACTAATGTCATAGATGAGCATATAACGACAAGGACAAAGGCCGGATTGTTTGACATATGCCATATGGGCGAAATTATGATAGAAGGGGATGATGCATTCAGGCTGGTGCAAAAGCTGTTTACAGCTGACATCAGCAAGCTAACAAAAGGAGGCATTGTTTATTGCGTTATGTGCAATGAAAATGGGGGGGCAGTTGATGACCTGACTGTTTACTGTTTTGATAAAAATAAATATATGCTGGTTGTTAATGCAGGCACTGTTGATAAGGATTTAGAATGGGTTAAAAAATGCTCATCGGGCTTTGATGTTGCTGTAACAGACAAAAGAAAAGAGCTGGCAAAACTGGATTTACAGGGGCCAAATGCAGAGGCTATTTTACAGAAGATGACTAAAGCTAATTTAAACAGCTTAAAAAGATTTGGATTTATTGAAAATGAAGTAAACGGGGTAAAGGCAATTATATCAAGGACAGGCTATACAGCAGAGGACGGATTTGAGATTTATTTTGGCGTAAACAAGGCAGTGGAAATATGGAATAGACTATTAACTGTGGGGAAAGAATCTGGAATTAAGCCAGTTGGCCTAGGCGCAAGAGACACCTTAAGGCTGGAAGCATGTTACAGCTTATACGGCCACGAATTAGATGACAGCATAACTCCAATTGAAGCAGGGATAAGTTTTGTTGTTGACAACAAGGATAATTTTGTTGGAAAAGAAGCGCTGATAAAGCAAAAAATGGAAGGGGCTAAAAGATTGATTATGGCCTTTGAGATGACAGACAAGGCTGTTCCGAGGAATGGCTATGAGATTTTTAAAGGCAACAGGAAAGTTGGCTATGTAACAAGCGGGACAATGTCCCCTACATTCAAGAAAGGAATTGGGTTAGGAATGGTTGAAAAAGACAATTCAAAGACCGGAAATGAGATAGAAATCAAAATCAGGGATAAACTTTATAAAGCAGTTATTGTTAAAAGGCCTTTTTATGAGTACAAAGGGGGAAATAAATAAATTTTAATCAATAAAATAATCAATGATTAAAAAATTAAAATAAGCAACTAGTCTATCAGCACTTTTCTTTTTCAAAAAAAGAAAAGCGCCCAAAAGAAAAAGTTGCACAAAAGAAAATAAAAAGGTGATTTGAATGGAAAATCCTAAAAATTTAAAATATAGCAAAGAGCATGAATGGATCAAAGTTGAGGGGGATATTGCTGTTGTAGGGATTACTGATTTTGCACAGAAACAGCTAACAGACATTGTTTTTGTTGAGCTGCCTGAGGAAGGAAAGCATGTTACGCAAGGCAAGGCTATGGCTGTTGTTGAATCTGTTAAAAGCGTTTCTGATGTTTTTGCTCCTGTCAGCGGCGAGGTGGTTGATATCAACAGCGAATTAGTAGATGCACCAGAAATTCTAAATAAGGAGCCTTACGGCAAGGGATGGATTGTCAAAGTAAAGATAGAAAACAAAAGTGAGTTAAACAATTTATTATCTACAGAAGGTTATGAGAAGTTTTTGAGAGAAACTAAACATTAATCTTTCGGGGGGGTTTTATTGAATTTTATTCCTAATACTGACAAACAAAGAGAAGATATGCTGAAGGTTATAGGTGTTGATTCTGTTAGTGAACTGTTTAAGGATATTCCTGGTAAAATTTTATTAAAAGAAAAATTAAAACTATCTGATAAAATAAGCGAAGTTCAGCTAAAAAAGGGGTTAGTTGGGTTGAGTGAGAAAAATAATACAAAATTAATTTCTTTTTTAGGAGCCGGTGCTTATAATCATTTTATACCCAGTATTGTGAACCATATAATTTCAAGAGCAGAATTTTACACTGCCTACACACCATACCAGCCGGAAATAAGCCAAGGCATTTTGCAGGCTGTTTATGAGTACCAGACGATGATTTGCAATTTAACTGGAATGGACGTGGCTAATGCTTCAATGTATGACGGTGCCAGCGCTTTGGCTGAGAGCTGCATCATGGCTGTTAATATCACAAAAAGGGATGAGATAGTAATTTCTTCTGGCGTTCATCCTGAGTATAAGGAGGTTGTTAAGACTTATTGTAATGCGCATGGATTTGGGCTAGTTGAAATTGATATTGATTCATTAAAAGAAAAAATAACTGAAAAAACAGCTGCTGTTCTGGTGCAAAACCCTAATTTTTTTGGTTGCGTTGAAAATTTGAGGGGAATAGAAAATATAGCCCATGCCAAAAGAGCAATTTTTGTTGTTTGCGTTGTTGAGGCAACATCTTTGGGATTATTTTGCCCTGGTGAGTTAGGAGCTGACATTGTTGTTGGTGAAGGCCAAAGCTTTGGAAATGCTATAAGCTTTGGTGGGCCTTACCTAGGCATTATGGCAGCAAAAGAAAAGTATGCAAGACAGCTACCGGGAAGAATTGTTGGCGCCACTGTTGACAGCGAAGGAAAGAAAGGCTATATTTTGACATTGCAGGCAAGAGAGCAGCATATAAGGAGAGAGAAAGCAAGCTCCAATATTTGCTCAAATGAGGCTTTATGTGCTTTAGCTGCAACTGTTTATCTGGCAACATTAGGAAAAAATTTGAAAAGGCTGGCAGAATTAAATCTGCAAAAGGCGCATTACCTGGCTGATAAATTAAAGGAAACTGGCTTTGAGTTATTATATAATAATCCATTTTACAATGAGTTTGCTGTCAAGGTTAAAGATGCAAAAAAAGTTTATAAAAAATTATTGAAAAAAGGCTTTGTTGCTGGCTATGTTTTGGGCAGGGATTCTTTATTGCTATGTGTTACTGAGATGAACACAAAAGAGGATATTGATAAATTAATCGGTGAAATAAAAGATGCAGCTAATCTTTGAGAAATCAGTTAAAGGAAGGATTGGGGCAGAATTGCCTGATTTAGATGTCCCTAAAAAAGATAGTTTGATCCCTACTGAATTTTTAAGAAATGAATTAAATCTACCGGAAGTTGATGAAGTCACAATAATAAGGCACTATACAGCTTTAAGCAGAAGAAACTTTGGCGTTGACAACGGCTTTTATCCTCTGGGAAGCTGCACTATGAAATACAACCCTAAAGTTAATGAGGATATAGCAAGGCTAGAGGGCTTTGCTTTATTGCATCCTTATTCCCCACATAATCAAGGAGCATTGCAATTGATGTATGAATTGAACGAGATGCTTTGCGAGATAACGGGGATGAACGGATAAGAAGGAAAAAAGGAATGTAATAATAACTCCTGATTCAAGCCATGGAACAAACCCTGCTTCTTCAACTATGTGCGGCTTTACAACTATAACTGTTCATTCAAATGAAAAAGGGCAGGTTAATATTGAAGAATTAAAGAAAGAGCTGACAAAAGATATTGCAGCAATTATGCTTACTATTCCCAACACCTTAGGCATTTTTGAAGAGCAGATTTTGGAGATAACAAAGCTTTGCCACGATAATGGCAGCTTGGTTTATATGGATGGCGCAAATATGAATGCTTTGGTTGGAATTGCTAAGCCAGGTGATATGGGCGTGGATGTTTTGCATTTGAATCTGCACAAAACTTTTTCAACTCCGCATGGCTGCGGCGGCCCCGGCTCCGGCCCAGTTGGTGTTAAAGGATTTTTAAAGGATTATCTACCATTGCCGGAAATGGAAAAAACAGATAAGGGATATAAATTAGATTATAAAAATAAAAAATCAATTGGCAAGGTAAGGGCGTTTTATGGAAATTTTGGCGTTTTAGTTAAGGCTTATTCTTATATAAAATCAATTGGGGCAGATGGATTAAGGCAAGTTGCTGAAAATGCTGTTTTGAATGCAAATTATATAAAGGAAAAATTAAAAAGATATTACAAGCTGCCTTACGACAGGCTTTGTAAACACGAATTTGTCCTTTCAGACGAAGGAATGCCTAATGGCGTTACAACAACAGACATTGCAAAAAGGCTGCTTGACTATGGCTTTCACCCGCCAACAATATATTTCCCTTTGATTGTTCATGGGGCTATAATGATAGAACCCAATGAAACAGAAAGCCTTGAAACCTTAAATGAATTTGCCGATACAATGATAAAAATAAGAGAGGAAGCAGAAAAACAGCCAGATTTAGTAAAAAATGCTCCCTCTACAACACCCGTGAAAAGATTAGATGCTGTTAAAGCAGCAAGAGAGCCAAATCTAAGGTATAAATAGTTATCTAATAAAAGCAAAGCCAATATTAATAAAAATTAATATCAAAAATAATAAACCTATAAACTTCCAAATTCTCATTGCCTTTTCCTTTTTAAAATATTTTTGCAATGCAGCAAATAACATCCTGCCTCCATCCAATGGCCCTAAGGGAACCAAATTAAACAAGCCAATACCAAAATTTAATATTACCAACCACCCTATCAAACCATTCCTTATAGGTGTTCCGGTAAACCACAATATTAAAGAAGGCAGAAAACTTCCATATCTGTTTATTATTTTATCCTTAATCTTGGCGTTTTGTTGAACATAAACCCCCACATAACCCTTACTTCCATTTTCTGGATTCTTAGCCAAAACTATATCATACTCTTTTTTGTCTGTTTTTATAACTATATTATCCCCGGGTGATTTATCTCGTAATACTAATGAGAAATTTTCTATCTCATTTATCTCTTTATTGCCTATGCCAATTATCGTTTCTCCAATTGTTATGCCTGCTTTCTCTCCTGGGAAAGGTTCACTGTCTTTTATAAAACCAGTTACTTTAACGCCATTAAGCTCTATTATATTCTCGACTAAAGGAGAAGCTATTAATCCCCCTAGTATAAGTATTATAAAGGCCAAAGCAATGTTGGAAAAAGGGCCAGCAGCAAAAACACCCAGCTGTTCCTTAACCGGTCTTTTCTTCAATTCATCTTCATCCGGCTCTACAAATGCAGCCGGAACAACCGGAATCACAATGCCTAAAAAAGCTAAACCGCTTGATTTTATTCTCATATTGTAATACCTGGCAATAATACCGTGTGAGAATTCATGTACAACAGCTATCACAAATATCGAGATTATCCAATAGAAAAATGGGACATAAAAAACGCCCTTTACTTCAAATGGCAAAACAAGGCCGACACCAGGCAATGCCTCCGGTTTTGTTATTATCTTATACACATTGTCTATCAATCCATAAGAAATTAAAATCATACCTAAAAACCCAATAATAATGCCAAGATATGATATGTATTTTAGTATATTCTTAAATTTCCCAGCAATACTATCCATTAATTTGATTCCTAACCGAGTCCTATACATACAGAAATATAAAAGAGGAAAGAAGATTTTTTGCAGTTGTATCCCTTTTCTGTTTATATATACAATAAGGGATAATAATATCACAAATATAATTGTAGATGCCAACTGTAAATCCATTTTATTAAGCTATTAGAAAGAACCTTTTTAAATCTTGCTATTTCTTCCTTACACTTCTAAATGCCTTGCTGCCGCATTTTCTGCAATGGACTTTGCCCTGGATTATCTTCATATTCAACGCTTTTAATTTAGTCTTGCATTTTTTACATACAAAGACATTATGAAATTTTCTAACTTCAGCTTCAGGGAATTTTACCACATTTATTCACTCTTAATCTGTTTCATGACTTTATCATTCAGTATTACCCAGTATATAACAGAGCACCCATCAACAACCTGGCCTTTGAGCTCTTCTGGTATTTTTAAATCAAAAGTTTCGTAACTTTCAGCATCCATAACATTAGCCATATCGCCGCTAATAGAGAGGACTTGCGCAGATTTTTTTTCAATTATGGGTGTTTCCAGATTGTCATGGCCCGGCATTACAGCAACTCTTTTTTTGTTGTCTATTATCCCAACCCCAGTTAAACGCACTTTAGCATGGCCGTGTTTGCCCGGTCTGGAAACCTGCGTATCAGTTACAACGCAGGCAGCGTCTTCAAGCACAACATAAGATCCTTTTTTTAAAGAGCCAACCGAAACTGGTTTTGTAGCCATTATACCACCTTAGAAAGCTTATTGTTTAGCAGCTAACTTTATATCTCCCGCCTTAACTGTTTTTCTTCCAGCATGAACAGCAAATTTAATTGCTTTTGAAGCAATCCCTTCTGCAATATCCCCTAGAACACTTTCTAAAGCAACCTTTGCATTGTCAGAAACCCTTTCTGCACCAGCATTCTTCAATATCTTTTCCATAGCAGCCAACGGCAACGCTCTTTCACCCATTTAAATCCCCCCATTTTGGTAAATATTGTATATTAATTGGTTTTTAGAAAATTAAGCTTATATTTAAAGCTTTTGTTTTAAATAAAAACCCTATTAAAAATTAGTTTTCTCCTAATTCTCCTTATCAGTTTTTTAATCTCTTCCTCTGTATATTTCTGATTTTCAAATTCTTTTTCTTTCTTCCTGAAATCGGTTGTGTGGTGATAGTTCCTTCCATTTTTGTTCTTGAATTTATGTTTCTTATGCAGCATTTCATGATACATTATATAGTCTAATAATTCTTTATTTGCATTTTTGAATATTCCGCTTATTGAGATTGTATCAGAACCGTATTCATAAGAGCCCAACTTGCTGATGGAATTATGCCACGCTAAATTTGGTTTCTCAATTAAACCATAAAAATATCTTTCATTCACCCTGTTAAATGACTCTTCCAGTAAAGGATCCGACTTTGTTTTAGGGACAGCTATATGGATTTTTTTTATGAAGATATTATACAGCTCTATATCCTGGGTGGTTTTTTTTAACGGCTTTAGCCTATTTCTAAGGATTTTCAACAATAACGATTGTATTAATCCAATTTGTATTTCTCTGCTGACCGGTTTCCATTTTCTGCTTAAGTTAAATTCTAATCTATTGTTGTATAACCTTACATTAGAATTATATGGTTTGAATTTTGAGGAATATTTAATAGAGGTGTCATATCCCAAATCTTTTTGCAGGTATAGCTGTTGAAATGCCTCTTCAACTATGTTCAACTTACCTCATACCTCAATATAGCAGCTACCTTTCCTATCTCCCTTAACTGAACGCCCTCTCTTGTTTCTGTCGAAATTATCCTTACTTCAGTTGACACCTTTTTCGCTTCTTTTTCAAATTCCTCAATCTTTATTTCATCCAGTGCTTCAGATAACAGCAGGATATCAACAACACCATTTTTTAAATTTTGCATGACCTCTGCTTCGCCATAACTGACCTTCCCTGGCTGTGTGCTCAATATTTCAAAGAATTTTCCCATAATTTTTTTCTCTTCGGCAATTTCCTCGTCCGCTAAGACGTCTTGGCTTTTGTCTACTAGTTCTTGCAAACCGAATTCTTCTGTGTAGCTTAAATCCTTTATTGCAATTATCTTCTTCTTAACCTCATTTGTTATGTAATTTCCGTCAACAAAGTCATATTTTGTTGGTCCCGGCCCGCCGACTATTATCCCCTTTAAATAATTCATAGTTAGGAACTGCTCTTTCATATACTCTCCTACTTTTTTATAGTGGTCTTTTGCAGCTCCCTCTCTTAATCTAGCAAATCTTTGAGCCGATTGACCCCCTGCTTTTTGTTTTCCAGGTACATGAGAATGTGTCTTTAATAATGGTAATATGGTCTTCCCCCTTAGCAGAGCAATAATTGCGTCCCTTCTGTCCATAACAACCAAGCCATAAACATCCCTCACCTCAAGCATCTCTCTCAATATGTCCAATTGAAACTCTTTGTCGCACCTGTAAATTCTTGTTTTTATTGGTTGCGCCGGTTCAATGGACCAGACCTTAAAATCCTCTTGCCCTTCTCTCTCCGCCACATTCCCAGAAAAAGCAGCTAATCCATTCTCTGGTGTTTGTTTAAACAGCCTTAAATGCTGGGTCATCCTCTCTAAAGCTGCAATAACATTTTTCCTTGTAGAAGTTGACTTTATATTGGTAGCCGTGCCCTTTTCTTGTTCCAATTGGTTAATCACCTTATTGATATCATACCCAGCAGGTATATAAACAGAAACCAATTCTGTATGGCTGCCCCTATACAATTCTAGTTCCTTAATAAACTTTTTCAAGTCATGTTTTTGTTTTTCTGTAAGCGACATTTTAAAGTTAAAAAAGTCCCCTCTATTTATAAAATTTTGGTTAAATAGCTTGTGTCATACCAAAATCCCCTATTTTAACGGCATACGTGAAAAAGTCTAGCCAAAAAAGAAATAAGATTGTGTAAGATTATCCGCGCAGCAACTTCCGAGTGCTGCGTTCGGAAATTGTTACTTC
>JAGVXP010000005.1 GCA_018303725.1 Candidatus Woesearchaeota archaeon | reverse complement strand
AGAAATCTCTCTAGATAACCAGACTTACGATAAGGCATTAAACATAACAATAACAACGCCAAATACAAATGACTGGGAAAACTTAACGCCAACTGAATTACAATTTAATGCTACCGCTATTGGTGGGGAAGTTAGACTAGCTGAGTTAAGTAATTTAAAACTTATGGCACCACAAGATAATCCAACACATTCTTATGGGTACACAAGTTATGGCACTTTTATTAACTATTACCAACCAACAGATGATCCACAAACACTTACAATAGATTACCCTGAAAATCAACTTGAAGCACTGGCTTATTTTGAGAACGGCGGTTCTCATACAAGATATCTCACTAATTTAGGCAATGGAACTTACAACTTAAACCTAACTTACGAGGATATCTTTAATGGTACCCATAATAAATCAATTATATTCCATGTGGATATTAGCGAATTAATGGACTCTGATGATGATGGAATAAACGATCCTTATGATTATTTAATAGGGAATATTAGTTCTATAAATTCAACAATATCAAACATAAATATGTCTATTAACAGCTCTGATAATTTTACCAAAATGTTTAATAGTTCTTTTTTGGTGAATATTACAAACGGAACCAACAATTTAGTTGATTTTACATATAATTTTAGTCAATCATGCCCCCTTAACCTCTCCAACATAACAATCAATACAGAAATAGTAAATAACAAAGGAGCATTAACCATTACAGGAATTAATCCATCCTGTGTAGTTGGAACAAAAACAATTTATGTTGATGATATAAATACTAACAGTGTAGTTTGTGTGCATGACGCAGAAATAGTCTCTGTTTCTGAAATAGCTGCTCAGTGCAATGGCGCTGATGAAACAATTGTCGCATGTACAACTAATGGCCATACACAAGGAGGCTATACATGTACGGATCTTGGTGATAAATTAAGAATCGAAGGTTTAACGCACTCTGGTGTCCAACAAATGAACTGTACCGATAATGATAGAGATGGTTATGGTACTGGTTGTTCTAGCGGCAGTGATTGTAATGACGACGATGCCTCTAAAACCGCTAATTGTGGAAGTAATGGAGGAGGTGGCGGAGGCGGAGGGGGATCTTCTACCAAAATAACCTGTGCTGAGAGTTGGAGCTGTACAGCTTGGCAACCAACACTCTGTCCAGAAACAAGCAGACAAACAAGGCAATGCACCGATTCAACTAATTGTGGCACTATTGCCAATAAACCATCAGAATCAAGAGGTTGTTATTATCCTAAACCAAAAGAAGAAGTAAAGGAAGAGGAAATAGTTGAAGAAATAAAAGAAGAAGTTAAAGCAAAATCTGTTGAACCAGAGAAAGAAAGAGGTTTATTAGCGATTACTGGAAATTTTATTCTTGATGGATTAAAAAAAGGTTCAAAAACAACAGGGGTTATTACCATAGCTGGAATAGTAGTTTTAGGATTAGCAGGGTATATTTTTATAAAGAAAAAGTTTTGAATTCTATTTAAGGCATCGGCTTTTTTCTTTTTTAAAACAAAAACATTATAAACATCAAAAAACTCAAACTTCTTATGATACACCTCCTGCAGCAAAAACTGGGCTCAATGACAAAGGCCCTGGAAATTCTTTATGTTATGGAAAATGTAAAGCCAGCAGCAAGGATAATAATAGACGAAGATAAAGCCGATGAGTTAACAAGCTTATTAGCTAATTTAATTGCGGTAAAATCAAGCTTCAAGATAAAAAAAGAAGTTGACAAAAACAGGGAATATTCCGATAAGGGCACAAGGCTGCCAGCAAGCTCAAAAGAAAAGGGGCAGCTCTTCCTTTACATCTCAAAATCAAAAGAAAAGGCAGAATTAGCAAAAAAGCTAGAGGAAGAAAACAAGCATAAGGAATTAGGCATAGCCTTAGGCTACCCAAAATGCTGCTCAGAATTCTTTGAAAAAAACTTTCCAGTTGAATCAAAAAAACAGAATGACTACACTCTAGCAACATTAAAGAGTTCAGAAGGATTTAAATTTCCCTTTTACACAAACATTACGATTAGGCATCTGGATTTAACCTTGCTTAACCACTTTCCCTGCTCATTCAGCTGCAAAGCATCAATAACAAAAGCAAAAAGGCATTTAGAGGTTATAGAAAAACATTCAAGAGAACTTGGCATAATATTCAAAGGCATGCTGAAAGGGGCTGTTGTTTACACAGAAAAAAGCGGAGTTTTTTTATTGAGAGAATCCAGTTTAAACAAAAATAAGATAACCTACCGGGGCGTGATGAGCAGCACAAATAACAGCTATTATGATTTGCTAAAAAAGTCAGAAACAATAGAGATAATAGGCAAAAACCATATAAAAACAGAAAAAGATGATATAAAAGGCATAGGCTTTATGCTCTTTTATTAGAATAAACAGTCACCATTGTGTTGTTAACAAAAAACTGGCTTTCTTTTTTCAATCTCGTGGGGTGAAAATTAGGGCCGTACAATATCAATTTGCCCCTTAACTCCCTAATCAATTTATCTTCCAAACCCCTGTACAGTGGCCTGTCTGGATTCAAAAACAAAACATCATAATTGGAAAAATTATGTTTAAAAAAATCATCATTGACAAGCCTGGCTTTGCCTAATCCAAATCTTTTTTTCACCTCAATCGCCTTCCAATGCAGAGTAGGATCAGCCTCTATGCCAATTGCATTTGTGAATAAGCTGGCAATTAAAACAACCTTTCCATCGCCAGAGCCTATATCCAAAATATTTCTAAATCTTTCTAAACCAATTCTCTGGAATATCCTGTAAACATCTTCAGTTATTGCAGCTGACCAATAGCCAATGTTTGTATCCTTCATTGGCAAAAGACCAGATTTAAGCAGATTATTGTAAAAACTATCATACTCTTTTTTTATCTTAAAAAATTTAACAGGATCCATTTTATTCCATTGGCGTTGCTGACCAAAGCGTCCAATCAGGGCTGGGGGAGTAAGCGCCAAAAACATAATAAGGCGGCCTGTTCTGGCCGAAATAGCTGTACTGTATATCAGTCCATGCTCCTTGAGCGCCAATTCCCATGCCAACTCCATAAACAGGGCTTCCAAAATGGCGCCATGCCTTCATCAGGCCATGAAAATCAGAGATATCAGTTGATGCGTCTGCTCCAGGCTCAACAGTCCATGCATCCTTATAGCCATGCTTCTTCAGCACCTTTATTATTTCCGTAACAGGTGTTGTCCCTTGCCCAGGAGCTAGATGGTCATCTTGATAGCCAAAATTATCAGTCAAATGAACATTGCCAACCATTTTATTCTTAGCTAAATCCTCTACCTCCTTGACAATCCATCTCTTAAAGCTTTCATCATTTTCTTTGATGGATTTGTCAGGGTCATCCTTCCAATATTTTCTCCATACATTCAAATGGCCTGTATCCAAAGTAGCCTTAATGTGCTCTTCCGCCTCTTTTCTTGCTTGTTCTTCTGTAACGCCTGACCTCTTGTAAGGGTTATCAACCATTATTATATTCCCATGCGCATCCTTTCTTCCAGCTGGATCCTTTATTCGCTCATGTGAAAGCCTTTCCACCATCTCTTCCCTTGACTCCCTTATTAATTTCTTCAATTCTTCCGGATGCCCTCCATACCTTTCAGGAAAAATATTCTCCATTGTTATCATTATTGGCCTCTTAGGATCAACCGTACAATCCATTGCATGTATCCCGGCCTCTGCATAGCCTTTAACAGCCTCCCTTATTGCATATTTATGCGCGGAAATCATATGCTGCTGCTGCTCATAGTTGTCATCAGCCATCAATAGTTGTGAAGCGCTTGATTGCCTTGCAAAAAGCAGTGCCCTTTTCTCATGCTCTAAGGCTTTTTCCAATATCTCCACAGGATTTTTTGATTCAGGAGGAATTAAATTGCCGATAAATGCCCCATATATTTCAGGAGGCGCTTCTTTCTTTATCCTCCATTTATCCTCTTCAGGAATTCCGGCCTCTAATTTTCTGTAATAGTCAAGCGCTTTTTCTATTTTTTTCAAAGCCTCTATGTGCCTGTTGGTGTCAATTCCATACTGCATAGACCAGCCGCGGGCATGCCCCTCCTGTGTTTCCATGGTGCTTCTTACATGAACCTCATCTGGCGTTACCAGCTCGTCTTCAGTCAAGCCCTTAACATCTTTGCCTAACATCTTGGCTTTCCACCTGTTTCTTTCATTTGTCTCCTCTACCATCATATCCCAATTATACATCTCATTCGCAAATCTACCTGTTTTTTCATTATAAACAGGAACCCTTCCATGCTCTGGGTCAAACATTAAATCATCAGGAATCTTTCTTCCAAGATAATCAACATAATCCCCTCTTGAAACAACACTGCCGCTTTCATCATACTGCGTCCCTTTTATCAAAACCCTGCTGCCCTTTGTGTCATAGCCCCAATAATCCTCTTCAGCTCTAAGCCATTTTGGCCTGGCTACTTTAACATTCTTCCTTATCTGTGTAACCTGGCCTGTTCTGTCATCAACAACCCTTACCCTGGAAAGCGCTTCTTCCTCCTCATATTGCTTAAATCTGAATGTTCCATCAGGGTTCCTGGCCCATGGCTGGTCTGAAATAGGCCTTTCTACCTCGCCTGTATGAACAACAACAGAGCCGCCGCCAGCAGTATCCCTGGCAAACTCAATTGCCCTTTTTATCTCGTCAACTGCCTGTTTTTTGTATTCTTTTTGGAACCAGACATTATAAGGATTGTCTCCTGTAAAGCCGCTTAAGCCCATAATGCCATAACTAGAGTGTGTTGTAAACTGAACCTCGTTGGCAGCGCCTAATTCCCTTATAGCCTGTCTTTGGTCCTCGCCATACATTTCTGGTGTTTGCGCCTGCCTTTGCCCCCTAACAGCGCCTGGAAATCCCAGCTCAATTTTGCCAGCGCCTGCTCTTATTTTTGCGTATATGCCAGCAACATTTGCAGCTGAAATGCCCAAAGGAACAGACATTCCAACATCTCCTACACCTAACCCTAATTGTTTTGCTTCATCAGTTTCATAGTTTTCCGGATCCATGGCATTGAAATAATCAACCATTGGATGATAACCTCTATAACCAAATTGCATTTTTATCTCCCCTTGTATCTGTCCTTTAAAACCCTTATTATCCCGCTAAATGCGGAAACCTCCTCTGAAAACTTCTCGCTCTCGGGAGCATAAGCCCCTCTGCTTTTGTCTGCTTTTTTGATTTCCATGGCATAGCTCATATCAGCTATCTCTTCCATCTGAGCAGGGCTTACATAGCCGCTCTCTTTAACAGCAGCATAAATATCCTTTGCTCTGGTTGCCAATTCCTCAGCTGGCTCTCTGCTAAGCTGCAGCTGGTATTGCCTTTGCGCCTCTTCAGCTGCCCCTTCTCTTGTCTTTTCTTTTGAAACTGTTTCCTCTAACTCCTCTTCCCTTGCCCTCCTCCTGAATAATCTTCCTACATCAACCTCTTCAATCTCAGGCATTAAGGCCCTTCTTCCTTCCTCAATCTCAGCCTCGCTCTGCCTGATCAAATCTTCGGCTTTTTTTATTTCTTCCTCATCCCTTTTTGCTATCTCCCTCAATCTTTCTATCCTTTCCTCTGGTGATAGCTTCTTTGTTTCTTCAACTTTATCTTCATCTGGCATTTTCAATTAACTTATTTTTTAATTAATGATTTATCATTAAATTATTTTTATATTTTTATTTGCCAAAATTCGGAATTATGTTGCGCCTATCAGCTCTGCCGTTATTTACACCGAATTTTGGCTTGTCTGCATGCCGCCAAAGTCCCTTTGGCGGCCGATAAGCGCTCTGTGAGTTTCTGCAAAGCAAAAACGAACAGCCAAGTTATTATAATTTAATATTTATTGATTATTATGCTAATTATTATTTCCCTAGTTACCAGTTTAACATGCCATGGTGCTTTTTAAAATGATGGTAAATATTCCACATGCTGTTCTTTGCAAATTCTTTTGCTTTTTCTCTTCCCAGCTCCAGCTTGAATGCGTCTTCTTTCCTTGGTTTCTTCACCCTCACTCCTTTATGCCCCTTGAATGCTCCAAACAGCTCTCCAAAGCCCTTGAAAACAGACAAATATGGGCTCGCGGCTCTGCTGGCAAATGCTTTTTTCTCTTCTAATCTTGGCTCAAATTCCTCTCCTGCTTCAAATAAATACCTCATCAATTCGTCTCCCAATGCGTCCATAGCCGCTTTAACAGAGGCATCAACTAGCTCTATTAGCTTGAAGTCTTCCCTTTCCCTGTATTTTTTATAAGCCTCAATTTCCTCATCAGTCCATGTATAAGCCCTGAAATTCATTTGTACCCTGCCAACATGTATGGGCCCCCTTTGATAGCCCTCCTGCTGGTAGCTCATCTCAGGCCTGGTCCTAAACAAAAAGTGAATCAGCAAAACAGCATTAATATTCTTTGTATCTTTCCCTAAACTAACCTTATACGGCCTTCTTGCCAATAGCTCAACTTCTATCATTGAGGTTTCAAAAGCAACCAATAAGTCAGGAGTTTCCATTTTGCTCTGGTCCATGTGCAGCCGTTGTATATTTTTCAAATAAGGCTTTACCCAGGCCATATACATCTTTATTATCTCGTAATGCTGCCTTAAATATTTAAGAGTGAATTTCCTCCTGTTCTTCAGCTCTTCGTATGTGTGTTCTTTCCATGATAGGTAAGTCCTTAATTTTCTCTTTAATACCTCCCTAACCTTCCTGTTGAACTGTGACCTTGTTCCTTCCACAACTTCGTCAACATCTTCCTGTTTTTTGGGATGCGTGCTAAAGAATAGGTCAGGCAAAGTTGTAAACTGAACTTCTCTGGCCATTCCATAAACCGAAGCAGGATTCTTAGCTCCCTGCTCAACCATATCAATCCATATGCCCTTTAATGTTATCTCAGCGCTCTCTGCTGATTTGGAGTCTGTGTAAGAGTCTGCATAATATCCCAGCCTCTCGTCTAAAACTCTCAGCTCTCTAACCAGCTGGAACAGTTCCTTAACCATCTTGCCGACAGTAGCCAGGAACTGGCTTACCTTATCCTGCTGCAAGCCTATTCTCTGCTGGCTAACGCCAAAAAATGCAGAATTCTCAGCAGCTGCAAAAACATCTGTAATCTTGTCAATATAAGAATAGCCCCACATATACCTCAAATAATGCAAAACCCAGAAATAAGGCTCTTCTATTGAAATATTAAAGCCCTCTACGTACAGCCTATACCTATTTATTGGTGAGGGATAGCCAGTAGGAATCTTAGGGGTGTTCCTGCCTTCTTCTGCTATTTCCTCCCCATCTTTAAAATTTTTAAGCAGCTCTTTCGGGTCTTTCATAATATCCTCTTTTTAGTTTGTTATGGTATTTTTCTTTATAAAAATTTCTTTTGATGCCATTATTTATGCTCTGGATGCTCGTGTCCAAGCTCCTTTCTCTCCTTCAGCTCTTTTATATGGTTAAGCTTTGTTTCAATTATCTTATTTACATCACCAGTAAAATCTTCTATCAAAATTGAGACATGCTCTCCTCCAAGGAAATGGGGCAGTATTACATAATCCGCGCCATTATCATAAAACTCCAAGGCATCGTCCACTTGGGAAGCTGTGACATATATAATAGCTTTTTTGTTTACTTCTCTTGTTTTTCTTATCACCAGCATATTGTCTAATTTATTAGGAACAGTTGAGATAACCATCTGGGCTTGCTTTAAATTTAACCTTTCTAAGATTTCTATGTCTCCAATATCGCCATATATGCATGGTGTTTTATTTTTTATCAACATCTTGATAACCTCTGGATTAAAATCCACAACCAGAATATTCCTATTCAGTCTTTTTAATGTTCTGGCAACACTATAACCTATCCTATTATAACCGCATAGTATTACATGGTCTTTTTTCTTCTTTGGTGTATACTCCAATTCCCCGCTTCCCCCTGTAAACCTATCAAAAACCCTGATATAATTGCTAACCCCCCTATAGAGCGAATCATCATATTTTATAAAATAAGATGTGAAAACAATTGTTATTATAGCTAAAATAACCGTCAATGAAAATATTTTCTCGCCTATGTGCCCTAACAGCAATCCCTGGGCTGCTATTATCAAAGAAAACTCGCTTATCTGCGCCAATGAAATAGCTGCTAAAAAGCCGGTTCTTCTTTTATAGCCAAAAAAAGAGCATACAAACATTGTCAATATTGGTTTGAAGATTAAAATAAATAATGTAAAAAATATTAATGGTTCTATTATAATGCCAATAGAGCCTATAACTAATTGCATCCCTAAAGAAACAAAAAATATTGTGGCAAAAAAATCCTTTAAAGAATTAACCTTGCTTATTATCTCAATATTATAGGGCAAATTTGCTAAACTAACTCCTGCTACAAATGAACCAATAATAATTGAAAATCCTGGTTCTATCATACTTTGCATCTTGGTTGATAACTGGGGTAGATAAGGCAATAAATTAATTATAAAATTCCATATGCCTATCATTATATTGCCTACCTGGTTGAATAATAAAGAAAATGAGAATAAAACAGCAACTGCTAATAGGAATAACAACTCTTGGCTTTTAGCTGCAAATTTGAATAAAGGGGGGAATATATATTTTGAAGCTGTATAAGCAACCAAAACTACAAATATCCCTTTGATGATTGAGATTATAAATATAAAGGCCGAAAGATTATTCAATGTTGTTAATATTGACAAAACAAATATTGCAAAAAGGTCCTCTATTAACAAAAATCCCAATATAACCCTTCCATGCAATGTGTCCAATTCTCTTCTGTCGGATAATAATTTCACAACAACCATAGTTGAGCTAAAAGCGATTATAACGCCCACATAAATTGCCTCTATCTTGATAAATCCCAAGATCATTGCTGCAATAAAGCCAACAGCAAACAATAACACAATCCTTATGGTCCCGCCTAAAGAAGAAACAATGCCAACATTCTTCAATTTTCTTAGGTCTATTTCCAAACCAACAATAAACAGCAAGAAAGCAATTCCAATTTCAGAAAGTATAAATATGATATCTTTGTTGGTTATCCAGCCAAACAAGGGGCCTATAATAAACCCGGTTAATACGTAAGCCGGGATTAATGGCTGCCTTATGAGCTTTGCTGCATAAGCAAAGATAGTTGCAATAATTATTATCAGCCCTATATCAAAAAATATGTTTTGCATTTATCTTATCACCAGCTCTCCATTTTTTTTGTCTTTTTCAGTTAAATTAACAATTATTTCCTTTTCCTCTTTTAATAGCTTTTTTAGTTCCTCTTCAGATATGCCCATTAGCTCCATAAGGTCTTTTAGCTTCATTTTTTCTCCTTGTTTATCTCCAAAATAAAGCCTTCTTTATGCTTTTTAAAGACAAGATCCATTCCCCTGTCTAATCCTTCGTACTCAGCAAGCCTCTTAGGGATAGTTATAACCAGCTGTCCCGATGGTAGTTTCTGTATCTTTACCATTCTCTTTCCTTATACTATTATTTTTAATAATATTTTTACTAGTTAGTATAGTATTTTATATACTAATTTATTTAATAGTATATAAATGTTATGTTTTAGGATAAGAAAAAAATAAAAAACCTATTTCCTCTTCAAAGGCCTGTGGAAGGTAGACCGCTTGGAGAAATATTTTACAGCCCTGCCAACCTTATCAACAACCCTGGCCAGCCTAGACACCTTGGAAAAGAACCTTAAAATCCTTACAAACCTAAACACCTTTGTTATCCTAAACATGTTTCCCAAGGGGATAACTGCTACTATGTCCAGCCAATCATTCTTAAGAAAATCGGCAAAACCCTCAGCTTTTCTGTAAAGAACAACCAAGTCCACAAAGAATATTGCCAGGACAAAGTAATCTATGTAGCTTATCAACCAGCTATAATTAGTCACATCAAAAAAAGCTGTCCAAATCAGATTAACCAGTGCGAGAACAACAGCAAACAAAACAGCATAATCCCAATAAAGCTCTCTTTTAGGTATTTTAAATGTCTCCTCCCAGGCGCTTTTTCTTCTTGGCTTAAACAGCTCCATCAACTCTTCCTTCTCGTCCTTTGGCTTTGTTTCTGCTTCTGAGGCATATTCAAATATTACACCGAGTGCCACTGTTATGCAGGCTGGCGCTATCAATACTATCATATTGTTTAATATCATCTCGATATTTTTTAATACAAAAAATGCGCCTAGGATATTTGTAAGCGCTGCTACGCTTATTATAAATATGCCGCCAGCAATCAAAAATCCTGTCTTTTCCTCCCCGCTTATATTTAGAAGCCCAATAAGAACCCCCAAAAGAACCAAAATCACCATCTTGACCGGGTTTATATAAGCAGGCACATCAAATATGCCGCTTAATACCACAATAGCTATACCCAAAATGAATACTAGCCTGCTAATCCTCATCGTGTTCATTTTCATCAGCCTCTTTTTTTGATTATATTTTTTATTTCATCAACCATATCACTCGCCAAATATGTAAAGCCTTTTTTCTTCTTCAGCAAAATATCCCCAACCAGTCCATTAAAATAGGCGGAGTTAACAGCAGACTGCCATAATCCCAATCCCTGTCCTAAAAACCCAACACAAAGCCCAGCTAAAACATCGCCAGTGCCTCCTTTGGTCATTCCAGCATTCCCTGTTTTGTTATAAACTAATTTATCTCTTGACATTATCTTATCTATTGGCCCTTTTATTATAATCACATTATTTTTAAGATTTCTCTGTAAATCTTTTTCTTTTATCTTAGAATTTTTCAACAATAGTTTTAATTCCCCCCTATGCGGCGTTAAAATTGAATTGCTTATATCCTGTAACCTTGCTGCTTTTAATGCATCTGCATCTATAACTAACGGCTTTTTTGTCTCTTTGATATATCTCTTAACAAAACTTTTAGCATGCATCCCTATCCCATTTCCGATTAAAACAGCATCAAATTGTTTTTCAAGCTTTAAGATGTCTTTTGCCCTTGCTGCACAGAAATCATCCCCCCTGTACTTCTTAACAACCAAATCAGCTGTTAAAGCATTAACAGCCCAGCCGACCTTTTCAGGAGCAGCAACAGTAACCCAGTCTACACCTGAACGTAAAGCAGACAATCCAGCCAAAGCCAAGCAGCCAACATAATCCCTAGAACCGCCAATCACCAAAACACTGCCATTATCGCCTTTATGGCTTGTTGCCTTTCTCTCAGCTAATTTTACCTCTTTTTTTGTTATATACCTCATTAAGTGCATTATAAGAAGAACTAATATAAAAACTTTTATTTATTTATGACTATTCAACATTTATTTTTAGTATAGCCTTTTACAGTCACGCCTGCCATAAATGAGGAAGCAGCTACTATTAATAGGGTTATAGCTACGCTGTAAACACCATAGCCAAGCTTCATAAATGATTCAAAGAGTATTATAGCAGAAACCGCTAGGAACTCATCTCCCAATATCTTCTTGAACAAAGGCAATTTTTTTTCTAGTTTTTTCAATTTAATGGCCATATCCCAATAATTTATTTTGCTTTGTTTAAATTTTTCTTTTCATTCTATTTCAAACAAAGGAGCCATTATCCTCTCATCCTTGCACCTTGGGCATTTTGTTGGTTTTTTTATTTTGCTCCTTTCCTCAAACTTAAAGCCGCAATGCTTGCATTGAGCGGGAATCATTTTTAACTTCCTTGGTTTTATTGATGATCTGACATGCCCTAAATCCCCAAGAATTTCAAAAAGTTCAACCTTAAAAAAATTGGCCAATTGCTGCGCTGATGTTGGCTCTTTTTCAAGGAGTTTTATTATCTCCTCGCGCCTTGTCATAATTACCCGCCTTTAAACAACTCAAAAAACCAGAGTGCATTAGCTACAATAAAGAATATGCCTACTCCAACCAGCATAGTTTTTTCGTCCAGCATCCCAACTAAAGGAAGCCCCAACTTTATACCAAAAAGATTAGCGGTTAAGAATAATACTAAACCCATATCTATCAAATCGTGGAGAACCCCTAAAAACATTATTAATATATGCGATTCCGCATCTTTAAATAGGTGGATTATATCAAATATGCTGAAAAAAAAGAATAATGGCAAAAAAACCATTAACAATCCCCTGTTGTAAGGTATTTTTATGACATTGGCGCTCCCTATCACCAAGATGCCTGTTATAATGCCTATAACACAGTCTTCATACTCAAATAAAAGTTTCATATTTGATAATTATAAGGTGTGGTTATTTAAATCTTTTTCTATTCCAATTTGAGTGTATAAATCCCCTCTTGACAGATAAAAACACAAAAGAACTAATTTTATATCCCAATATCAACTATGGCTGTTTTATCTTTAAATTTTTCTAAACCTGGTTTTAGGTCATGCATTGTTATTATTAAATCTGGATTTACCGCTTTATCTGCTATTACACCATTATCAGGGTTTAAACCAGTTGGGATATCAATTGATATTTTAAACGCCTTAGACCTATTGAAGTTGTCTACAACATCCCCAATTGGTTCTTTCAGATTGCCCTCAACTCCAATACCAAGAATAGAGTCCACAATTATGTCATAAGCATCAAAATCAATATCCTCAAAATCAAATAATAGCTGTATCTTCTCGTTATTTAACACCCTTCTGTAATTAGTGTTAGCTTCATCTTTCAACCTGCTTTCATCACCAATAAACAAAACATCAACCTCGCAAAAGTCAGATAAATGCCTAGCTGCTGCAAAGCCATCCCCTCCATTATTCCCGTGGTAACAAACAAAAAGTATGTTTTTATCTTTCAAATCCTTAAATCTGTTTTTTATTATATCAGCAATTCCCCTGCCTGCGTTTTCCATTAGCTGCAATTTGCTTATGCCGCAATTGTCTTCCAATTGTTTCATCTCTTCTGTTGTTATCATTCTAAAAATCCTTTTATCCTTTCTTTTGCATCTATATTACCATCAAATCTGCTTATTAATTCTGTCATTTCATCTTTTTTGTATAATCTTTTTGAGATTAAATAGTCAGTTAAATCGATTTTTTCCGCTCTTTCAATTCTTTTCAATAAAAAACCATAAGGATAGTTCATGGCCGACCTTATTATCTTATTTTTAACCAAGCCAACAATTGTTTTGTTTATCCACTCCGTCACAATATCATTCTGCACAGCATTAAGAAAAGAACCATCCTGGAAATATTTATTAAATAATTTAACCTGTTCTTTTATGCCATCTGGTATCTTTAAATCTTCTATAGCTGGGCATGTTCCTAAAAAATCCTTTGTCATCTCCCCTATATTTAAGAAGGGTGTTCTCTGAAATGGAAATAACCTACATACATACGCCCGTCTCTTATTATAAATCAAACATTTTTTATTTTTTAAGAAGGGGCATGAATCATAATCCATGAAATAAGTTATAATTATTGCTTTATTCTCATTTAAATCGAGTATAGCTCTTGAAGGCTGTATTTTCGCATCAACATTAATGTCTTGTTCCCATTCCCTAAACCTTTTTGCTTCCCAATCCCACAATGGAAATGACATTTTTTCTAAGGGAATCAATTGTATTAGGGGCATTTTTCCATAAGCATGCTCCCTAAGAAAAGTTTCGTCCTCTTTTATTATGCCCCCCCTTATATGAGCGCAACATTCCCCGCACTGCTGGCAAATAAATCTTGGCCCCATACCACCTGATAAGCAGCTACTATTAATTAAATTTTCTATTTAAGCCTATATTTTTACTCTAAACCCGGTGACAAATTCCTACAAAATTTTTCCGAAATCTTTATTAATAGATACTAATAATTTATTAGGGGGATTAAAATTCCAAGAAAAAAACAGGATGTTATTGTAAAAAAATTGTTTTTTCTTTTAGTTGTTGCTATTATTATAGTAGGAGGTATTCTATTTTACTTATATTCAGACAGGGATAAAGATGGGGTCCCTAATATAAAAGACAACTGCAAAAATGACCATAACCCAAAGCAGTACGATTCTGACAGCGATGACAAGGGGGATGCTTGCGATGTGAACTTGTTTATGAGCGTTGGGACATTTGACCCTGTAAAAGAAAAGCTGCCTTATCCAAAAGAGCTAACAACAAAAGAAGAAACTGGTTATTACATAATCCAATTTAACCAAACAATAGAAGCTGGTTGGGATGAGAAAGCAAGAAAATATATCGATATTGAAGCTTTATTTTACATCCCGGACTACGCATGGGCTGTTTACACCACAGAATCAATTGAAACTTTAAGAAAGATACAGTTTGTAAGATCTGTTATAATTCTGCAGCCAGCTAACAGGATGTCACCAGAATTGGTTGATATGTTCAAAAAGGGCGAATTAGATTCAGAAGAGGAAATTGAAGTTGAAATTTATCCCTTCAAAAAATTAGATGATATCACAGACAAAATAAAACAACTAACCGCAGACTACAGAAAAGAAAAAGACAAATTAAGAGCAGTTGTCCAAAAGAATAAAATAAAAGACATTGCTTTTATACCAGAAGTTAAATGGATAAGTAGGGTTTATCCAGAATCAACTAATACAACAGATGCAAAAAAAGAAGCCCCATAGTTGCTAATTTGCCAAAAAATCTTTCTGTCAAGGAATGTTAGTGACTATGGGTAATTCTTGACAATTTCTGGAGTTTCTGCAGCTGTTTCTTCTTTTTCTTCAGGGCATTTTCCCCTAAAAAAAGCCCATTCCTCGCATTCTGTCCCGTTATCAAAAATGCAGTAACCTGTTTGGCTGCCATCAGCATTTGTTCTCATCTCTAAATTATAGCCTTGCTCTTTGCAATAGGCAGAAGCGGGGTTTGCTATTTGTCCTGTAAAATTTTCTTTGGCTGTTTCCCCACCAGCTGGCTTTTCTATTTGCTTAGAGCAGCCAATAGCAAGAATCAAAATTATAAATAACAAAGATAAAATTGTTTTCTTAATTTTTATCACTGGCATTTTATCTCATCATAAACCTTTGAATAATCGTTAAGTATTGAGGGGTCTTTTTTTTGCCCTATTTTGAATCTTGTGAAGAATATTTTTGAAGCGCCGGCATTTAATGCCCCTTTGAAAGAGATTTCAACATCTTCTTCTGAACCGTACTCTGCTTCTGTTACCCATATCGGCTTATCTATATTTTTCTCCTGCATTAGTTTCTTGAAATCTTTTACATTTAATGTATTTAAATCTCCTAAATTAATGTAGTGAATATTCGCTATGTCAAAATAATCCGCTCCGCCCAATTCAAAAATTTTTTTCCAGTAACCAAGCATATCTGACATTATGCCTGCCGCGCCTCCCTGGACAATTTTACATTCCGGGCAAACAGATTTTATTGCTTCATTGCTGAGTTTTAAAATCTCCACATATTCTCCCACTGTCCCTTTATAGAAAGTTAAATCAGGCTCCTTCATTTCAGGCTCATTTAAAATTTCATAATATCGTATCGGGATAAGCAGATTGGGCATATCATCCATCCCATCACCATCGTATCTCTCCGCTAGCTTTGAAAGAAAAACTTTGTAATCTTCAGGACTGCAGGGCATACATCGTGATTTTGGTACCCCCTATTTCACCCCAGGGATAGAATTGGTCTTCAGATGCCACTTCACAGCTGGAAGAATGGCACTGCTCTTGGTCCCAGTCAGCATAAGGCCATATTGTGGCCAGAATTGCCACCTTATTCTCCTGCGCTTTTTCTACCCATTCATCTACCGGGCCAAAATCAAACTCTCCCTTTTTTGGCTCTATCCACCCCCAGGCAAATGGCCCTGAGTGAGGTCTGGCCCAGGCTGCTCCTATAGAATTAATCAGTTCTGCCTCCTGCGGATTTCCAGTAAGAAAGCCAATGCAGTTCTCCTCGATGTTTATTGGAATATTAACTGCTTCTTTTTTTTCTTCTTGAGTTTCTTTGATTGTTTCTTCATCCATTACAGCATAATAAATTCCTTTTTCATGCTGCCCGTAATACATAAGCCAGTTTCCATTGATTTTTGCCAAAGTAGGGTCTCCGGGAGGGTTTTGGGGGAAGGGCGTTGCTGAATCCTGGGAATTTGTGAAATCAAATTCAGGATCTGAAAAAATATTATTGCTGAAAACAACATGGTATATCCCTAAATAAGACCAGAAATAAAGCCGTGTTTCTCCGTCCCAATTTACAAATTCAGGCCCGTCAAGCCAGCCCTTGAACATGCTGTTTCTGCTGTCAACAGCTATGCCTTTTTTCTCAAAAGCCAGGCCATCCTGCGAAGTAGCCCACATTAATATATGTGTTTCGCTGTTTGGCACCTGCTCTGCAGAATATTTTTCATTTATCGCTCCGCCGTACACCATGACATATTCGCTTCCCGTGTTTATAACTGTCGGAGCCACAACATTTTCAAAAATAACCCCTTCTGAATTTTCAGTGCCTATTCTCGTTCCGGGCTCATCCTGCCATATTAGCCCGTCGGAAGAAACAGCGCTTTTTATAACGCCCATATTCTGGAAATACATCCTGTAGCTGCCGTCTGGAAGCTTGATAACAGAAGGAAATATTGCCCATTCCTTTCTTGTGCCATCTTCCTGGACCCAGCTTTTGCCATCAGAAGAAAGCGCAGAATAAACCTGGCCCTTAAATCCTGGAATCTCTGGCTCTGCTGAGTAATACATCCTGTATTTCCCATTGCCAAGAGCAATAATGTCTGCATCAGCATATTTTCCGGGGATTGCTGCGCCTTTTTCTTTCCAGGCTATTGCTTGTTTTATTTGCTCAGCTTCTTGCGGGATTATTTCTTTATCAATGCTCTCTTCTGTCATAGCCTGTTGTTTGCCTGGTTCCTGGTTATTGGTTTTTAATGATTCGTTATCCAAGGTTCCCTGCTTAGCGCAGCCAATAACAAAAATTAAAAGTATTAAAATTAAAATTATTTTTCTCACAAAAACACCTCTTTTAAGAAATAGGTATCATCAGAGTATAAAAAATTAACTAAAAAAGAAAGAAAAAAATTATTTCTTTTTCTTTAGCTTAACAAATTAGTATCTTTATTCCTCATCAGCTTCACTGCCTTCCTCTCAGCTGATCTTATTTTGGTGATAACCCTAACAAGCTCTTCGTCAATGGGCTCTGACCATTTCCTCTTGTGGTACTCCATAACAAGCTCGTATACAAACATCAGATAGCCCCCTATATAGAAAAGCACAGAAAGCACAGCTATAACAGATAGTACCACAGCTATTAAGAAATGCGGTGTTAGTATAAACAAAATTATATTGTTAGAGAGATAATTGAATAAGCTTGAAAAGAAAATGTAGATATATTTTGTATAGAAGAGCACCCCTATAAGTATTGATATTGCATAAAGCTCTTTTTTAATCCTTGTATTAGCGCTCAGGAAATAGGCAGTTATCCCCACAGCTATTGAAACAATTGCCACTACACTTATTAAGGCAGCTTTATCATGGACTAAAAAACTGGCTATAGAAAATGATTTGAATAGAGAGTTTGCAACAACATCAATCCCTATAATGCCAGGCTCGTTAATCTGCCTTAAGGAATAGGCTGGAAGCAGAGCAAACGAAACAATTGATGAATAGACAAGAGGCAGGAATATTCTGCTAAAATGCATCTCCTTCTGGTAAAATACCCTAAACCACGCTAGTGATGGAATTATCAGAAGAACAATAAAAGAAAGCGCATTAAGTGCATAGCCAGCTAGCAGGCTTAATTTTGATGGCAAGCCTAGCCCTTCTGAATCTTGAGCATATAATCCATAAAAAGACAAATGCTCTGTACCCAGTTGCTCTATATACAGGTTTTCCTTTCCAACTGTTAATAAAAATGCAAACCCCATAAGATCTGAGAAGGCATGGAGTATAA
Source organism: Candidatus Woesearchaeota archaeon (assembly GCA_018303725.1). Lineage (GTDB taxonomy): Archaea > Nanobdellota > Nanobdellia > Woesearchaeales > JAGVXP01 > JAGVXP01. The sequence continues at coordinate 321 of JAGVXP010000005.1, read as the reverse complement.
GAAGACCGGCTATAGCCAATGGTATTGTCTTCTTGTAATGGAACATAGAAACAAAACGCCTATAGAGGTTCTCTGAAAATTTGCCTATCTTAAAAATGAAGTCATCCTTATGGAATTTAAGCTTGTGTTTCACAATTTTCGTTATGAAGAGCAATACGCCAATGAATATTATAGGGTCATCAAGTGCAAACTCAAGCCACTCAACCACCATATTATAAACAAAATGACCTCCTCTTGGGACTAAAGTCCCAAGTATCCCGTTTCGGGAATATCAACAAGCTAAACCGTGATGCTTAGCTTGATTCAAAATGTATTGCTCAG
>JAGVXP010000004.1 GCA_018303725.1 Candidatus Woesearchaeota archaeon | reverse complement strand
CAGGTATTTCCAGGAGCAGGGGGCAGAAACTTACATATTGGTTGCTGACTTGGAAAGCGCAGCTGCAAGGGGCATTCCATTGGAAGAAGCAAAAAAGAGGGCTTTAAGCTTTCATATTCCTGCGTATATCGCTCTTGGATTAAATCCTAAAAAAACAATCTTTTATTTTCAGTCAGAAAACAAGGACGTTGTTCATTTGGCTTATGAATTCTCTAAAAAGATTACATTAAATGAGTTTAGGGCAATATACGGCGATGCAGACCCGGGAAGAATCTTATCAGCATTAACCCAGGCAGGCGACATTTTATATCCCCAGCTAAAAGACAGGATGCCGGGCATAATCCCGGTTGGCATAGACCAGGATCCCCACATAAGATTAACAAGGGACATTGTCAGAAGAACAAAAGAAAAGAAATTTTTCCTGCCGTCTTCAATTTACCACAAATTCACTCCTGCCTTGAATGGAGAGATAAAAATGTCAAAGTCAATGCCTGAATCCTATATAGAGCTGCCGGAAGATATAAAATCAGTCTGCAATAAAATAAAAAAAGCAGTAACAGGCGGCAGGGATACTTTGGAAGAGCATAGAAGATTAGGCGCTGTAATAGAAAAGGACATGGTTTTTGAGTTGCTAAAACAGCATTTAATTGAGGATGACAGGGAACTGGAGAAAATTTACCTGGATTATAAATCCGGAAAGATAACATCAGGTGAAATTAAGGAGCTTGCTTGTGAAAAGATGGCCAAATTTATGGGTGATTTTAATAAGAAGCTGGAAAAAGCAAGAAAAGATGTAGGCAAATTAAACTTCGTCAAATTCAAATAAGAAAAATTTATAAAGAAAGGAAGATTACTAGATAACAGATACCAAATGAAATCAAAAGCATTTAGTATTGTTTCAATTATAATAGGTATATTAGCTTTAACTACTACCTTTTCTTACCCACTTTATCCCACACTTACTTTAGGTATAGTTTCAGGATTTTTCTTAGGTATCGCAGCTATTGTTCTTGGAATTCTAGGTATAAAGAAGAATAAAAGTAAATTGGGGATCATAGGTATAGTGTTAGGAATCGTTACGCTCATACTAGCAATACTCTCTTATGGTGGTTTCTTTTACATACTAAGTTTCATTTTGGCTCTAATAGAATATCCCTTTCATGATATTTGTGACTGTGAAAATATTCAAGATCAATACGCAAGGGATCTATGCTATACGAATGAATTGATATACCCTTTTAACTTATCTATTTGTGAAAAGATTCAAGGACTTACAGAAAAAGCTGAGTGTTATGGGTATATTGCTTATAATTTACAAAACTCTACTATTTGTGATGGACTTCAAGATGAAAATGTTACAAATGGGTGTTATGAAGTACTAAACTACTACACTTCTGTCTATAAAAAATAAGGACATTGTCAACTTTGCGAATGATGTGCACATTATAAAATTTCTTATATCCTATATCCAATTCTTCTTATTATCATCTTTAAAACAACAATATTCCACCAATCTAGGATTAGTGGTTTAGCTGCAACACACTAAGTGCGTGGAATATTGTGTGCTCAAAAACTACCCCAGTGGAATATTCAGTGTCAAAAACCACTGTATGTAGGTGCTACTTCACACATGCCACCCATTTTTAATGGGTGGTTTTTGACAAAATCCTCAATGCTCACTGGCAAGACATAAATATTCAATCATTCGTTTGGGAGACAATGTCAAAAATAAGAAAAATTTATATACCCGTGCAGCAATAATAAACAAAAAAGAAGGTGATATCATGTTTGAGAATGTAGCTCCTCTGTCTAATGGATTTATGGTTACAACCATAGTTGGCTTCCTTATATCCTGGGTTTACGTTCTTCCCAGAGCAGCCCAGTGGGGGTTCACATTCATGCTCTTCTTTATTTTGATGTTTATTGCTTCAGTCATATCCATGACATATTCTCCTGTAGAAGAGCATTTAAAGCCGATAAAAGGGAAGAAATAATCACTTATTGTACAATTCGTCAAACTTATCCTTTGATTTTCTCTCTTTCCAGTATACAGAATGAGATGCTCTTTTCTCAAACAAAGCAATTGCCATTCTTATCAAATCAGTTTGGTATGGCTTAAGATTTTTATTAGCCATTATTTTTTTTGCATCCTCTAAGCACTGGTCCATTATCTTTAAATTCTCAATCCTGCATTTCTCTTCCTCTACTTTCTCTTCTTCCTCAGAAATAAAGACTTCTTCCCATCTTGGGTAAGGGGACCCCTTTACTGTCCTTGGAAACGATTTTGAAAATGGCATAGAAAAAGTGAATTTAATGTTGTTTATATATTTTGCTAAAAATCAAAAATCTTTTTCTTTTCTACTATGGCTATTGGAGCTTCACCGCCATGCCATGTGAATCTTGGCCTTATCCTCATAGGGTATAGCCTTTCATTCATGTCGTCAAAGACAATGGCAGCTCCATTGACCTTTGGTAAATAATTCAATTGTTTGTCTAAACCTTCCCTCATATAGCTTTGCATTAATGTTCCTAAGGCGTCTATATCGATTTTAGCCGTTACTTCATGTGCTATTACTACATCTGATTGTGTCATAACATCTGTATGGATTTTTCCAGGCTGTTGGGAAGCCAATATCAAGCTGATTCCTGGCTGTCTCCCTTCCCTTAAAATGGTGATAAGTGCCTGAGAAGCAGCAGTTTTGCCTTCATTTGGCAAAAACTCATGCGCCTCATCTATAACAAGCCATACCAGGGGGCTTTTCTTTTTTGTAGTTTTATCCTCTTCTGTCAAGTAATGTATCCTTTTTCTTATCTCATGAAATTCTTCCATCCTTCTTGATACCATCCTTTGGATAAACAGCTTTTGGCTTATCAAACCAATTACTAATGCCCTTAAACCTTCTGCTCCTGGCGTGACAGCATAACAACTGACATCTATAACTGTTACCTGGCCGCCATTCACTAAATCGCTCATAGGCGTTCCTTTCTTGCTGAAAATCCCCCAGCTTTTAGCTGCTATAAACCTGTTTTGAGCAGCATTTTTAACATTCTGATCTGTTTTTTCGTCTGATTCTATGGCATTAACAATATCATCTATAGAATAATCTTCTTTCTCCTTTTTTAAAGCTTCAATAATCTTTTCAATTAACACACCAACCGAATCGCTCAATGAAATATCAAAGGTTAAACACCAATCGTAAGCGCTTAATTCAGAAACCATTATCGAAAAAGGAAAGTCAGTTGGGATCCCCTCATCTTTAAATGTCTTGAAATAACCAACAGGGGTGTATATTTGCACATCCAATGGTTTAGCTTCCAAACCCCACTCGCTTAATAAAGACTCCTCTTTTTTATTGGCATACTTCATTGTCCAATAGATGCCCATTGTGTCCAACATAACTACAGCTAAGTTTTGTGATATTTCAGGAGGCAAATTAGCCATTCCCTCTGCTATAACCCCCATACTATAACTTTTTCCAGAACCTCTTTTGCCGCAAACAAAAACAACATGGCTTCTAGCAACATCTAAATATATCTCGTTTGATAGGGAGGTAACCTGGCCCATCTTAACATAATGCTTGCCAAGGAGAATAGTCCCCATTTTGCCGAATTTGTTTTTATCTTCCTCGCTCCTGCCTATAACTATATCATAAGCCATTTAATTTTTATAACCTCATTAATTAAATAAATCTTTATTGAAACTAGGTGGTGACAAATAAATATAGAAAGATTTATCTATGAAAACAATATTCATTCAAAAATAAGGGGCGATAGATTTCAGTAGTATTTAAACAACAAAATTCCACTAAGGTGGTTTTTGACAGGTGATAAAATTGGCAAAGAAAAAAACAAAGGAAACCCCTAAGCAAAAAAATAAAAAAAAATATTCCACATATATTTTGGTAGCCGCTGTTGTGGTAGCTATAATTTACCTTGTTGTTAATTATGAAAAAATATTTATTCAACAAAGCAAGGTTGTAGCAACTGTTAATGGGGAAGTTATAACTCTCAAAGATTTGGATTTGCAATATAATTCTCTACCAGAACAATACAAAAACTCATTTAATAAACAGCTGATATTGGACCAAATGGTAAATACAAGGATATTATACCAAGAAGCATTGGCACAAGGGATAGAAACTAGTGATGAAGAAGTAGCAGAGATTATAGCCCTTGTTTTAAAACAGGCCGGGGTAACAAGAGAGGAATTTGAGGCGCAATTGAGGAAAAAGGGCTTTAGTAAGGGTTATCTGGACAATTTTTACAAGGAGCAATTGATAATCTCCAAATTATTGAATAAGACAATCTTCTCAGAAATTAAAGTTTCAGAATCAGAGATTGAAAATTATTATGCACAGAACGATTTATTAGAGCAAGGAATTTCTTTTGAAGATGCTAAGCCCCAGATAGAAAATTTAATCCTAACTGAAAAACAGACCAAATCACTTGACACATACCTAGCTCAATTAAGGGAAAAAGCCGATATTAAGATATCCTTAGAAATGGAACAGGAATTGGAGGGCAAAACATTTAAAGAGACAAAAGACGACGTGTGCAAAGAGGGGGATAAACCAGTTATAAGGTTGTTCTCAACAACAAACTGTCCTAAGTGTATGTGGGTTAAGGGTATATTTGATTCAGTTGCCAAAGAGTACTTAGCTGAAGGAAAGATTGAAGCATATCACTGGGAACTTGATACCGGCGATAATGCTTTAACAGAAAAAATAGAAGATGGAATCCCAAAGGCCGAGCTTGTTGTTTTCCAAAAATACAACCCAGAAAGCACAGTGCCTACTTTTATATTTGGCTGTAAATATGTGAGGATAGGGATTGGGTATGAAGATGACATAAATTCTGAAGAATCGGAATTTAGGGCAATAATAGAGGAACTTACAGCCTCTTAGATGTAGGGGGTTCTTATGGAGCAAAAAGAAAGGCTAGAACAGGAACTTAAATTCTTAAAAGAAAGCTTAGAAGCAGATATTATAACTAAAGAAGAGTATAATAAAGGGAAGCAAAGGATAGAGGATAAGTTAAAAGAACTATCCGAAGAACCAAAAGAAGAAAAGATAGTTATAAAGGAAATTCAAGAAGAGGAGGCTTCTGATGAAGAAAGGGAGATAGAAGAATTTGCTAGAGACATAACTAATAATAAAGGGCATACAGAAAAACCAGCTGAGGAGACAGAAGAGGTTGAAGAAGAGGAAAAGGAAGAAGAAGCGCCTGAAGAGGGGGAAAAAGAAGAGCCGAAAAGCGAAGAGTCTGAAATTATAGAAGAAAAACCAATTAAAACCAATAAACCATTTTTATGGGCTGTAATTGGAATAATCCTCATATTTTTGATTTATTTCTTTTTATTTAAATCACCAGCTAAGATGCAAGATATAACACCCTTATCTGAAAAGGTTGTAGGGCCATTAGAACAAGCAGCATGTGGCTCAGATTTTGATTGCAGGGAGGCTGGTAAAGTTGGTATATGCATAAACCCATCTACTAAAGAGGCTAAATGTGAATTCAGAGAACCGGTAGAAGTGTCGCTTATAGTTTTAAATGACCAAAATTGCATAAGTTGCGATACAACAAGAATGCTCAGTGTAATAGAACAATTATTCCCTGATGTGAAAAAAATAGAAATCAATTCAAACTCAAAAGAGGGCAAAGAGCTGATAAACAAATTAAAAATTGATATGTTGCCAGCTTATGTATTTGATGAAGACATAACCAAGACTGTTAGGTATGAAAAATTTAAAAGAGCATTAACAAAGGTTGATAATAAGCATATCATAAATTCAGCTGCTTCTGGGGCCGATTATTATTTTAAAAGAGAAGAAACACCCAATACATTAGATTTATTTGTAGATCCCGAATTAAATTCCTCTTTGAGGGCTGAAACCAACATAAAAGAGGTGTTGGGCCTTTTTGGGGGCGATATCAAATTTAATAAACATTTCTTATCAGACGATTTAGCAAAGGAATTAGGAATTACCACATCTCCTACCTTCTTGATAAATAACATAATCAAATTTACTGGAGTTCAGCCAGCTGAAACTATAAAAAATAAATTCTGCCAATTAAATGCTATAGAAGAATGTTCTACAAAGCTGTCAACAGACATAAAATAATTTAAAAATCATTAACTGTTAACAACCCTATGTTTGTCTCTCCTGCCTTTACTCTTGAATCCATTGCCACTAAGTATTGGATATTGGTTTTTTCTGCAACTTTAACAAAATCCCTGTCAATTATGCCATCAAACACAACAGCATAAACTCCGCTGCCAAGGCTCTTTATTGTTGCCTGCAATTCACTAATCGGCACTTTCCCTAATATATTCAACTTCTCATCCAAAACATGAGCTCCTCTTGTACCTATCAAATTTTCTAGCATGCTCTTGAATGTTTTTTTCTCTTCCTCTGACAAAGAGGTTGTTTTCTTGACAAACCTGTTGTCAATTACCTGCCTAACAGGGACGGGTCTGTTGAAGGAAGGCCTTCTTATTGCATCACTTTCAGATTTCTCTGTTTCTTTTCCAATCTCTAATTTTGCTTGTTCAGCTGATATCCTTCCCCTTAATGCCTTATGAATCTCTTTTTTTGTGATTTCTTCCACTTCTTTCCCGTCTGGCGCTTTGGTTACATAATCAATATCCGCAACACCAGTCAGCTCTTTTATAATCAAATTACCTCCCCTGTCTCCATCAACAAATAGGGTGATTACCTTTCTCTTGCTTAACTCTTTAATTGTTTCTGGAACAGAGGTACCATTCATAGCTATACAATTCTTTATACTATGTTTTAAAAGGTTTATAACATCAGCTCTACCCTCAACTACTATTACTTCATCACTTTCATCAATAGCAGGTCCTGCTGGGAGCCTGTCTTTACCATACTCTTGTATTTCCATTACCCTTACAGAATAAGCAACCTCATCTGCCAATTCCTGGCTATCAGGCAGCACATTCTCCATCAATTGCTTTAATAGCTCTTTTGCTCTTTCTATCACAAAACTTCTTTTACTAACCCTGACATCTTCAATATTACTAACTTTTATTTTAGCATTACATGGACCTATTCTCTGGATTATTTCTAAAGCAGCAGCTATGATTGCTGTTTCTGCTTTATCTAGGGAAGATGGAACGATTATACTGCCTTGAGATTTTCCACTCCTTGTATCAACATTGACCTCTATCCTGCCTATTCTTCCGCTTCTTTGCAGCTCTCTAAGCTCTAAATCAGCTCCTAATAATCCTTCTGTCTGGCCAAAAATAGCTCCTATTACATCTGGCCTGTCTACTACCCCTTCTATGTCAATTGACGCATGAACAATGTATTTAGCACTTACTGGGCTAATTTTTCCCATATTAATCCTCCTCCATTCTATAGAAAAAGCACTATTAACTCTACTTTACAATTATTAAAGTGAGTGATGATCATAATGCTTTCTCCCACACTATTAAACATAGAATAAGCTTTACTATCTCTATTTTCCTTTTTTTGTCAAATTAGACATTCTAAATGATTAAACAATGATAATAAAGTTTTTTTTGCTTATTCTACGTCTTTTAAAGTCAAAATTGATTTTGTAGCCCGTAACACTAACTCCCAAGCTCATTGCTTGCATTTAGCGTCAGCTCCGTTGAGTACTCTCGTGACGGGCCGTTATTATGTATATTTAAGCCAAAATAGGCTTTTTTTACATAATTAACTTAATATAACCAGTATACAAACTAACTATAAAAATCTTGTGATTGCTCAAACTTGGGACAAGTTTGAGGCTTTAAAAATTATTGTAATTTTTAATTATAAAACCCTAGCGAAGATCTCTTGTGGAGATCCTCACCAGGGAAAAAGAGGTGATTATGAGCTCTATTTTGATTTAAAACCCCTGCAAAGGCCCTTTTGAGGCCATTGCCGGGGAAAAGAGGTGTTTAGATAATAATTAAATATTATTTTGCTTTTTACAAATAAAGAGGCATATCACCACCCCTTCTCTTTGTTACTATCTTATAGTAGAATTAGTATATAAACCTTTCTATTTTGATACTATTTTAAAGTGGAAACAATTACTTCTTGTAGCCTACAACACTGTGAGAGAAATTAGGATCTTCCTCAAAAAAAGCTTGGGGTTTTCCTTGTCTTGGAGAAACTTCATAAACAGGATAAAACCCTTTCTCTATAAATGGAATATATGGAAAATCCCCTATTGTCTCTTCGTCTGCCCTTATTTTTTTATAATTCTCACCATTAACAAATACCCTTCTAAATATCTCTTTATAAATATCAAACCTTGCTTTTAAACTCCCGCCCTTGGGTATTCCAAAGTGATCATTGATTACAAAAGGAATTCCGGATAGAACATGCCCATGTCCTTTTTCTCTTTCAGCAATGTGCCTTGGTAAATACCTCTTTGCTACCTGCCTTAGAATATATTTTTTAACCCCTTCTTTAACTTTAAGTGAAGTATCAATAGCCATAGAATATTCTAACAAAGCAGTATTATCTAAATAAGGAACCCTTAATTCAACAGCATTGGCCATACTGGCCCTATCCTTATTTTTCAAGTGATTGCTATGTAACCTCATTACTAATTCTCTATAATCAAGCCTTCCTTTATGATAGCTGTCTTCATAACCACCAAAAATTTCATCTGGTCCTTCACCAGTTAAGATTACTTTTATTCCATGTTCTCTTGCTGACTTAGACATATAATAATTCATAATCCCTAATTCAATATTTCTAGGATCACAGTCTTCCAAATGATAGATTATATTGGGTACCACCCTAACTATATCGTCTTCAGATAATGTTTTAGTAACCAATTCTATTCCTAAATATCCAGCAACTTCTTGGGCATTTTGAAATTCATTGCTTCTTTCAGTTCCAACACAAAAAGCCATTAATTTCCCTTTATAATATTTCTTTGCAAGAGCAGCTATCAAACTTGAATCTAAGCCGCCCGATAAGAATAACCCGATAGGTACATCGCTTACTAGCCTTTGCTTTACAGAGTTTTCAATTTTTTCTGCCAATTCATCAACTATTTTTCTTTCATTTGTTTCTTTAACAGTATCATCTAATGACCAGTATCTTTTTGATTCTACATTTATTTTATCTCTCTGTAATTTTACTTCTAGAGTATGCCCGGGTAATAGTTCTTTAACATCTGGAAAAGGCGTTTCTTCATTATAACCAAAAAAACCATCAAGAGATAAATCCTTTAAATGTCTATTCTGCTCATTAAGCAAAGCTTTTATTTCTGAGGCAAATAAAAATGCATTATCACTTAAGGTATAGTAGAGGGGTTTTACACCAACTCTATCTCTTGCTAATACCAATTTTCCTTCTCTTCCGTCATATAAACCAAAAGCAAACATCCCGTCTAATTTGTTTGCAAAACCAATACCATATTCTTCATACGCATGGATTATTGTCTCAGTATCTGTTTTACTCTTAAATTTATGGCCTTTTGCTTCCAACTCCCCTCTTAGATCTTCAAAATTATATATTTCACCATTAAAAGTTATCCAAATTGACCCATCCTCATTAGAAAGAGGTTGATTTCCTTTTTCAGACAAATCAATTATGCCTAACCTATTATGGCCTAATTCAACTTTATTTCCACTGTAGTATGAAGTATCATCAGGCCCTCTATGTGCTAATAGACGAGTCATAGCCCTTATATGTTTTTCATCATTTTTACCGAACACACCGCATATGCCGCACATTTGTTATCACCTATAAGTAATAATAGATTAGAAGGTATATAAATATTTGTTATAAATATTTGATAACAATATAGAAAAGTTTAAATACAAGCTAACTGCCTGTTTAAATATGGATATAACAAAAATTGAAGAATTAGGATTAAGACACAATGAAGCCTTAATTTACATAGCCCTATTAGAAATAGGAGAAACCACAACAGGAGCAATAGTCAAGAAAACAAGCCTGCATAGAGTCTTGATATACGACGCTCTAGAAAGCCTTATTAAAAAAGGCCTTGTAACCTTTGTTATCAAGGAAAATAGGAAGTATTTTCAGGCTACTGATCCTAATAGGTTATTAGATTTTCTTAGAGAAAAAGAGGAAATAGCTAAATCTTTATTGCCAGAGCTAAGCTTAAAAAGAGAGCAAGCAAAAACAAAACAACAAGTTTCTATCTATGAAGGAGTTAGAGGCTTAAAATCTGCTTTACAAAATATGTTAAAAAAATTAACACCAAATGGAACTTATTATGCTTTTGCTTCTGGAAATATGGCAGATACAGTAGGACCTTATTACAATATCTATCAAAAAGAGAAAGAAAAAAACAAGATAAAATCATTAATCATTTATGATGAAGAATTTAAAAGAAGAAAAGATATCTTAAAAATAACCAAAGGAACAATAAAATTTTATCCATTAACTTACTTCCCAACTGATACCTTTATCTATAATGATAGAGTTCTGATTGTAGTCTGGAATGCAAATCCACCATTTGCTACTTTGATAATAAATAAACAAACAGCAGAATCCTATAAAAAGATGTTTGATGTATTCTGGAAAAACGCTCACCCTTGAAATAGAAAGTTTTAAATATAAGACCAATCTTACTGTTCTTACTAAAACAAAAAGGTGAGTGAAATGGACATTGAAACCACTAAAATGACCTCAAAAGGCCAGGTTGTAATACCCCTGGATATAAGAGAGGAAAAAGGAATTAAAGAAGGAGAAAGATTTCTGGTGTATGATATAGATGATAGCATAGTTTTGAAGAGAATAAGAAATTTAGAAAAAGCTAAGGATATAGAAGAATTTGAAAAGGTATTTGCAAAAACATGGAAAATAGCCGAAGAAAGAAAAATCACAAAAAAGGATGTTGAAGAAGAGATTAAAGCATACAGAAAAGAAAAAAGATGATAAAGATAACAGCTGATACCAACACCTTAGTTTCAGCTACTATTGCAAAGGGCAATGAATTTGAATTGCTAAAACTAGCCAAAGAAGGAAAAATCAAATTAATCCTTTCTTTGGGTATACTAAATGAATTTAAAAATGTGATATCAAGAGCAAAATTTAGTTATCCTCCCGAATTTATAAATGACGAGGTTAAGAGAATATTAGAAATATCTGAGATGGTTTTTCCTATAGAGAAAATAGACATTATAAAAGAGGATCCTGATGATAATAAAGTATTAGAATGCGCATATGCAGCTAAAGTAGATTTTATTGTTTCTGGAGATAAACATTTATTAGACTTGAAAGAATACAAAGGTATAAAAATAATGACGACAAAATCAATTTTAAGTATTATAAAACAAAATGCCAAAATACCCAAGAAGGATAGATGAAAAATTCAAAACAATGCATAATGTCTTTGATGAATTTACAAATAGGACTATCTTTAAGCTTATTTCAGAAGGCTATTTTGATGGACTTGAGTCTGCAATAGCACTAGGCAAAGAAGCAAACATCTTTTCTGCAAAAAAAGGCGAAGACAGAGTCATGGTTAAAATATATCGCTTAGAAGCATGTGATTTTAACAGAATGTATGACTACATAAAACAGGATCCTAGGTATGCTGATTTAAAAGGCAAAAAAAGGAAGATAATACTTGCCTGGGTGCAGAGGGAGTACAGAAATTTATTAAAAGCCAGAGAGGCTGGTGTTAGGGTTCCAACACCGTTAACCTTTAAAAATAATGTGTTGGTTTTGGAGTTTATTGGCAGAGGCAATGAAATTGCTCCAAGATTGATAAACCAAAAACCAAAAAACCCAAAAGAATTTTTTGATGATATAATAAGTAACATGCGCAAGCTTTACAAAGCTGGCCTTGTCCATGCTGACTTATCCGCCTTTAATATACTAAATTACGAAGAAAAACCGGTTTTTATTGATTTTTCGCAATGTTCGCCTATAAACAGTCCAGGAACAGAGGATTATCTGAGAAGGGACATAAAAAATATAACAATTTTTTTTAAGAAATTAGGTTTAAAACTAACTGAAGAAAAAATACTGAAAAGAATAATAAAATAATCAATATAGTTCAGAACCAATAAGGGGGGGATTTGAAGTTCCGCAGTAAAGGCGCCTGCGGCTAATAGACGCTAATAATAATCAATAAACAGAAAATTGACTATAAAAGGGTAACATAAAATTACTGGGGTCCGCAGGGAATTGATTAAACAATTAGAAATTATCAATGATTTAAAAAATAAAGTTTAAAAATATTTCAATGATAAAAACAAAAAATATAAAAATAAGGATAAAAAACCTAATAAAAATTAAAACAACAAATCGCCTCCACAATGACAGAATTCATGTATGAACTAAGGGTGCCTAAAGACAGGGTAGCTGTCTTAATAGGCAAAGATGGGAAAGTAAAAAAAGAAATAGAGCTAGACACAAAAACAAAGATCAGTATAGACAGTAAGGAAGGGGATATATTCATAACAGGAGAAGACGCTTTAGGTTTGTATAATGCCAGAGAGGTTGTAAAAGCAGTTGGCAGGGGATTTAACCCAGAAGTTGCTTTGCTTCTTCTAAAGCCAGATTATTCTTTTGAGATGATAGATGTGCAAGAATATGCGGGGAAATCAAAAGAAAAGTTGTTAAGATTAAAGGGAAGAGTGATAGGGGAAGAAGGAAAATCAAGAAGGATAATTGAAGAGCTTACAGAAAGCTATGTTTCGATTTATGGGAAAACGGTGTCTGTGATAGGCTCAATAGAATCTGTAGCCATAGCAAAACAGGCAATTGAATCATTGTTGAAAGGAGCTACTCATGCTAGTGTTTACAAATTTTTAGAGAAAAAGAGAAGAGAGCTAAAAAGAATAAAACTTTTGGGAGAGAGTATAGAGTTTAAAAATAATTAGATTTATAAATAAGCTCCTTTCTGATTAAACTAACATGCCAGAAGACATACCAATTGCTTTGGAATTGGCAAAAAAGCAGAGGGAAATAGGTGTAGCAGAGTTTTTTGCTAGAAACAGGCATCTTCTAGGTTTTGATAATAAAAGAAAGGCCTTGATGACAACAATAAAAGAAGCAGTTGACAACTCCCTTGATGCATGCGAAGAGGCAAGAGTTTTGCCAGAGGTAAGTGTTGAAGTTATTGACATGCAGAATGATAAATTCAGGGTTATAGTGGAAGACAACGGCCCAGGCATAGTAAAAAAACAGATACCCCATATCTTTGCGAGGTTGCTTTATGGCTCTAAATTTTTTAAGCTTTCCCAGTCGCGTGGGCAACAGGGCATTGGAATAAGCGCAGCTGTGCTTTATTCCCAGCTGACAACAGGCAAACCCGCAAAAATTATCTCAAAGATAAGCCCAAAGGAGCCTGCACATTATTATGAATTAAAAATTGATACACAAAAAAACAAACCAGACATAGAAAAAGAAGATACCCTAGAATGGAAAAAAGACCATGGAACTAAAATTGAGCTGGATTTAGAGGGGTCTTATTTAGGCGGTTCTCAGTCAATAGATCAATATTTGAAACAGACTGCTATTGTAAACCCGCATGTTACAATTGTTTATACCAACCCAAAAGCCGAACAAATAATTTTTCCTAAAGCTACGGACAAATTGCCGCCTTTGCCGGAGGAAATCAAGCCCCACCCCTATGGTGTTGAGCTAGGCGTTCTAATAACAATGCTTGACAATACAGATGCAAGAACTCTGCAGGCATTTTTAACACAGGAATTTTCAAGGGTTGGCCCAAACACAGCAAAAGAGATATGCCAGAATGCTGCTTTGCTGCCAAGCACAAAACCGTCAGATATCAACAGGGACATAGCAGAGAAATTATTAGCTGGAATCAACAAAACAAAAATAATTGCTCCTCCAACAGACTGCATCAGCCCTATAGGGGAAGAGCTTTTGGAAAAAGGCTTAAAAAAAGAGATAAATGCAGAATTCTATTGCGCTGTCACAAGACCGCCCGAAGTTTACAGGGGGAATCCTTTTGTTATTGAGGCTGGCTTGGCTTATGGCGGCCAGCAAAATGCAGAAGAAGCTGTAACTATATACAGGTTTGCTAATAGAGTTCCTCTGCTTTACCAGCAAGGTGCCTGTGCTATTTCAAAATCAATTATACAAACAAATTGGCGCTCTTATGGCTTAAGCCAGAGCCAAAATTCCCTGCCAATAGGCCCATTAACAATAGCAGTGCACGTTGCATCTGTATGGGTTCCCTTCACTTCTGAAAGCAAAGAAGCAATAGCCCATTATCCTGAAATTATAAAGGAAATAAAATTAGCGTTGCAGGAGTGCGGAAGAAAACTTGGCGCTTATATCTATAAAAAAAGAAAGTTCCAGGTTGAATCACAAAAAAGGGATTATATACAGACTTATATCCCGCATGTTTCAGATGCTTTAAAAGAGTTATTGGGTTTAAAAGAAACTGACCAGAAAAAAATAGAATCTGCTCTGGTGGAAATCCTAAAAAAACATAGGGGGGAATTGGAAAAGGTGGAGATGGAAAATCCGGAGTATGACGAGGAGTTTGCAGCTATTGGCAAGGAGAAGAAGGAAAAGCAGGAAACATTAGATGAGGTTAAGGAAGATGACTAAGGTATTAACAGAAATTAAGAATATAGCCAACGGAATTTACACAAAAATATTGGATAGAAAACAGCCCAAACTAGAAACACCTCTAAGGGCTTTGACTAATGTTAAATATGACGAGAAAGAAGGTTATTTTGAGATAATCGGAAAGAAAAAAATAAGGACATTAACAGCAGCTTCTGTAAAAACATTTGCCCAAACACTAAGGATGATGGCTTTAAGCAAGGAATTAGTTGAAAAAGAGGATATAGCCACAAAAAGGGAGGCATATTATGTAAGCAAGAACTGGGGAGAAGCCAGGTTTAATTCACAGCCGGATTCTGATACGGTTATGGACGATGTTGAAGCAATGTTGATGGTTAACAGAGAGCAGATTGGGTTCATACCTGAAGAAAAAGGCGGGGAGGTAGCTGGAAAATTAATTGTTATTGACAGAGATGTAGAAACAAAGAATGAGATAAGGATAGACTGCACAAAATTTGGCTCTGGCGCCTATTCAATCCCGATTTCTATAGAGCATTTAAAATTTGAAACAAATGCAAAATTCGTTTTGGCAATAGAAACAGCAGGTATGTTCCAAAGGCTTGTAAAGCATAAATACTGGAAAACTGCTAATTGCATCTTGATATCAATGGGCGGCGTTCCTACAAGGGCATGCAGAAGGTTTATTAGGAGATTGTCTGAAGATAAGAAGATGCCGGTTTATGCTTTTACAGACGGTGATTTTTATGGCTATTTTAACATATATAGGACATTAAAGGTTGGTTCAGGAAATGCTGCCCATATAAACAAATACTTTTGTGTTCCGCAAGCTAAGTTTTTAGGTGTAACACCACAAGACATCATCGATTATAAACTCCCCACACACCCCATGAAGGATGTCGACATAAAAAGGGGAAAAGATGCCCTAAAAAATGATCCTTTTGTGCAGCATCATAAAGAATGGCAAAAAGCGATCCACCAGCAAACTCAGATGAAAGCACGTGCGGAACAGCAAGCCCTTGCTAAATGGGGACTTAATTATGTCATAACTAAATATAAATTAAAGCATCCTGAGAAGTTCTTACCATAAAATATTTAAATAAGCAATTCTTAGTAACTATAAAAATGCCAGAAATACCAAAATGCTGTGAAGGTTGTATAAAGTGGGAGAAATTCGGCAAGGAATGCTGGGTTTATTGGGAAGAAAAAAAGAACTGCACCCAACACACTTCAGACTGGACTCTCTCTGCAATAGATTTATAAATGAAATTCTTTTTCTGTGTATTATGGGCGTGTAGCTCAGCTTGGATAGAGCGACAGAATGTTCTGAAAACATCCGCTAGAGCCTTCTAAGCTGAAGGTCCGGAGTTCAAATCTTCGCACGCCCGTTTTTATTCACAATGGCAAAAATCCTCATAAGAAAAGGAAAAAAGGAATTTATCAAGGAGTTAAACAAGGAAGTGCTGGTAGTAAAGCCAAGAACATACTATATTAAGGATATAGAAAATGATTACCACACAACTGATGGTGTTATCTCTAAAAAAGATTTAAAGAAAAAAGACGGCTCTGTTATAAAAACAAACCAAGACAAGGAATTCACTATATTTACATCATCTTTTCTTGATGACTTTAGAAAAATAAGCAGGTCAGCACAAATAATCCCTTTAAAAGACATTGGATTAATAATAGCTGAAACAGGAATTAACAAAGATTCCAATGTAGTTGACGCAGGAGCTGGCTCTGGAGCTTTAGCTTGCTTCTTGGCGCATATATGCAAAGAAGTGACAACCTACGAAATAAGGGATGATTTTCTTAAAATTGTCAATGAAAACAAGAAATTCCTGAATTTAAAAAATTTAAAAGTAAAAAAACAGGATATCTACAAAGGGATAGACGAAAAGGATGTTGATTTAATAACATTGGATTTGCCTTCTCCCTGGAATGCAATCAAACCAGCAGAAAAGGCATTGAAAATAGGCGGTTATTTAGTCTCTTATTCACCTACGGTACCGCAGGTTATAGATTTTGTAACTGTAATCAGCAATAATGACAACTTCCTTTACATAAAGACATCTGAACTAATAAAAAGAAACTGGGATGTTGAAGGAAGAAAAGTAAGGCCTAAATCAGAAGGCATTGGCCATTCTGGTTTTCTGACTTTTTGCAGAAAGATAAGATGATATGTATAAGAGAGCCAAAAACAAAGGAAGAATTCAATTCTTACTATAAGCTTAGATGGGAACTTCTTAGGAAACCATGGAACCAGCCCAGGGGGTCTGAAATAGATGACGATTTAGAAGACAAGTCATTCCATATTGCAGCATTTGATAAAAATAAAATAATTGGGGTTGGAAGGCTACATAAAAACAACGAAGAGGAAGGCCAAATAAGGTTATTAGCTGTCAACGAGGATTACAGAAAAAAAGGAGTTGGAAGAGAAATTATGAATAAACTCCATCAAAAAGCAAAAGAACTAAAGCTTAAGAGAATAATCCTAAATGCAAGAAAAAATTCTATCGGCTTTTACAAAAAACTGGGCTATAAGATAATAGGCAAGGCCCAAACAATATTTAGAAAAATAGAGTAGTCTAAGATGGAATGCGTTCTCAATTAAAAAACCTAGAAAAAACAGCCTCATCTTTCCCTTTGTAATAATGTGACTTAAGAACCGTTTCCTTTTTCATCCCCATCTTTTTGTAGAATGCATGTGCCCTTTTATTATCAAGATGACATAGTATATATAATTTTCTTAGCTTAAATCCAAGTTTTTTATATTCTGCATTGGCAGCTTTCACCAAAGCCTTAAACAATCCAGGAGCAACGCCTTTTCCTCTATACTCAGACAGAACAGCAATTCTGTCCAGCTCAGTAAGCTCGTGCTTTGGCAGTCCATGCATCTTCCAGGTTACAATGCCAGCTATTCTTCCGCCATCATCAGCAACAATATAATTGTGTTTTTTCAAAGCCTCTTCCCTGAAAATGTTCACGCCCTCTTTTATAGAATCGATGTTGTAGCATTCTTTCAGCACAGTAGCTATCCCAACTGCATCCTTTGCTGTTGCTTTGCGGAATTTCATTTTTTCTTTTGGGCGCTTTTCTTTTTAGAAAAAAGAAAAGTACATATTTAGACAATTTGGTTTTTTATTATTCTTTTATTTTATTGATACTATCTGAATTGATTAAATTTTCTATTCAACTGTACAGCTTTTCGCAAGGTTGCGTGGTTTATCGACATCACATCCCCTTAAATCAGCGATGTGGTATGCAAATAATTGCAATGGCACAACCGCTAAAATAGGACTTAATATATAAGAGTTTTGAGGGATAGGGATTGTATGATCAACCCTTTTCCTTATCTCTTTATCCCCTTCGCTAGTTATAGCAATTACAATTCCGCCTCTTGATTTTACCTCTTCTATATTAGCTAAAACCTTTTTGTAGGTTCTGTCATCTTTTGTTGCCATAACTATAACTGGCATCTCTTTGTCTATTAAAGCGATAGGGCCATGCTTCATTTCTGCAGCAGGATACCCTTCAGCGTGTATATAAGAAACCTCCTTTAATTTTAAAGCGCCTTCCAAGGCTATTGGATAGTTAATCCCTCTACCTAAATAAAGAGCGTTTGCTTTCTTGTAAAAATATTTTGAATGCAGCTTAATATACTTGTTTTCTTCTAAAACAGATTGTATTTGCAATGGTATTTTTCTTAAATCTCTGACCCTATTCTTTATCTGGTCCTTAGAGATAATCCCCTTAATCTTTCCGAAATAAATAGTTATCAAATATAAAATAATCAATTGGCTAGTAAAGGCTTTTGTACTAGCAACACCTATCTCTGGTCCTGCGTGTGTGTAAAGAACACTATAAGACTCTCTGGCTATAGAGCTTCCAACAACATTACAAATTGATAATATCTTAGCTCCTTTTTTTTTGGCTTCTTTCAAAGCAGCCAATGTGTCTGCTGTCTCCCCCGATTGGGATATTGCAATAACCAAATCATTTTTATTTATTATAGGGTCCCTATATCTGAATTCGGAAGCATATTCTACTTCAACCGGGATTTTTGCTAACTCTTCAAGCATAAACTCGCCAACTAACCCAGCATGCCAGCTTGTTCCACAAGCGACAATTAAAATTCGATTTATTTTTGATATTTCATTATTACTTAAGCCAATATCTTTCAAAACAACATCATCATTAGATATTTTTCCGTTAATTGTCTCTTCAATGGCTTTTGGCTGTTCATAAATCTCTTTTAGCATAAAGTGTTTAAAACCAGATTTTTCTGCTTGTTCTGCATTCCATTCTATTTTTGTTATTTCTTTTTTAATCTCTTTGCCATCCAAACCTAAAACTTTAAAATTATCTTTGGTTAAAACAGCCAGCTCTTTATCATCCAAGAAAACAACATTATTTGTCAATTTTAAAATAGCCGGAACATCAGAAGCCATACAGTTTTCCCCTTTACCAACGCCAATAATTAAAGGGCTTTCATTTCTTGCTGCTATCAATTTGTCCGGCTCATCAGAGCATATAATGCCCAAAGCATAAGCACCATCAATTTCTTTTAGTGCCTTTAAAGTTGCCCCTTTTATATCCCCATTGTAGTTTTCTTCAATTAAGTGGGCTATCACCTCTGTATCTGTTTCTGATCTGAATTTATGACCCTTAGCCAATAATTTGTCTTTTAATTCATTGTAATTTTCAATAATACCATTATGAACTATGGCTATCTTGCCAGAGCAATCAGAATGAGGATGCGCATTTTCTCTGCATACACTACCATGCGTTGCCCATCTGCAGTGCGCTATACCTAAATTGCCATTTAGATCTATCAAATTAATTTTTTTATGTATTTCCTCTATTTTACCAATATCCTTTTTGGTTAAGATTTGTTTATTACCAATAATAGCAATTCCAGCAGAATCATACCCCCTATATTCCAATCTTTTTAGCCCTTCTATTAGCAAAGGCGCTGCTTTTTTGCTGCCTATATAACCTACTATGCCGCACATTTTAGCTGGATGTAGAAAACCTTGCTTTATAAATCTTGTGAATGAGGAGGCTTTGGTGAAAATCTCATAGAAAAATTAATAACCCCCCAAGAGCCGTAAGGCTCTATGAGGGGTGGTTGGAGCATACCCAACCATGAAAAAGAAA
>JAGVXP010000061.1 GCA_018303725.1 Candidatus Woesearchaeota archaeon | reverse complement strand
AAGAAGTAACAATTTCCGAACGCAGCACTCGGAAGTTGCTGCGCGGATAATCTTACACAATCTTATTTCTTTTTTGGCTAGACTTTTTCACGTATGCCGAATGAGGACATCAAACTAAAAACAGGGGATTATATCCCAGAAACATCAGCGATTCCTTTACTCTCTTCATGCTTTCCTTTCTTCATATACTTTGCAAGCAATGGGGGGGTAACAAAAGTAGTCAGCATTATTATAATGACAAGAATAGAGTAAAGCTCATTGCTTACAATTTTATAGGTTAAGCCATACGTAGCAAATATCAAGCCAACCTCCCCTCTTGGGATCATGCCTAAGCCAATCTGGAATTTGCTGGCTTTTGTTCCATATGCGCCTATTCCTGCAACTATTTTTCCTACAATGGCAATTACAGTCAATGTAAGAATAGGCAATAAAATCTCCAGATTAAATAGCTTCACATTCATAAGGGCGCCTGCCATGACAAAGAATATCGGCACAAACAAATCTGCCACTGGCTTCATTCTCTCTTGGAAATGCTCTTTATGCTCTGTTCTCTCTAATATCAAACCAGCAGCAAAGCTGCCCACAATAGTTGCTAATCCTATCCAGTTTGCTATTATTGCAAGTGCCAATGCAAAAACAAAAGCAGATATTACAAATGTTTTCTCTAGCTCTAATTTATGGACAATTTTATAAATAACTGGAACAAACTTAATGCCTAAATAGATAGAACCAACTAAAAATAAGATTGAATATGCAGACAATTTAAATACATTAAACAATGAAACATGCCCAGAAGTTACAATCCCGATAACAACAGCTAATACAATCAACCCAAGAACATCGTCAATAACAGCTGCGCCTAAAATAATTTTGCCTTCTTCGCTGCTGGTCTTGCCAAGTTCGCTTAATACGCGCATTGTAATCCCCACACTAGTGGCGGTAAGTGTTCCTCCTACAAGCATTGCCACAGTCATTGGATAGCCATTAAAAATAAAATAAAAATAGCCCAAGAAAAAAGGCACAACAACGCCAATGCAGGCTACTGTGAATGAAGCCCTGCCTACCTTAAGCAAATGGTAGATATTAGACTCTAGGCCAACAATAAACAGCAAAATAATTACACCTATATTTGACAGAAAATTAAGCACGGGGTCGCTTTCATGGACTATATTAAACAAGCTTGGCCCTAGAAGAACTCCTGCAATTAACTCGCCCAAAACAGCAGGCTGTTTTATCTTCTCTGCAAGATAGCCAAAAAGCCTGGCTGCTAATATTATGATTACAAGTTTAATCAGTAATATACCAATTTGGCTTGTTGACATATAATTTGGGAGTTTTGTGCAAGAATATAAAGATTGCGGATTATTAGTTTTATAGAATAAAACTTATATACTTGTACTGCTTAAAATAAGTATTATGTATAAAAAAGAGATAAGGGTTATAGGCATTGACGACAGCCCGTTTAAGAAATTCAAGAAAGGCAAAGTCCTGGTTATAGGCACAATATTCAGGGGCGGCGCATGGCTTGATGGAATTTTATCAACAAAAGTGGCTGTTGATGGCAATAACGCAACAAAAAAGCTTGTTGAGATGATAAACAAATGCAAATTCAGGCCACAGCTTAGGTGCATTCTGCTTGATGGAATAGCTTTAGGCGGCTTTAATATTGTTGATGTTAAGGAATTAAATAAAAAAACAAAAATCCCTGTTATGGTCGTGATAAGAAGGTATCCTGATTTTAAAAAAATAGAAGAAACATTAAAAAGAATCAACAAAAGCCATAAATATAGGCTGATAGAGAAAGCAGGTGCTGTGCACAAAATAGGATATATATTTGTGCAGCTTAGCGGCTTGAATTTAGAGCAGGCAAAATCAATATTGAAAATAACCTGCACTCGTTCTTTAATTCCAGAGCCAATTAGGGTTGCTCATCTAATAGCAGCAGGCGTTGTGACTGGGGAAAGCAAGGGGAAGGCTTAAGAATAATAATATTTATTTTTACTTTTCTGTTCCCTATCTTTGACAGAGTCCAGCTTATTTGCCCTTGGCCTTTTGCTTTCCTCATCTCTTCTGAAAGTAATACCCAACTCTTTTAAGAACATGGTCATGCCCTCTTCCATATCAAAAGGGCCATTTACTTTACCATTTATAGCTGGTGTTCCATTAAATACAATAAGATTTTGGCTTAGATAATCAATAAACAATAGGTCATGGTCAACAACCAATGCTGATTTTCCTTTTAATTCCATCAACTCCCTTATCAATTTGCTAACAACCAATCTTTGCTCTACATCAAGATATGCAGAAGGCTCATCTAAAAGGTATAAATCAACATCCTGGCTTAAGCATAAAGCGATTGCAACCCTTTGCAATTCTCCTCCTGACAACTCATTTATCTTTCTTGTTAGCAACGGCTTTATATTTAGCGGATTTATTATCTGTGTGGGCTGCTTTTTTAATATGTTTGTGACCAATTCATCAGAAGTTGCATCAAGATATTGCGGCTTATAAGCAACCTTAACCTTGTTTGTAACTTCACCTTTATCCTGCTTTATATCCTCTGCCAATATCCTCACAAAAGTTGTTTTTCCAATCCCGTTCTCCCCTAAGATACCAACAACCTCTTTTTTATAGATAGAGCCTTCTTTTGCTTCCAGCTTAAATTTTTCAAGTTTTTTCTCAACATCTTTCCAGCCGGTTAATAAGGATCCTGTTTTTTTATTTATTGGCGGCTTTGCTTCAAATTTGATATGATAATCCCTAAACCTTATATTTTGTTCTTTTAAAAATCCAGCTAAATAAACATTAATCCCTGCCTTTGTCGGTTTTGGCAGTGAAACTATACCATAAACTGCTTCTTTGCCGTACATTAAATGAATTAGGTCAGCCATGTAATCAAGAATTATCAAATCATGCTCCACAACCATTACAGCTGTTTTCTCGTCAGCTAAATCTCTAATGAATTTTGCTACTTTCAACCTTTGTTTTATATCTAAATAGCTGGTTGGCTCGTCAAAAATATACAGATTAGCCTTTTTCAAAACAGTGGCAGCGATTGCAACCCTCTGCAGCTCACCACCAGAAATCTTGGTTATATCATTGTCCAGTATTTTTTCAATTTCCAGCTCTTTTGCTATCTCATCTAATCTATTTTTTTCATCTACTTTTTTTAATAGCTCTTTTACCTTGCCCTTTTGTGTCTTTGGTATTAAATCAACTTGTTGTGGCTTGTAGGCTATTTTAATTTCCTTATTTTTGACTTTTTCAAAAAATAACTGCGCTTCCGTTCCTTTAAAATAATCAATAAGGTTATCAAAGTCGAATGCTTTCTCCTCTATATTCCCTAAATTGGGCTCTAAAACACTGGCTAATATTTTTATAGCTGTTGATTTTCCAATCCCATTCTTGCCTAAAATACCAACTACCTTGCCAAAAATCGGCGTTGGCAGATTGTAAAGATGAAAGCCGTTTTTGCCGTATTGGTGGATTGGCTTTTCAGTAAGCTCCTGCGGCAAATTAATGATAGAGATAGCGCCATAAGGGCACCTTCTAGGGCAAATCCCGCAGCCAGTGCATAGCTCCTCGTTTATAATAGGCTTCCCCTCCTCTCCCTTAACAATGCACTCCTCTCCAGATTTATTTATAGGGCACACCCTAATACAAAGATAATTGCCGCAGCCTTCGGGGTTGCATTTTTCCTTTTCGATAACTGCTATTCTTGTCATCTCACAACACCAATAAAATCGGAACTATTGATTTACTCCCCTTTTCCTTTATAATCTCTTTTATTTTGTCAAGTCTTTCAATATTGAGGTAACATTTCCAGCCATGTTCTTTCTTTTTTCTTAAAGATATTTTCTGCCTTGTTAAGGCTTCCAGCACTTTTTTGGCAATTCCCTTATCAGGCAGCCCCTTAACAACATTACAAGATGCAGTTTTCTTATCATGAATCTACTGTATTTAATATAATCACTTTTATATACTCTCATAGAGGGAAGTATGCTGCGCTTGTTTATATGCCTTTTTATTTATGGGTTATTAATATATCCCTCATGGTATAAACAGAAAGCTTTATATATAACTAAGTTTTACTGGCATATACCATGAAAGAGAAATCAGTATTTTTAGAAAAAGAAGGGCATACACCAAAGAATAGGGTACTGGATTTTCTTATAATAGCCCAAGAATTTGATTACTCACTTAAGGATATTGCTAAATATTCTGGAATAAGTTACCCATGCATGAAGCAATTGAAAAAGGAATTAATTAAGGGTAAATGGATAACTTTAACAAGAAAGGTTGGAAAGGCGCAAATGTACAAATTAAACCTAAAAAGCAAAAAGGTTCAGAAATTTATAGATTTTTACTGGTCCGTTGTTAACGAAGAAGTTGATAAAAGACTAAACATAAAAGAAAAAGATATTTCTGAGCATTTAAAATCACCTAGTTCAACTTCTCTCCCAATTTCTGTTAAACATATATAAAAAATGAAATGCTCAATCTGCTCAAAGCCAATAGAAGAAACATTCCTGAAGAAAATAATAGGCACATACATAAAAAAGCTAGGCTCTTCTAAGAAATACCCCATATGCCCTGAATGCCAGAAAAAATTCAAAAAAGAAGAGCTGTTAACGAAGCTTTAAATATTCATTTGTTTTCTTATCTTTTACGCCTCAGTAGCTTAGCTAGTTAAAGCACGAGTTTCGTAAACTCGAGATCACCGGTGCAAATCCGGTCTGAGGCTTTATTGTAGCTTAATCTTATATATAATTTTTATAAATTATAAAAGGTTTTATTATTAGTTAGTAATTAAAAATAGAAATATTTTTATAGTTTGGATGATTAATTGTTGTAGGGGGTGTAGGATGCAATTTGCTGCTAAATTTGAGAGAACTAGCGCTTCTAAAGCAGGTTCAAAAATAAACAAAATATATACAACAATAGAAGGTACTCCTACATTATGTCTGCTTATACCAGGTATGCACTTAGAGCTTGACCATGATGGT
Organism: Candidatus Woesearchaeota archaeon; assembly: GCA_018303725.1. GTDB lineage: Archaea > Nanobdellota > Nanobdellia > Woesearchaeales > JAGVXP01 > JAGVXP01. The sequence goes on along the minus strand of JAGVXP010000061.1, from coordinate 601 downwards.
GATTCTTTTGCTCGTTTTACTGGTTATTATGGTAGATTACCCATTATAGACGGAAATAATATGGTTCCTGAATTTTATGGAAAAGCATTAGGCAGGGATATGCCAGTTATCTGTACAGATCCCTCAACATTAGTTGTTGGTGATTTAGCATTAAAAATAATTGAAATATCTTCAGTAGGTATATACAAACACCTTCTTGAAGAACTAATCTCGGATATGCTTGTTAATTATGAAGAAAGTTATTCAAAATTCTTTCTACCGCCAAGATATAGCAAAGAAGGAGAATATGTGCTTATCAAAGCAAAAGAAGAAAATGGACAGTTAGTAAAAGATCCCAGAAAAAAACATGTAAATTACCCTTTCTTATGTGATAAGGTAAGATATGGATATGATATATACAACTTATTGGCCGAGTATGATAAAAAAACTGATTCGTATCATTTACTGATATCTGTGTTATACTCCGGGGATATTGAACCAAAAATTAATTCAGTACTACAAAGTATAAGAGATGGTGTTTATCCAAAATTAAGAAAAAATTATGAAGAAGCAGCTAGCAAGCACGTTATAGAAGAAATGGAAGTAAGAACCAATAAAAATA
>JAGVXP010000003.1 GCA_018303725.1 Candidatus Woesearchaeota archaeon | reverse complement strand
CGCTTAATCTTTTATTAAGAAGTAGAAAAATATTGCTTAGGCAAGGCAATTCATCTACACACAAAGTGTGTAGTATTCTTGCCTACGAGAATAATAAAAAAGGTGTTCAGAATAAGAAAAGAGGCAATTTTTTTGATAGCTGCTGTTTTTATTCTAGCTTTTGGTATGTTTACTGCTCCTAAAAATGAAATAATAGGGCCTGTTGGGGTTACCGGGGCTGTTACTGGTATTACTGGAATGCAGACTGCTGATGAATGTATTGAGGTGCCTGTTGAAGATATACAATGGATAAGGGATAGGATAGATGATAAAATGTATGTAGCAAGAGAAGCTACTGGTCTATCTATTTGGCCTTATTATGAAAAAGCCCTTCCTTCTGATGGGAATGTTACAGATGTAGGCCATTTACTGGATTTAAGATATAATCTTATGATGACTCTTACACGGTTTTATTATGATTTAAATATGACTGCACAAGCTACTTTTATTCCATCCTCGTATTATAGCCCACAATCTAAACTTTTTCAGCAAGCATTTGGCAAGAATACATGGACAAATCCAGATCCAAAATGCATAACTCAAACAGATTTGAATGAATTAGAACGGGCCATTGGAAAATTAAGGTGGGTATTAATTTCACCCGGGTCAGGGTCGCAACTATCCTTTCAAATCACCAGGGAAAGAACATGGAATGTAACTGGAAGGCTGCCTAGGGGAGATAATATTGTCTGTGATTCTGCTGCTTTGACTTGTACTGAAACTACATCCAGGACTGATGTATGTCGTGTATCTAATTATGGCATGAGTTATCCTAGCGGAGTAAGGGAAGTAAGTGTAATGCAGAAGGAAAAGATTTATGACAAATGTTCAATATCACCTTTAGATTTTCCGTATGAGTTAAAAGGAGCGAAGCTGCTTATGCGGATAGACTACAGTGAGCCTAATTTTCCTATGTTTGAAAAGATTACCCCTGTTATTGATATTGGAGGCAACCTTTTTACCTATAACACACAAACATTTTATCAAACCAACCCTTTTACTTATAGCATTGAAGGGGATAATTTTAATCTTGCAAATATTGATTTTGATTTTAATGAGGATACTAATCAGAGCAAGATAAATAATTTTGAGATAAAGCCTACTGAACAGGACGTTACCCCGATTGTTATAGAAGGAGCTAGAACAGCAAAAGGATTTTTAGGAAAAGTCGAAGGGATATTTATCACTCCTTATGAAGAAACAGAAGTAGAATTAAAAGCTGATGAAGATTATTTGAAAAGCAAAGGGATTGATATTGAAGAATACAAAAAACCAATAGAAATTGCTGGAGAAGAACATGATGTTATAACAGAATATGACACTTTGATATGTGAAGCTAAAGGATTGGGCGGAACTGTTAATTTTAAAATATTAAATATAGAAAAAGAGATAAACTGTGATAGTGCTGAATGCAAAGCCAAATTTGAAGTTGGAAAAGACAAAGATATTGAAGGCTGGCCAAGAGGAGAAAAGATAAAATGCACAGCAAATGAAATTGGATCAAATGAGGCAGTTGTTTCTGGATTCAATTATATTTTTGTCCATGTAGAACCTGGACCAGAGGTTACAAATTATAAAGAGCAGTACAAATTCTATACAGATTTGAGCGTTATAGATGACAATATTAAAAGTGCTAGTAAACCAGTTTACCTTAAAGAAAAATGCAAAGTTAATTTAGAGAAAAAATCAGCTACTACATTAAATGAAGTAGATAATTGTGTAAGGAATTTCCAAATAAGGTGGGACCCTTCTGTTGATAGGATTATTGCAATGTCAGACTATTTTGGGCCTTATGGTGGGTTTACAACAAAATGGGTTGAAGGCTTAGTGGGGGGGGAGCTGAGAGTAATGAAGGATGACACATTATTTATAGGGTCTAATAAAAGGTCAGTACCTCATGAATTAGCACATACACATGGCGAGAAGGGTTCATGCGACGAATATTCCTATGGAATTAGTTATCCTTATGGCATATGTGACAATGATTATCCTTGGTGTTGTATAGACAGCCCAGAAAATCCATTACAAAAAAGACTTACAGAATTAGAAAATAAGATTTTCAGGGAGGATTTAACTTTTGGTAATTTTGTAAAGGAGAAAGTTTCAGATGAAAAAATTACAGAGGAAGACCTAATAGAGCTTAAAAATCATGAACCTTGTACTGCCGTTGGAGCTGAATGTGTATATAATGGAGATATTATTTGTCCGGGTTTGTTACAATTGAGAGAAACTGAATATAGTGCATGCCTGCCAGAGATAAAGTTAAAAGATGGTGCCCTAACATCATGGAGAAGGGGGTTGTGTTGTATCCCATTTAAAAAATTAGAAGAGCTTGGTGAAACAAATTGCTATAAAGAGTTTGATGAGAAGAATTTTGAATTATTTAATTGTGCAGGTATGCCTTTATCTGAAGAAAAAGATTTAAACTCTAAGTATAGAAGCATGATGGGTTATGCTATGCAACCTGATGAAATATTTGTATACCCAAAAAAAGCAAAATACCCTTTAAACCCAAAAACAAGTTAAGATGAAAAAGATATCATTGATTGGAATAATGTTGTTGATCTGCCTAGCTAGTGCTTCAGCTTTTGAAACAATTTATAATGTGGATTTAATCTTCAATAAGTTAGATAGTTCGGTAGAACTATACGCTATGAACGTCTTTCCTTGGACAGCAACAACACCGGGGTCAGAAGATTGTACAGGCATTGAAGAGGATTATTATACTATAAGGCTAGAGTCTTTAGATGGCAGGGTATTATATAAGCTGTGTATGAAACCATTATTTACGATCCTATCAGATCCTCCAGAAGAATTAAATGAAACTTTAATAGACTTATACTTGCCATACAACCCAGAAGCAAAATACCTTAAAATCTACCAAGGAGATATAGAAGGCTTAAACAAAGGCCAGCTAAAACAAAGAGAAAAACTAGTAGTAGAATTAAAAAATAATTTGTGTAATAACGATGGGAGATGCAATAACTATGAAACATATTATTCCTGTAATGATTGCAATATCTGTTCTAAAGATGGTATATGCACAAGTGGCTCGGGTGATGGCTGTTGCGACCCTGATTGCATTATTGATGATGACTGCGAAGGAATAACCAATGACCACGATAATGATTGGATATTAGATGAAGATGATTTATGTCTTAACACTAATCCAAATGCAGCTGTAATAACAGAAGATGGCTGCAGCTGTGAACAAATTAAAGAAGCATTAGCAGCTCAAGGCAAAGGCTATGCAGAAGGAGTTTTATCAGATAAAAATTTAGGCATCTGCAGGGCAGCGCAGGCAGGAGCTAAAGGTGTTTTATCCAAAACAGGACGCGCTTTTGGATTAGGGTATTCAACAACAGCTGGCGTGTTTGGGATAATTGCAGTTATTGCTTTACTAATAATTAGTTATTGTTTGATAAAAAAAGGTAAAAAATGGCAATAGACACAAGCTTTTTATCGCAGCTGGACAGGTTTAACTTAATTATAAGAAAGAGGGTTACATCTAATTATACAGGTCCTAGAAAAAGCATTGCTTTAGGTAGAGGTATTGTCTTCAAGGATTACAGGATATATGCGCCTGGCGATGATTTCAGGGCTATAGACTGGAAAATCTTTGCAAGAACTGATGATTTGATGGTAAAAACATTTGAAGAAGAGAGGAATCTTGTTGTCCATATAATTGTTGATTTCTCTGCCAGCATGAATTATGGAAGGCCGATAACAAAATATGATTATGCCTCCATGCTTGGGGTTGGTTTTGCTTATCTGGCAATTAAGGAAAATGAGAAATTCATGTTTTCAACCTTTTCCGAGGATTTAGAGGTGTTCCAGCCAAAAAGAGGCATGTCACAGCTAGCTGCAATGATCCATCATCTGAATTCAATAAAAACAGCGGGATATTCAAAGGTCAGGGATGCCATGAGCCAATACAAGAAATTAATTGGAAGCAGGGCAATGATTATATTAATATCAGATTTTTTAATTGACATAAATGATATAAAGGAAGCATTATACATGCTGGGCAGGAATCATGAAATAAAGATAATACAGGTGCTAGACCCTTCTGAAAAAGACCTTAACATAACCGGCGACTTGAAATTAAAGGACAGCGAAACAGGGAATAAGATAAGAACTTATATAAGCCCAAGATTAAGAAACCAATACCAAAAGATGCTGGATGAGCATTCTGCTCAGATAGAGGAAACATGCAACAGTTTGGGAATGGATTTCCATTTGATAACCACTGATAAGCCTATTTTTGATGCCTTCTACGAGATACTCAAGTAGAAGGCTACGAATGAGCAGGTAAATAAGAATTCTTATAGTAGCGAAGCGAAACGAGTATGCTTTTTATGAAATTTTGGAGTAGGTTATATCCAGCCCTTTCTTCTAAAAAACCCATACATCCCTGCTATGGAAAAAACCATTACCACCAAAGAAAAGAAATAGCCATATTTCCAATGCAATTCGGGCATAAACTCGAAGTTCATTCCATATATGCTAGCAATCAATGTAGGTATCAGAATAAATGAAGCGCCAACGGTCAATGTTTTCATAACCTGGTTCAGGTTATTAGATGCAGATGACAGATAAACATCCAATGTGCCTGTTAAAACTTCTCTAAGCGTGCTAGCAGTGTCCACTAACTGCACAACATCATTATAAAGATTCCTAAACAGCCTTCTATTTTTGGGTGTTATGTCTGTTACATATTGTTTTTCAATTGATGTTATAACTTCCCTATTTGCGATAAGGCTTTTTGTAAAATAGATCAGTGTTTTCTTAATCTCAAATATGTGGCTGACTACTTTCTTGTCCGGGTTTTTCATAACATCATCTTCTATTTTGCCAATGCTGTCCTCAATGTTGTCCATAACCAGGAAATAGGTGTTCAATATCTCGTCCAGCAGCCTATAAACAAAATAGTCAACGCCCCTTTCAAAAAGTACTGTCTTGTTTGTTTCTACCAACTGCCTTACCTTGGATATGGACTTTGTGTCGCCATGCCTAATAGTGATTATGTTATTTCTGTTTTTAGAAATGAATATAGAAACAGAGGTAGTCCTAATATCCCCATTTTTGAATAAAGGCGCCCTAAAAGTGAGCAGGGAATAATTGGTTAAATCAGATGTTCTTGGCCTTTCTGCCTCGTCAATTGCCTCTTTTAGGTCTACTGGCGTGATTCCTGTTTCTTCTGAAATCTTGTTTAATTCTTCTTTGCTTGGCCTGTTTACATCAGCCCAAGTCAGTGTGCTTGGCTTTTTTAGGTCTGTTAATTCTCCTTTTTTTATTATGCCTTTTGCATACTTATAAACAGTTAGCATCTATGCGGTGATTATTTGCAGGATATATAAATTTTTTGATTCCGTTTACCAAAGATTTACGGAGCTGGGGTAACTGATAGTTGAACCGGAATCTAGCATATTTTTATTTTGTCAATCCTTTTTTAGTTCGCTGCTCTTTTTTTGTTTAAGATTGTAAAAGAAAAATTTAAATATTATTATAATTTCCTGACCATATTTTGGATTATATTCAAAGGTGATGTTAAATTAAAAGAATATTATTATTGGTTGCAATATTGCTGGTTTTGCTTTCCGGATGTTTCAAGCCAAAGCCACATCCAGGCTTTCTGTATCATGATGGTTCATTGCCAAATGGTGTAGAGGTAATGCCTGATGGCCGTTCACCAATTGAAGGGGAAATGAATTTTACAAAGTTGGGTTATAATACTATCAATTGCGACCTATGTAACATCACTGATGGCGGTTATTCAAAAATAAATCCTTATAAGGGAGAATATAGTATGGAGATGAGATCTAATAAGCATGGTCACTGGATAGATATAAGAAAATTTATAGGTAATACAACTAATGTTACTTGTGAAGCGCATGTCTATTATGGTTATACGCCCCATAAAGATATGCAAAAGATGTATTTTCTTATGGAATTTTTTAACTATACCCAACCAGAAGATATCAATCAATCTGGTATGGAAGGCATGGCTTTGGAGGCAGGTTTAACTAACAAGGGTAATTTTACATATAGAGCGCACGTATATGGAAACCCCGATAAGAACTATACAGATGTTGGAATAGCATGGGATTTTATGAGGTGGTATAAGGTGCTTGTAACATTGCAGGCTCCTGAGCTTAAAGTTTCTTTTTACAACATGAGTGATAATAGCTTAATATTCTCTGCAGTAGAAGACATATCAGATAAGCCGCTTAATGACGGAATTAGTACAATAGTGTTTGAATTCACGCCTATGCCTATTGTCCCTATATTCTTTGATGAAGCAGCGTGTTGGCATGGAGGATATTTTGACAAGCCAACAAAAAAATATTAAAATAACAATTATTTCTTTTTTTACCTTACACCTAAGGATGGGGAATAACTAATAGTTGAATCTGAGTTTAGCATATTCTTTATTGCACCAATCCTCTTTTTTATTTCACTGCTTTTTTCATGGCCAAGTTCAGCTGCTTTTGCATAAGCAGTAATTGCTTCTTTGTAGTTTTTATTTTTATCATAAGCAACAGCCAAATTAAAAAATCCTTTTTTAGTCTCTTTTATCATTATGCTGTCCTTCAAAGCGGCTATTGCTTTTTTATAGTCACCTATTTTTTCATATAGGGCGCCAAGGTTGTTGTAAGCAGCAATATTTAATGGGTTAAGCCTGATTGTGGTTATAAAGAAGTTGATTGCTTCACTTAACATATTTTTTCTGAGATAACAAACACCCAAGCCAAAATAGGCATTGCTGTAGTTCTTGTTTATTGCTATGCATTTATTGTATGCCTCAATTGCCTTGTCATAATCCTTTGATTTTTCATAGACAACACCTATATTATATAATGAGGGCATATAACCAGGGTCTATCCCAATTGATTTTTTAAAAGAGGCTATGGCTTCATCAAACTTTCCAAACTCTTTATATTGTATTGCCAACTCATAGTGCGCTCTTACGCTCCCTGGCTCTAAAGCTGCCTTCTTTTTTGCCAACTCGAGGTACAATCCTTGTTTTTCCTTGTAATCAAGCTGGTAGTGGTGTATAGGTATATCCACCTTTACTATTTTTCCTTTGGTTTTTATAATAGAATCATCAACTAACTCATGAACAACACCTTCAAATAATATGCCCTTTTTATTAGGGAATAACCTTACCTTATAAGAAGGGAACCAGCCAAAAAAACTTTTAGTTTCCTTGCCTTTAGAAGGGATAAAGCCTGCTATTGATGTGTTGTTGGTATAGTTTTTTGTCAAAAAGAGGTAGCCTAAATGCTCCTTTGTCCTGGTTAATTCCCCTATTTTAGCCAAATCTTCATTAGCAATGACTTCATCTGCATCTAATATTAAAATCCATTCCTTAGCTGCCTTGCTTAATGAGAAATTTCTTGCTTTAGAGAAGTCATTCTGCCATTTGAAATCAAATATACTAGCATTAAAGCTTTTGGCTATCTCTTTTGTCTTATCAGTGCTGCCTGTATCTATTATTATAATCTCATCAGCAATAGCTTTAACAGCGTTTAAGCATTTAGCTATGTTTTTTTCTTCATTTTTTACAATCATGCACAATGAAATCCCCATATAAGAACAAAAGAAGGTTGAGGCTTATATAAATTTTGTCTATTGTAGTATATATAGTTTCTAGTGGTGATATTAGCACAAAAAGCTTATAAACAAGTTTAAGTATAGCTCTGCTTGATTCTATGCCATTGAATAAACCTGGGGTAAAGTTAAAAAGTAGATACTACAACATATATATTTTAGGTAGTAGTAATACCGCAAACTTTAAATATAGAAAAAGGTTTGGATGTGGTATAGGAAGACTCAGCACTATAGAGTCTAGGCTGTGTCTTTACAAATGTAAAGATAGCCAAAAAAAATTAAACACGGAGGTGTTTAGGACATGGAATTGCGAAAGGCAATAAGGAAAATTGCTGCCTTGGGAATTGGAGCTACTATGGCAGGAGCTACAATCTTAGGTGCAGTAACAGCAGCTGATCTATCAGAATACCCAGCGCCGTTTATAAAAGACGGAAAGTTTAGCGGTGTTCTGGTTATTGGAGATAAAGCAGCTGCAGAAGACGTTATTGGTGTAAGCGACATTGCAGTAAGCTTACAATTTGCCGCTACAAAGAAAGCAGGCACAACAACATCTGCAACAACAACTGTGACAGGAGACGCTTGGAGAGTAGACAAGGCTAACAAGCTAGAGATGAGCGAAAATCTTGATGCCGCAACAGGAACAAACCAAGAGTCAATAGTGAATATAACAACAAGCATTGATGAAGATGAGCTAGCTGCATTGGCAGATGGTGAAGTTGTAAACGACAAAGGAACTGCAGGCTACAACCAATATTTAAAATTCAACAACCAAAGAAGCAGCGGTTATGTGATATATGTAGAAGATGACGAAGATGTAACAGCAGACTTCTTGTATTTTAAAAGCGGAGACCAAGTTGCTGCATATGAGATAGAGTTCAAAACAAACTTTGAAAGCGACATTGAAGACAGCGCAGGATCCAATACTGTAACTGGGCTTTACCTAGGCGATTTTGAAGATGAAACAATAACAATCTTAGGCAAAGAGTTTGAGATTGTAAAAGCAAGAAGGACCAGTACATCAGGAGGAAACGGAGCAAATGCAGAACTTACCTTAATGGGAGGATCCCACAAGGATACCTTGCAGGAAGGGGAATCAAAGACATACACTGTTAACAGCAAAGAGTATGAGGTAACAGTATCCTCAATTACAGATTCAGCACCAATAGTAGCTAAATTTGTAGTTAATGGAGAGGTTACAAAATCTTTATCTGACGGCCAAAGCGATAAGCTAGCTGATGGTATTGACATTGGAGTTACAGAAATCTTGCCTAATGAAGCAGGAGATGTAACACAAGACCTTGTTCAGTTCTATCTAGGCGCCCAAAAGATATTCTTGAAGGATACAGATATGTCAGACAAGGCAAGCACCAACTCGCTGGAATTCGGCAATGAAAAAATTGATGACGCATTTACAGTTATAGAAGGATCAAACACAACAACAATGGCTATCTCAAAGATATTCATAAACGTAACGGCAGATGATGACTTCTATGTGCCAGCTGGCGGCAAATTAACAGACCAGATGGACGAGCCACAAGCATTATTGGACCAATGGGACATTGAATACAAAGGGTTAGAGACTGTAGCAACCAACCCAATAAAGGTAAAGACATCTGGCTCAGACCAATATGAGCTAGAATTCACAGATGGCGGCGGACAGCAAGCAACAGTTCCTCTTGCATACACATCAGGTGGAACAGCATTAAGGATGGGTGATGACGACGATATCTTAGTTATAAACGAATCACAAGTAATAACCAAGGATGACTATTTTATTGTAAGTGATTATTCACTAGATGCTGGAAGAAGAACAACCTATGCATTGAGGTATAAGGGCTCTGATAAATCTAGCGCTGATAACCCTAACATCAAATTTGATTTGATGGGCACAGGCGAAAGGCTTGACAGGACATATTCAGCGCAGACTGGAGCAGCAGACGCGACCTTAAAGCTTGGCGGGAAAACATTCAACATCTTCAACAACTCAGCAGACTCATCATCTGACTTTGATATTGTTGTTGACTTGAATGGAGACGGTGATAATGTAGATGGCCAGGATTCAACAACAGCATCGGGCGATTTGCTGTCAATAACCACAAACGATGGCGCACAGATACAGATAAATAATGTGACCTATACACCAAGGGGAATTAATGTGACTATATCAACACCAAACGGAGACGACTATGATAACTTGGCACCAACACAAATTTCCCTTAACGTAACAGCTTCTGGCGGAGAGGTTAGGGCATCAGAGATTAGCTTCTTCAACCTTAAGACACCAGAAGACGACAAATACCATGCACACGGTTACACAAGTATGGGTGCATTTATTGACTTGTACAGCCCAACAAATGACCCAAACTCACTAACAGTTGATTACCCAGTTGAGCAAAGAAGACCACAAGTCTTTATAACTGCTGGTGTAACAGAAACAGTTGTTAGCGAAGGCGGAACTCAGGAGTCTGTAACCTTGCAAAGGATAGATGTCGGCGCAACCAAGTTGGCTAGCGAGATAACAGGAAAAGAGACAACGCAAAATGTGATTGCAGTTGGCGGACCATGCGCTAACGCTGCAACAGCTGTTCTTATGGGCAGTCCAGAAGATTGCTTGGCTGGATTCGAAGCTGGCAAAGGTATGATAAAGCTAGTTGAGAACGGCGGAAATGTTGCAATGATTGTAGCTGGTTATTCTGCTACAGACACAAGAGCTGCTACCTCCATAGTTGCTAACGCTAAAGCTGGCGACCTAAGTGGCAATAATATGGAAGTTACAACTGCTACAAGCACTGTAGTTGAAGTTACAACTGCATAAGAAAAGAAATAATTTTTTCTTTTTTTTCTTTTTTTTAAAAACTGATTCTTAAGTTTTGATTCGATAAAAAATTATGGTCATTAAATAATAAGATGTCAAAAACCACCATCCACAGGATGGTGGGATGTGACTATCATTTACAGCATCGGGTGGTGCTGAGAAATCCTGTTGGATTTCTGGCACATCTTCGTTGACACTCAGATGTTTTTGAGCATGCTCAGAAATTTTCCAAAAGCGAGAAAGTTGACTTTCAGCCACCAATCCAAGACTGGATGGAAAATTTCTGACATTTTATTGATAAACTTTATACTATTGTCCCTACAAATATATTATGCTTGTCCCTGGTTATTTTAAGCCTTACAGAGCCGATTTTATAGCAGTTAGGCACTGATATGGTCCTATTGCTAGAAACAGCTATTTTCTCGTTTTTTAAGCGTCCTGGGCATGCTATATCTGCCCTTATTACATCCCCTTTCCTGAATGGCTTTGGCAGCTCTTTTGTTTTTATTATGTTGAAGTCCTGCTCTGATTTTATTAGCTTTACATTGTGTTTTTTCTCTAAATTTCCTAATATTTCATAGAATTTATCAAAACTTGCTTCCTTTACCGGGTTTTTGCCAAACTTGTAGTTAAGAAAGTTCTGGATGCCCAGGTCTGCTTTAATTTCTTTGGCAAATTTTATTATTTTTTCTATTTCGGCTTCGTTTATTCCCGGGATTAAAACAGGAGTTATCATAAGGCCTGTTTTTTTGACTATGTATTTGCAGATATCCATTATTTTTTTGATGTCATAGGGGCAATTCGCTATTTTCCTTGCTAATTTTGGCTCAACGGCATTGATTGAAAGGTTAAACCTTGTTAAGCCTGCTTCTGCTAGTTTGTCGACAAGGTGTTTAGTTAAAAATGTGCCGTTTGTGTCTATGGATATTGTTTTTACCTGCTTTATTTCTGATATGTCTCTAATCAAATCTACAATATCCGCATATAAGAAAGGCTCTCCTTGCGTGCCAATATGGGCTTCTATGTTGCTTATTCCTTTGAATTCAATAAGTTTTTTTAATTCCTTGACTAAATAATCCTTTTCCACAACAAAGTCAACTAAACGCTTGTTTTGGTCCACAGAGCAGTATATGCAGTCAATGTTGCAGCTTGTTATTGGCTTTAGCTCTATTAAGGATGAATTCCTGTCAACAATCCCAAAAGAGACATTTCCTATCAAAGGGATAGTTGAGTTTTGGTGGATGTATACTGTTCTTTTATTTGTCACCTTATTAGTCAGCTCCTCAAACCCCCTATCCAATAAAATATTAAGTTTTCTTCTTGCCTTGTCATCCGAGATGCCCTTGAATGTAATTGAGCTGTCAGCTACGCCAAAATCAGCTATTTTTTTTAATTCGGATTTGTCCAGATCAAAATAGAATATCTTCAGGAAAGTGACTCTAACCTTATTATCCATTTCTTTAAATGAGATATCTTTAAACTCCAGCTTTGCCATAGCTGCTGAGAAATAGTGTTATTTTATAAATTTTGTTAAAAATGGGTATTGCAGCCATATTTTATGAAAGGAGCTGTCTTATTATGCAAGCAATATTTTGTTTGCGAGCTTGATTATTATCTTATACCTCCCCCCAATATTGTCTGGCCACTGGATATTATTATCAGTTAAAGCTTGTTTGAAAAAGACATTATCAAAATCATAGCATACATTAAAAAACCTTGAATAAAATTCTTCTGTGTTTGCACAATCAGAATTTATTATTTTTATTTTAAAAATAACCCATGGATCATAAAATTCAGCATCATCCACCTTTTGGTCTTCCTTAAATTCTGCTAAACTAACCTTATTTTTGGTATCAAAACCAATACACTCTTCCAGAATATAAAATTTTTTTTCGAACAGGTTGCCGTTATAAAAAGGGTCAACAGCGAGAGGGTATACCCTGCACGCATACGGCCTGTCATTATAAACAACGCAGCCCTCTTCTGCGAGAAACAAGCACCTCGGCGAAGTTTTTAACATGCATGTTAATAAATCTTTATTCTCTTTATCATAGATGGGGTAAGCATATTTTTTAAGGAACTCCATTGTAGGGATGCTTAACCTTTTACAGAGCCTTAAAATATCATAAGGCGACAGCCTGATTTTTGAGTTTTCACAGCATCTGCCGCATTTTTTGCATTTAAACCTAATCTTATTGTGGCTTTGTTTATAATTCTTGGCCTCATCCATATTGGCTAGGGATAATACACTTATTTAAAAACTTTTATGGTTAGCGACCCTTAAGCCGCTTTTTTCATTCCTCTTTTGACAATATATAACCGCAAAATTGGATAAACATTTATATATTAGCTATGGTTATATTGTTTTAGGGGGCTAAAAGTGGATGAAGATAAAAATGTTAACATAACTTATGAAACTCTTTTTGATTTGTTAAGGAGGGAAAAGGACAGGGAAGAGCTGCAAAAGCTGGACAGCGCTTTCTTCCAGAGCGTTGTTTCTTATTTGGAAGATAAAAACAGGATTTTAGAAAACAGAGAGGGCCAATCTGAGCTGTTCCATTCAGAAGAAAAGGCAAAAACAATCAAAGAGCTTAATAATATAAAGAGAATATTGAAGGAGCTGTACGAAAGAAGGGAAAAAAAGGTAATAAACATGGCTGTTGACAAAAGCAAATCAAAGCCAACTATAATAGATTATTCCTGCTTGTTGAGGGAGGAAAGGGCAATATTTGACATGCTGGTTGGTATATTAGACAAAGGCAGGGAAGGGATACTAGCAAACATCTTAAATTTAAAAATGCCCCTCTTAGATGAGGCAGAAGAGAAGAAAGAAGAAAAACCAGTTAAGGCTGAGAATAAAAAAGAAACCCAATTGGTAAGGTTTTTACATGCTGTCCCTAAATTTGTCGGGAGGGAATTAGAAGAGTATGGGCCCTTTGAGGAAGAGGATGTTGCAAGCCTGCCATCTGATATAGCGCAGATACTGATAAACAAAAGAAGAGCAGAGGAAATAGAAGAGGAAGAGAAAACAACTGCATAAGCTTTCTAACACGAAAAGCTTTATAAATAAGGGGCTTTTTCTGATTTATTATGAAGATACCTAAGGCCACAAAAAGATATTGCCCTTATTGCAAGAAGCATACAGAGCATAAAGTCAGCCAGACCAAAAAGAAAAGCCCACGAAGCATGACTTATGGAAGCAAAATAAGGGCTAGAAAGAGAGGCCAAGCAAGGGGAATGGGCAACAGAGGCAGATACTCAAAGCCAGCTATTTCCAAGTTCAAGATGACAGGCAAAAAAACAAGCAAGAAAGTTGATTTAAGGTATGAATGCAAAGAATGCAAGAAAATTCACGTTAAGAGAAAAACATTCAGGGCAAAAAAAGTCGAGTTCATCTAGGGCAGTAAAAAACAGAAAATTCTCCTTCATATCTGTCCCAAAAAGTTTTTAAATGCTTACAGTTATTATTCAGATGGTATTGCAGCAGGGGCAAATCCCCGATGGCTGCTGGCTGTGTTATAACAACAACATTCTCTTTTTTCAGCATTTCAATGGTTTTCTTGATGTCTGCAACAGCTGCCTCAAAACGCATTTCATTTGAATCTGCAAAATCAAAAGCGATTTTTCTTCCAGACATAAACGACATTAATGGTGTTATTGAGCTATCGCCAAAGAGAACAGCATCAGCAGGAGCATACCCCTTTATAACAGCTGCCATATCTTTCCCGCTTTCAAATTCCATAAAGCTGTGATTGATTAAAAAAAGGCTGTCGGCTGTTATATTCCATACCACAACCAAAGAAAGGACAGCTATTATTGTGATTCTTATGTTTTTAGATTTTATTCTTTCCAAGGCGTCAGTTATGCCATAGACAGCTAAAATAGCCAGGAAAGGAAATAATAATAAAAGATAAAATTCAAACACTTTTTTTAGTGTAAACAGGAATATGAAATATGCAACGGCTATGGGCCATATCATCTCTAATTTTTTCTTGTTTCTTGCAAATATGAATGATATTGGAAATAAAAACAAGAACCAGTTTATTTTAAAGAAAGAAAACAGCAAAAACAGCTTTGGCTCTCCTGAAAATGGTTTCATCAGATGATAGCTGTAAACCGGCACAAAATAGCCTGGACCAAAGAGCAACAGCAAGATCAGGTTTGTTGTAACAAATATCGACGAGAAACTTAATAAAAATTTGTAAAAGCCTTTTTTGTTCCTTAAAAACAAAACTATCAATATTACAAATATGGGCACTAAAGAATAAAGCCTTGTTATTGACGCCAAGCCAAAAAAGATGCCGCTTTTGATATAATTGTTTTTGTTGAATAGGCAATAAAAACCAATGACTGCAAACATTGCAGTTAAATTGATGCCAACAAAATCAGTTGCCAATGATAGTGTGCTGAAGCTGAACAGAAAAAGAGCTACAGCTGCTAATGCTTTTATTTCATTAAATTTTTCTTTTACAATCTTAAACAGGAAAAAAGCGGACAGCAATGTGAAGAGCAAGGGCATAAGATTTGAGATGAATATATTAAAGCCAACTATTTTAAAGACAGCAGCAATAATTAATATCTGAAGGGGGGGGTGCGCCAAGAAGAAGTCTTTGTAAGGAATCTTCCCTTCTGAAACCAATTTTCCCATATAGAGGTAAACGTTTTCATCGCCAGGTTTAAGGTAAGGCAGTGCCTTCAGCTCTATTAAAAAAAATATTATGATTATAACTGAGAAAATAACCCAGTAATAATTTTTGTTTAATTTTTTCATGTCAAAAACCACCCGTCATAGACGGGTGGCACGAAGCGGAAGCTTTATTTTGCTAGTACATAACGGTGGTTCATCAAAAATCAATAAGATTTTTGAGTGTGATCAGAAATGCAAAGCATTTCTGACATTTGAGCATGCTCAAAAATGTACCATCTTGTGCAACTACATTTGATTTACGTCCATCAGTCATAGACCGATGGTATATTTTTGACATGTTAGTAAAGATTAGGAAAGAGTATATAAATTTTTGGAAAACTTTGCTTTAGATTGTATGAGAAGATAGTTAATAGTAAAAGATATCTTAATATTAATAGACAGATTATTCAAAAAATAAAAAAAAATTAAGGATAAGTGCTGTTAATGAAAACGCTTACATCATTAATTATTGACTCGTTTGTCCGGTTCTGCAGTTGCAGAACATACAACACTGGTGTTATGTTAAATATGCCTGTTATTGCTGATTCTCCGTCAGATACATAGTTCAAAGCCCATCTTTTGTTTCCTACTATGGCTAAT
The DNA here is from genome assembly GCA_018303725.1 of Candidatus Woesearchaeota archaeon. Classification (GTDB taxonomy): domain Archaea; phylum Nanobdellota; class Nanobdellia; order Woesearchaeales; family JAGVXP01; genus JAGVXP01. The sequence continues at coordinate 589 of JAGVXP010000003.1, read as the reverse complement.
CTATCAAATGTGCCTGTAAACTGGCCATCAGATAAATTTCTTCCGTAGACTTGCTGGTCACTGTAAACAGTCAGGCTTCCTAATGAGCCTATCTCGCTTGTGTCAATCCCTATCTGGATTGAGTCATCTCCTCCAGCTTCAGTCGGCCCTGTTATTTCCATTAATAAAGTATCAGAAGAGCTTGTTTGGTTTTCATTATTACTGGCATCTTTACAGCTTACGTAAAGATAGTTAACTCCATTATTAGTGAATTTATCCTGGGTAGTTAGGGTACAGATATGGCTTGTTGCTCCCTCTCCTGATGTACAGTTTCTTGAAGAGCCCATTGTTGTGTAATTATTATTAGTATCACTTATAGCGCACCAAGCATTCTCGTCTGTATTAAATTTGAATGTAGGTGTAGTGTCCTCTGTTGTGTATGGCTCTACAATATCACCACTAGGAGGACTACAAGAAGTGCAGTTATAACCAGATAAGACTGGAGGTGTTATATCTACTAATTGGGGCTTATGGGAATAATTGCCTTTCCAGCACCTATACTTGTCAAATTGTGCTTCATCAGGATATTGGATATTGCCTGTTGGATTTC
>JAGVXP010000002.1 GCA_018303725.1 Candidatus Woesearchaeota archaeon | reverse complement strand
GGTTGGGTATGCTCCAACCACCCCTCATAGAGCCTTACGGCTCTTGGGGGGTTATTAATTTTTCTATGAGATTTTCACCAAAGCCGATTGGAACGAAGTAGGAATCATAAAGGTTTAAAAAGTTTTAAAGTGTTGTTTCACAAAGATAGTTTTTTCTTCTTCATTAACCTCAAATATTTTGCCAAGAAATTGCTCTATAATATACATATTTGTCCTGCAATGATTGGTAATAGATGACACCTTAATTTTAGAGCCCTTTGTTAGAGCCATGAAAGGCAGTATCTGGTCAGCCAAATGCCTGTCAACAGGCGCTTTGCTTTCAATCTCCTTGATTAAATTCTCAGCTGCTTCTTTCCCGACGATTTCTGCTTTTTTCCCTAATTCACCAAGAGCATCTGCGCCTAGCCTTATAGGGTTTTTTTCATCAATTTCATTAACATCTTTAGAAAAAATAGCCCACAAAGTAATCCCAGAACCAGGATTTAATGTATCACAATACTCTGTTCTTATATTAATAGGGCATTTATATCTGCTTAACAAAACTTTAGCTGCTTTTGCCTGTCTTTCTGCAACATCAGCTTTTTGTAGGTTTATAGAAGCATGGGAAACACCTTTGATTTGGATTAAGTTTTCCTGTCTTAATAGATCTATCTTTTGGTTTTCTATCTTTGTTGGCTTAATTTTGATAATTACTTCCCCGCCCCCTTTTGGGAAATAACCCCTCTTAATTAGCTTGACATCTATTTTTTCACAAAATTTTTTTGTTTGAGGGACTAAAATTTCCTTAAAATAATCATAAGGCATAGCCCATTTCCCTTCCGTTCCTCCAGCGATATTCAATTTGATTGTCTTTTCAGCAAAGAAGCAAGGCAACAGGACAGCTTGTAATAATAAGCCAATAGAACCAGCTGTCCCTATATCAACATTAACTTCCTTGGCGTCTATTCTGCCAGGAACGTATTTTAAAGATTCTGAGCCAAGAAAAGCCCCTTCAGTTTTTGCAGAGCAAAGCTGCTCTAAAGCCTTAGTGCAGTTTAGATGTTGTGCTTTTAAACCAGAATCACATCTGCCTTTCCTTATATTCCCAATTTCAAATGGTTTTTGTGTTATTGTAGACAAAGCTAAAGCAGTCCTTACTATTTGTCCGCCACCTTCACCATAAGAGCCGTCTAATCTAATCATAAAAAAGGAGAATTAGTTAAAAATATAAAAAACTTACCAATTTATCTCTTCCAGCTCTTTGTCAATATCATCTAAATCACTGGTGTCTAAGTCTTTATCCAGTGCGTCTACGCTAGAAATATCAGAGCCAACATTAGTTACTGCTTCTTCAGTTGCTGTTGGCTTTTCTTCTGGAGGCGCTTCTTTTTTTGCGCAGCCTGCCAAAGAAATTACCAATAATATTAAACCAATAATTATTATTTTTTTGATCATATTACCACCCTATCATTAAATAACTACTAACTATTATTTAAACCTTTTTATTCACGAAAAAATTAATACATAATTTTTTCCTAGTTGACAAAATAAATTTTGTCAACAATTTAAAAATAATAAAAAAATAAAATAATTTATTCCTCATCTTCATCTTCTAGTTCGGTTTCCTCTTCGTCTTCTTCAGCTTCTTCACTTTCTGTTTCCTCATCTTCCTCGTCCTCTACGTCTTCTGTTTCATCTTCTGTTTCTGCAGCATCTTCTTCAGCAGTTTCTTCTTCCTCTACATCTTCTGAAGCTTCATCAGCATCTACGTCTTCTGTTTCCTCTTCCTCGCTTTCTTCAAGCTCTTCTTCACCGCCAGACTGTTTTATGGTGGAGGTTATATCTTTCAGTATCTGCTGTGCTTCCTGCAGTGCGTTATGGGCTTCTTTCATATGGCCCTGAGCTTCATTTATCAACTCGCTGCCAGGGGTTTCTGTTGCCTTTGCTTCCTCAAACTTTTCAACTGCTAATTTGTAATGCTCTGCTGCGCTGTCGATTTTTGCGTTAAATTCAGTTATTAATGATTCCACAGATGAGGTGTCTACGCCTTTCTCTGCCATTCTCTCCAGGACTTTATTCAGCTTATCTTCCAGTTGCTTTGACTTGACAATTATTCCGCCAATTCTGGCATTTACAACCCTTCCGGCATGCACTTCAGCATTCTCTTTCAATAAAGCCCATTTCTCTTTTAGCTCTTTTGCTGCTTCTGTAATCTCTTCTTTAGTTTCTGCAGCCTCTATCTTTGCTTTAATGTCCTCAACTTCCTGGATTTGTGCATCTATCTTTTCAATTAACTCATTGGCATCCTCTTCAGTTAAGTCTTCGCTGGACTCCGCTTTTGACTTTATCTTGTTAAGGTTTTCAATGATGACATCCGCTATATTAAGCAAATGCTCCTTTGCTTTTGCCCTTATTTCCTCTTCCAGCTGAGCGCATTCAGTTGTGTTTTGATCTTTGCATTCTGCAAGTTTTTCTTTTGCCTCTTGGAATTCAAGCCTGGTGCTGTTATATTTTTCTCTTGTCTCAGAGTATTTCTCTTTTGCATTTAAGAATCTATTTTTGGCTTCCCTTAATTTTTCTTTTCCTATTATCCTTGCCTTGTAAGCAAACCTTTCTTTATAGCCTTTAAACTCTGTAGAATTTTTAAGCTCATTAAATTCTTCTTTATATTCTTCTTTGTTTTCAAGAATTTTCTTTAATCTTTCAAGATCTTTTTCCTTTAATTTTTCAACAAGCTCTATCCTTTTTTCATATTTCTCTTCACACTGCTCTGCCGTTAGATTATTCTCCTTGCATTTCTCAACAGCAATCATGAGCTGCTCTTTCTGGTGCTCCCTGATATCTTCAAACTTACCAGCCAGCCTTTCTTTAACTTCTTCCCTGCTTAGATTCTCTTCTTTTGCTACCTTCAATGTTTTTGCTATGGCTCTTTTTTCAATATCTCTTTTTGCCTCTTCTTTTGCTAATACTGCTGCTGGCATTAAACTAATCAAAAATATTGCCAAAACCAATAATGCATATATCTTTTTCATTTTTCTCACCTTTGTTTTGAGTATTATTTCTTGGTTGTTTAGGCCGTTCAAAATAAAAATAAAGTGAGGAACGTTTTGTTGTTCTCTCACTGTAAAGATAGCCTAATAAGACCAATTATTTTTAATTGGTCCAAGATATAGTATAGCGCCATTATTTATAAACAAACTTTTTTTGGCAAAAATTTAAAGCTTTATGAATGTTTTTAAAGCTTTACAAAGGCTGAAATGGGCTTATTTTTCTTTATAGAAATGTTTTTAAAGAGCACAAGACTTCCAAAGCCCTTATGGGGAAGATAGCTTTTTTGGCATTATTTTTTCTATTATTTGTTAATATAGCCTATGCAGCTACAATATATGGGGAAATTTATGATATCTCTCTGGACAAAGTAGAAGGTGTTATAGTTGAAATCAACACATTGCCAAATCAGCAGTATGTTTCCAAGAACGGCACTTATGCCTTTAACGTGCCTGTTGGGGATTACACAATTAAAGCGAATTATTATCTTGATAATATTTTAGAATCATCCACTGCAGAGAGGATATCTGTTAAAACCGAAGGAAATTTTAGATTGGACCTTATATTATTTCCATCTTTTGAAGAAGAGAATAATCTGTTAAATGGAACAGAGCTTGATATAGCCATATTTGAGGAAAAACCAGTTATCTGGCCTTATATTTTGATTATATTGCTTATCATTCTTTTAATAATTTTCTATTATTTGAAAAAAGGCAAAAAAAAGAAAATAGAAACTAAGGAAGAGAAAGTGGAAGAAAAGAAAGAAGAAATTAAAGAAGAAAAAAAAGAAATTCTTGCTACAGATTTAAGCCAAATTCTAAAAATAATAAAAGAGGAAGGCGGAAGAGCAACGCAGAAGGAAATAAGAAAAAAGATACCCTTATCTGAAGCCAAAATAAGCTTAATGATAGCTGAGCTTGAGCACGAAGGCAAAATTAAAAAGATAAAGAAGGGAAGGGGGAATATTATAATATTAAGATGAGATTTGTTAAACTAGGGGATAAATATATACTTAAATTGAGGAAAGGAGAGACAGTAGTTGAAAATCTGATTAAGTTTGCTAATGAAAACAATATAAAAAATGCTTATTTTAGCGCTATTGGCGCTGTTTTGGAAGCAACATTGTCCTTTTACGATCTTAAAAAGAAGAAATATGAAGATTTGTTGTTAAAGGGGGAATGGGAGATCACATCCTTAATAGGCAATATAATGCAGATGGATAATAAGGCTGTTGTTCATGCCCATATAGCACTGAGCGACAAGCAAAAGAACCTTAAGGGAGGGCATCTGAAAGAGGCTGTTACAGGAGGAACCTGCGAGATATTTCTGGATAAATTGGATTCTAATATTAACAGAAAGCGTGATGAAGAAACCGGATTAAATCTGATGGATATTTAACTTCTGAATACAGTCTGGACTTTTTTTGTGTAGGAAGTCGGGTCTTTCTTGTTTAGTGTTTCAACAAGATAAAAATATGGCCCTAAGTCACAGCTTATTTTATCATAAACCTTTTTTCCTTTGCTGGTCAGTATTAATTCTTTGTTGTTGTAAGATACCAGCCTCTTTTTTTCCAGTATTTCTAAATTCTTGTATAAGGCCCTTTCCTGCTTTTCTGCAAATTTAGCCTTTTTTACTATGCCTATGAACAAGGCCTTGGAGATGGATACTTCTAATGGCTTGTCTTGTATCTTTTTGTTAGCTTCCTCAAACCATTTCCCCAACGCATATAAAATGAAGCTTTGTACTTTGGTGGCTTTCATCTTTAATTGAGTAAAGAATTGGAGTTTAAATAGTTTTTGGAAAAAATTCTAAAAGATTGTTTTATAAAAATGAAAGTTGATATTATTTGGGTTGAGCAACTCCTTACACTGTTGAAAACCATAAACCAGTTTGCCATCATGGTAACCCAAGATACCTCTCTCTGAGTCATTAATGAGGACTAATTTTCCTTTTACTTGCCTATTTTCTGGGTTTAGTCCATGTGCTGAACATAAGATAAGATCAGAGTCTAGTTTAGACGGATTAATTATATCTATACATACTTTGTATTCAATAGTCTTTCCACCTACTGAGATTTGTGGCGGAGAAATCACTGAATTTTCTGTTGTAAATGTTGTTGCAATTAATTTTATATTAGTTCGTTGGCAGTATCTCACTTTGACTGGCCTTCTTGAATTTATTGTATCAAATTGTGTAGTATTAAACTTCCTATATTTTTTCCATTCAACCCTTCCGTTAGTCCTAAAAACAACATACCCAAAATTGGAATATATATCTTCCCCCACCAACCCCTGCTCTCTTAACTTCTCATTGTAGATAGCTGTTAATTCCTCATCATATTTGTCAAGTGACTCTCTAGTATGGATTTTAGATTCTTTTTCAGGATCTATTTCAAAGACAGAAAAAAATAGGGTTGTTCTTTCATCTAAACTTAACTTTTTTAGTTCAGTTTCTACTTGACAAGGTTTATATTTATAACTGAACGTATCTTCCGGGAATAGTACAAGAGTATTGCCTTCAGATTTAGAGCTAGCTTGCTTAATGATTCTTCTAAATCTCCACCAGTTGATCCCACTTCTCCTTACAGCCCATAAGTCTAATTGATGATTATCCATTCTAACAAATTTTAAAAAATAAAATCACTTCAGCCTTCTAATCATCTTCAATGCTGTCTCTACTGCCCTCTTGCTGTAGGTTTCTATCCTCTTTACTCCATCGGCTCTTGTCATTCCAGGGCCTGAAACACCTAAGGCAACTGGCTTTCCTGACTCTACGCTTAAGTCAGCTATCTTTCTTGCTGCATTATTGGCTACAATCTCGTCATGCGCTGTATCGCCTTCTATTACTGTTCCCAGGCAGACAACCCCTTCTATCTCTCTAGCCCGGACCAGCTTGCTTACTGCAAGAGGCATGTCAAATGCTCCTGGAACTCTTATTAATTTCGCTACTTTTGCTCCTAAAAACTCTGCATGCTCCTCTCCTATTTTACTCATTAAGTGCGTTATATCCGCATTATAGTCAGATACAACAAATCCCAACTTTTCATTCGCCATTTTTTCCTCCATCACCTCTATATTTTTATTATCTCTCCTTCTATTTTATCATTAACTATCAATATACCAATTGAGTTAAACTGGGCAAAAACCGTGTCTGTTGCCGAGCCTGGGTTGAAAAATAAAGTGTTGTCGATTATTTCATTAACTGGCTTGTGGGAATGCCCGAATACTATGCAGTCCATCTTCTCATCAAACTTTAGCCTTACCCTTTCCTCAAGTCCAAGCGGGGCGCCATAGCCATGCGTAATGCCAATCTTAAAATTATTTAGTTGTATTACTTCCTTAGGCTGAAACAGCTCTCTTACCGGGCCTTTGTCCATATTTCCATGGACTGCTATAACCGGGGCTATTTTTTCAAGTTCTTTTATTGTTTCTATATTGCCAATATCTCCTGCATGTATTATCAGGTTTGGCTTTATTTTTTTAAAATGCTCCAGTGCTTTTTCTATACCATAACCATGCGTGTCTGAAATTACGCCTACTGTTTTTATATTGGTCAATTTTCTCATTTCTAGTTTTTGTTTGAATATTGCTTGTTCCATTTTTATTGCATCAAAGGCCCAATATCTCTAGTTCCTTGCCTTATTCCTTGGCCTGCGAATTTTTGGAGCTTATTTTTGCCTTTTAATAAATCAATTGCATTCATTGCGTGATCATAAGTCCTGCTTTTTGTGATTTTGTAAAGCTCTTTATCATTTTCAGCTTCATCTAAATGGACAAAAACCTCTAAAACATGCTTGTTTTCAGCTAATTGAAGGTTGATCAATCCCTGTGATGCCTCATGGGCGCATGTCTTGTCTATTGGCATTGGGCCAGGCATGCCTAATGCCAGGCAAATATCACAGCCTTTGCCAAATAGTTTTTTGCAGGCTATTGGCAGATCTTTTACACCAGGTACAGTGTATCTTTCCAGTTTAATTCCTGGTTCCATACTGTCGTCTAGTGCTTTTCTGACTATCTTGAACATGTCAACTCTTGCAAACATTGTGTCTGCCACGCCTATCTTCATGATTTCACCCTTAAGACAGTTCCATCTTTAAGGTTTAATTTGCTTCTAAGATGGACAGGAGCTATAATTTCTAGCGTTTCTTCTTCATGCCTTGTTCTTTCCGGGATTACAATTGCTCCGCCAATGCCGTTAATCTTTATTTTATAGCATGTTAAAGAGCCATAGGTCCTGCTCTTTGTGGTAAATCCTTCTATAATCACCGGCTCAAGGCTGCTTAAAAAGCCCATTACCTCTACCTTGTTAACCTTTAAATTTAATGTTCCCGGGTAAGCGTCAAAGCCAAGCTTTGATTTAAACTGCTGCTGGTACTGCTTCATGGACATATAGTATTTGCCTTCTCCAATTCCTTTCTCAATAATTCCTTTTAACACCAATTTTTTTTCTTTGAATATTTCCTCTAATTCCAGGTAGTTTTTCTTTAAAACAGCCCTTCCCCCGTCAGCAATGCTTATTGAGAGGCCATTAGGGGTTACTTCCCTCTTTATAAGCCCTAAATCTTCCATATCCCTTAATTTTCTGCTTATTGTCTGCTGCGAAACTTTCATCTCATTGGCTATTTTGGATGTAGAGCTTTTAAGAGTGTTAAAGAGGCCTTTCTCTTTTGCTATGTACACGAGTAAATCAAAATATTCTTCCCCCATAATAGCTGGAAGAGAATACTTACTTATAAATGTTTCGCTTAACAAAAATGAGTAATAAAAAAAAGAAACGGTATTGCGTCTGGTTCGTCAAACACCATATGTTAGCAGGTACCTTACCTGCCGATCTTGTCGAACCTCTTTGTCCCCCGTTTGTAAATTATGGTGTTGGAGACCAGTAATTATTATTTCTCCCAAATCAGGGTATTGCCCAAGCATAAGGTCATAATAAATTGCACTTATCCTTGAGGCATTTTTTTCGATAAATGTGTCACCTTCTTTCTGTAAAGCTCCTAAGCCTAATGTGGGTTCCCTTCGTAGCATTTCAATACACTTGTCAAGAAAACAATGCGGAGTTAAAATTCTTGGTTCAAGTTTATCCTCTATGCACCATGCTTCCAGCTCATAAAATTTATTATGGTCAGGTGTTGTCATTGCTAGGCTAGGTTGTAAAATTAATCCAATTTTTTCATTTTCTGACATTTTCTCTCCTCTGTTTAATTTCAGCTAAAATCAAATTTTTTTTCTGTTTATTGAATTTTTCACTGCTTCATTTTTATGGGGTTTGCGGAGTTTTTGATATATACTCAACGCTAACCATATGCTCCCAAATAATTGTTCTGGTGAATAATCTTTCCCTATTACCCAATCATAATATCTTAAGAAGTAATGAACAAAACTTCGTTTCTCTCTTGGTAAGTTAGCTACAAACAGAGGTATTGCAGGGTCAATTTTTCTTACTCTTCCTGCAAAATCAATTGCGTCTTCCAATGATTTCAATGGCTTACCAGAAACTTCGAACTGAGGTAGTGGATTTTCATCTGTCCTATCCCAAAATGTTCTTTCTCCTCTTTCTAATTTTTGTTTTTCATTAAGATTATACTGGACAATTATAGCTGATGCTCCATTCTCACTTATATATTTAATAGCTTTTGAGCTGTCAAGAAAACCTAATGGTTGAAATGGCCAGTAACTTCTGTCAAATGGCATAGTTCCTATAGGAGTCTGAATTCTGTTTGGTGGGTCTTTTAGTAATTGTTTATACATAGCTAATGTTCGGCTATCATCAAACAAAAGTACAATAGGGTGGTATTTCATTTTAATCACTCCTTAAATAAACCAGGAAATTCTCTAACAAATGGTGCATGATATGCATGGTTCCAATCATAAAATCTCGCTCGTACTCTCCAAGATTTTGGCAATGCTGTTCTTTCTTTAGGGTCAAATGATGTTGTGATTACACTTGCAGTAAGGTCTCCCAAATCCTCCCTTACCGTTTTGCTAAAAAGAGTAAGATCTACTTTTTCTATTAATGCTAAAGTAATAATATTGTTTGCTGGAAAATGTAATTTGCAAGTATGGTAAGCCTCCGAATAGTGGCCATCATTGATTTGTATCCCTGCTACAATACTCGCTGCATCTTTGAAAAGGCCAGGTTCATCCTTATACACTTTTTTTTCTAACTTATGTAACATGCTTCTTTTTCCTGCTTCGCAGCTTGTTGCACCATATCTCATTGCCAATAAGTTTAATTCGTCAATAGATTCTGGCGTTCTATTTGCAAAATAGAGTCTCAAATCCTTTGGAATCGGTAAATTTGTTTTACTGCAGTGCAAAGCTTCCATAATGCGTTTGAAAGCCAATAATTCCTCTGCTACTTTTTTTACTTCAGGATTTCTGCTTGCTAACCAGTATTGTGTAAAAAAATAGCATCTATTATTGAATGTTAAATCGGATGTTAAATAAGTTGCATCCATGTAATTTTTCCAATTATATCCCGCATTAAAAATATCACCTGAAGGCATATTCATTGCCAATAATCTAGCAATAGTAAACAAATTTTTACATCCATCTAAATGAGATATAACTTTTTTCGTATGAGCATTTAAGCGTTTCCCAAAAATTGATTTTATGTCTGCTTTAACCCTCTCTGCCGCTCCTGTGTATAATGTTAGTGTAGCTTTATCCATAATTTCTTGAGCAGACGGATCATATCTCTTTAAATAGGGAAAAATAGCTTGAAATAATCCTGACGCTTTGTCTGATGTTTCACATGGGCCGCTTAGCAACTCACTAGGTATTGTTAATCTAGGCTTATCTGCTGGTAAAGGAATATATCCACCAGAAATTATTGACTCCACAGCGTGAAATTCAGCTGTAATTCTTTTGGCTAACTCCTTATCTTTTTCTATAACAGAAACATATGCCTCTACATAGTACCTTGCTAATTCATTCATAACTCTTGTAAAAGGAATAGTATTTTCGCTTGGAGCGTTGTTGCTTCTTATCTTTGACTCTAATGTGGCTACTTGCATAGAAAAACGAACATCTGGAGGTAAATCTGATCGAGAGATATATCTAGCTAATCTCCTTCTAAATTCTGCTTCCGTCTTAAGTGGAACCTCTAACATATTTATTTTTCGTGTAATTTTAATCATCCTGAAGGAGTTATAACCTATTATTTAAATTATAGTTATCATATTTATTATAACAAGATTTATATACTCGTAAGAATTCCATTCGTTCATGGACACAACGAGTTTAGAAAGCATTGGATTGACAAGAAACCAGTCTTTGGTGTATCTCTCATTATTAAAGCTTGGGCTGACAACTGCCCAAAGCATAATCAAGGAATCCGGGCTCCACAGAGTCATAGTATATGATGGTTTGGAAAAACTGCAGCAATTCGGGCTAGTAAGCTTGATTGTCAAAGATTTTAAGAGATACTTTCAGGCTGCTAAGCCAAAAAAGTTATTAGATTTTCTTGACGAAAAAAGAGAGATAATAAGCAAAATCATCCCTGAGCTGGAAAATCTTGAAGGATTGAAAAAAGAAGAGATCAACGCCTCAATCTATAAGGGAAAAGAGGGAATAAAAACAATCCTTTCAGAAATGCTTAGAGAGGGCAAAAATGTCTATCTTATAGGCGCAAAAGGCGCCATTTTCTTTGAACTTCCCTATTTTACTCCAAATTTTGAGAGAGAAAGGATAAAGAAAAATATAAAATTCCATCTCATTTATGATAATGTAAAAGCTAAAGCGTATGAACAAAAGACGGTAAAACGGCAATTCTTTCAAGGAAAATCCTTACCCCATGGGTTTGATTCTAAATCAGTTGTTTATATTTTTGGAGATAAGGTGGCAATTATCTCATGGAATGAAAAACACCCAACTGGTTTTATGATAGAAGACAAGAATGTTGCAGATTCTTTTAAGAAGTGGTTTAGATTTATTTACCAGCAATTAAAATAAATCAATTTACAAGAGATTTTAAAATCTTAGCGAGAGCAATAGATTTTTAAATAAATCTATATTTACCAAGGCCTGAAGAATGGCTAAACAAGAGCTGCTTATTGTCGGTGTTGACCCAGGGACAACTGTAGGGTATGCTGCTATAGACTTTGAAGGAAATGTTAAACAAGTAGGCTCAGGAAAAGATTTAGATTTAGGCACTTTAATCCCAAAATTAATCTGTTTGGGAAAACCATTGATTATTGCCAGCGACAAGCAAAAAAATCCTGATTTTGTTGACAAACTGGCTGTTAAAACAGGAGCCAGGGTTATGTGTCCGGGTTATGATCTTAAGGTCAGCGAAAAAAGGGAGCTTTTAGGCAGTTATGAGACAAAAAACCACCATGAGACAGATGCGTTGGCTTCTGCCGTTTTCGCCTTAAAAAAAATAAGACCCTTGTTGAATAAGATAAACATCTTTATAGAGCATTACAAAAAAGAGGGCATAAAACCACAGCTAATAGAATTTGTAGTCGGAAAAGAGCTGAACATAAGGGGCGCCGTTGAGATTATAGAAGAGCCAGAAAAAGAGGAAGTTAAAATAATCAAAGAGGTTGTTGAAGAAAAAAGATTATCTGAGAAAGACTTTTTGTTTATATATAAAAAATTTAAAGATGCAAAAAGGGACATTTTCCTATTAAAAGAGCAAAACACAAAATTAAAAGAGCAGATAACAGCTATAAAAAAGGACTATGAATATATGTTTAAACAGATTAGTAAATCCCAGCTTGACAAAAAAATGCAGTCCTTATTAAACTTTAAAGAAAAAAGAATACGGTTTTTTGATAATGAACTAAAAAAGAAGCAGGACGAGATAAAATCAATGCAGAATGAGATTACCATGCTTATCTATTTTCTTTCAAATACGAACTCTGCTCTATTATTGAAGAAATTGGACAATTTGGGGTTAAATGAGTTTGAAAAAAAGGGAAAAATACTCAATATTAAAGAGGGGGATATTCTGTTAGTGAAAGACCCAGATATAATTAGCGAAAAAACAATTGATGAGATAAAAGGCAGAATCAACATTATCCTCTATAAAAAACCAGTCAGTAAGAAAATAGAGTCTAAGCTCCCGTTTATATTCATTGATGCTAACAGGCTTGTTATAGAAGAAAACAACTATTTTGGTATGGTAAACAAAGAAGAATTTGAAATTATAAAAAATAAAACAGCATTGCTCCATAAAATAGTTGAAGATTACAAAAAAGAGAGATTAGCTTAATCTAAACAAAACAGTAACCCTATAAACCTGTTTGCTTGTTAACCTGTCCTTTGTATGCAGCCTTCTTGAGGTTTTTAATTCTCCCTTAAAGCTTTTTTTTAATTTTTTTCCTAACGACAATAAAAAGCCGTTGGAGGAAATATAAAAATCAATTCCTGTTTTTAGCTCTTCTACTTTGGCAATCCATGCCTTTGAGTTGTTTTTAAATTGGTTCCTAACAAAATTTAAAGCTTCTTCATTAGGATTCCTCAACTGCAAAATGCCCTCATAGTATTGTGGGTTTTTCGTTTGTGGGTTTTTCATAATAATAAGGAAAATCGATAGCTTTTTATTGTTTTCGCTATAAACCTTTAAAAATATGAAATTTAGTGATATCAGGAGGGCATGGAAAAAGATATGGTACTTCATATGGGAGGATAATAGTATATGGAGTTGGATTGTAAATATCGTTTTAGCCTTTATCCTCATCAAGTTTGTAGTCTACCCCGGTTTGGGATTTGCTTTAAGCACAACACACCCAATTGTTGCTGTTGTCTCAGGTTCTATGGAACACAACCATCTTGGTTTTAATGGCTGGTGGGAAAAAAACAAAGCATGGTACTTAAACAATAACCTGACTAAAGAAGAGTTTAATGAATTCTCCCTTAAAAATGGGTTTTATAAGGGGGACATAATAGTATTAAAGGGCAAAAAACCAAAAGATATAAAAATAGGGGATATAATAGTTTTTCAAAGTAGAAGGCCAGATCCTATAATCCATAGGGTCGTTAAGAAATCACAAATTGACGAAGATTATTATTTCCAGACAAAAGGGGATAATAACCCTGGCCCTATAATTGACTATAGAAATATAAACGGGAACAGGATTGATAAAGGGGCATCAGGAGCAATTAAGGTATTAGACGAGACAGAAATTAATGAAAACGAAATAATAGGAAAGGCATTATTCAAAATACCCCTATTGGGTTATATAAAGATATGGTTTGTTGAATTTGTTTGTTTATTTAATGATTTTAATTTTTGCATAGGTGATTAAATGTTTTGTCCAAAATGTGGTTCAATATTACTTCCTAAAAGGGAGGATAACAAAAAGCTGTTGACGTGTTCTTGTGGCTATAAAACCAACAAATTAGAAGTAGCAACAATGAAAGAAACTGTTGTTAAAACAGAAAAGGATGTTGAGGTCATTGATAGAGGGGAGCTGGATACATTACCTAAAATAGACACAGTTTGCTCTAAATGCGGCCATAAAAAGGCTTATTTCTGGACAGTCCAGACAAGAGCCGGCGACGAGCCAGAAACAAGATTTCTGAAATGTGAGAAATGCGGTCATACTTGGAGAGAGTATGATTAAACGAGCATATAAAAACACAGCTAAACACCTTAAATATGGAAATAAATGGAAACAGCTTCAAAATAATAGTAAAGCCGAATATGCCCAAGAACGAAATAAAGGGGTTTGATAAGGCTAAAAGCGCATATAGGGTTAATATTAAGGCAAAAGCAGAGGAAAATAAGGCAAATATAGAAATCATCAAATTTTTCACAAAATTATCAAAAAAGAGGGTAGTCATAATCTCCGGTTTGAAATCAAAAGAGAAGATACTAAAAATAACTTAACAAACCAAAAAGGTTAAATATAAGCACTTGTAGTATTATCATAAAAAAGGGTGGTAGAGATTCCAGTTAAAAATAAATATAGGTTTCTTTTCTTAATGGTTGTACTCTCTTCCTTTACTGCTTATACAGTCCTAGCTGATACTGCCTATTTTGAGGAAAAGATTAGGTCTATAGTTATGACTGTTACTTCACTTGTGCTCCTCTTCTTTATATTTTTGGTTTATAAATCCACCACTAAAAACAATACAATCCAAGAAGAGAAAAAGGATTTAAGCCAGATAAATCTAGGTGTGCCTAAGGATTTGGAAAAATTGGATATTTTACCACCCCCACCCCCCTCATCCATCCTTAAGTCTGAAGAAAAGAAAAGCTGGAAGGAACTAAGAGAGGAAAAGAGAAAAGCCAAACTACTAGAAAAACAAAGGATAAGAGAGAAAAAAAGGAGATTAAAATTAGAGAAAAAATCAAAGAAAGAAGGGGTTAGAAAACAGAAAGAGCTTGAAAAGCAAAGAATCAAAGAAGAAAAAGAAGAAGAGAAAAGGAAAAAACTTGAAGAAAAGAAAAATCAGAAGGAAGAGAAGAGAAAAGCCAAACTACTAGCAAAACGAAGAAAAAAGAAAGAAAAAGAATTAAAAAAGCTCAACAAATCAAGAGAAAAAGAGAAAAGAAGGCTGGAAAAAGAAGCAAAAAGAAAAAAGAAGCAAAAAGAAAAACAAAGGAAAACAGAAGAGAAAAAAGAAGCAAAAAGAAAAGAGAAATTAAGCAAAAAGAGGAAAAAAGCAAGAATAAAAAAGCAAAAAGAAAAGAGAAAAGAAGAAATAAGAAAAAGAATAGAAGAGGAGAAAAAGAAAAAAATTGAAGAAAAACAAAGAAAAGAGAGATTAAAGAGGGAAGATGAAGAAGAACATAGGAGAATACATGAAAAATTGAGAAGATTAAGGGATAAACGGGCCTTAGAGGAGCAAAGGAAAAGAGATGAAGAAAAAGAAAGGATAATAAAAGAAAAAAATAGGAAAGAAAAATTAGAGAAAGCCAGGAAATTAGAAGAAAAAGAGAAAAGAAGGCTGGAGAAAGAGGCTAAGATAAGGGAAATTTCCCAGAAAAGGGTAGAAGAGCAGATACGATGGGAAGAAGAAAAAAGGAGAAGGCAAATAGAGGGGGATAATCTAAAACAATTGAAAAAGTTAAAAAAATTAAAAGAAAAAGAGAAAAGAAGGCTGGAAAAAGAGGCTAAGATAAGAAAAAAAGAAAAAGAAAAAAATAAAAAAATTAGGGAAAAAGAGATAAGGCTTCCTCCGCCACCTCCGCCTATTCCTCACGAAATTGAGAAAATCAGGCAAAAAGAGCTGGAAGAAAAGAGAAAAGCCAAGGAGGCAAAAAGAAAGCAGCTTCTAGAAAAAAAGAGAAAATTAAGGGCAGAAAGAATAAGGAAATTTAAAAAAATTGCTCATGATATTGGTTTATACAAAACAAAAGCAGAAAAAAAGAGGATAGAAGAGGAGAAAAGAAAGTTAAAAGAGAAAAAATCCAAAGAGGAGGAGAAAAGATTAAGAGAGGAGGAACTTGAAAAGAAAAAAAGGGAAGAAGAAAAAGAAAAACAAATTGAGAAAGAAAGAAAAGAAAAAGATAAACAGGAAAAACTAGAAGAAAGGCAAAGGAGAGAAGAAATAAAGAGAAGGAAGGAAGAAGAATCTGCTAAAAAACCATTATTCATATTGCCTACCAAAAAGGAGGAGGAAGAACTGCCTCCATTGCCTCTTCCTACCTTAGAAGAAGAAATGCCTGAAGAAGAGTATGAAGAGGAGGAAAAAAGAAAACTAGAGTTAGAGAAAAAGCTAAGGAAAGAAGAGCTTAAAAAACAGAAAGAGTTTGAAAAACAGAGAATTAAAGAAGAAAAAGAGAGGATAAGGCTTGAGAAAAAAAGAGAAAGAGAGGAAGCTAGGAAGGAAAGGATAGAGGAAAAGAGAAGGATAGAAGAAGAAAAGAAAGAAGCCAGATTATTGAAAAAACAGGAAAGAGAAGAAGAAAGCAAAACAATAACAAAATCTGATGAAGAAGAGATAGAGCAGGCAATTGGACGGCTAAAAGAGGAAAAACCAATAGAAGAAGAGAAGGGAGGGGCCATAGAAGAAGCAACGCCAATAGTTCCTTCATTAGAAAGCAGAGACGAGGTAGAATCAATAAATATTAAAATAGCCAATGCTAGGGATGCTTTAATGGATTTAGATTTGGAAAGGGCAAAACAGGCTTATATTAAAATAATGAAAATTTACAATAAGCTCTCTAATGATAAGAAAAGGGCCGTTTATAGTGATATAATGGATCTTTATGAAGAGAGAAAGAATGCAGAAAGGGTAATTAAGCGCTAACACTTTCTAATATGTCAAAAACCACCAGTCAGAGACTGATGGAATGTATCTGCGAATTACAGCATCAGGTGGTTTTTGAGGTGGTTTTTGAGCATGCTCAGAAATTTTCCTCATGCAAAAATTACATTGGCTTTCCAGCCACTAGTTGTAAACTAGTGGAAAATTTCTGACATTTTATCAACTTTCTTTTTTAAATCCTCTAAAGTGCCGTAATTTATGATTAAGAAATCAGCCATCTTAATGCATTTGTTTATTTTCTGGCCTTCTGTCTTGCCCCTGTTTTCTAGGTTATCAATCCTTTTAAATTCCTCATAACTGCTTGGGTCCCCATCTCTACCTCTCCCCCTCAATCTTGTGTATCTAACTTTTGGTGGTGCATTTACACCTATCAAAAAAAAATCATCTGCCCTTCTCAATTCATTTACCTCACATGGAGTCCTGACTCCATCAACAACAGCCTTGCCAGTTTTTACTCTTTCTAATATTTTTTTGGAAAGCACACCATCACCATACTCTTTTTTCATACTAGAGCCAAGTTTTTGTAGGTTTTCTCTTGTTTGCTCTATACACCTTTTAGCTGCTTCCTCCCTTAATATGTCAGAATAAACAAAACACTCAAAACCTTTGCTTTTTAGGTATTTGGCTACCTCGCTTTTCCCAGCGCATATTGTTCCTGTTAGGCCTATTATCATAAAAAAGGAAAAGATTATATATTATTTAAAAATATTGTTTTTCAAGGGGAAAAATGCAAAAAAGAAGGATTTATGCTTTAACGGGATTGCCGCCAGAAGTGGTAGCTGTGGCTTTTGCAAAATGCTCTCGTTCACCAGAATCTTTTGACAAGATAGCTGCTGAGCTTAATGCTGACAAGTCAAGAAAGTTTCATGAGAAATGGGTTGTTGGCTACGGGCATAGCTCAGTAGCAGAGCATGCTGTTTTAAGCCTTGCTATAGAGAATGTTTCTATATTGGCTACCAAGGTTTTGGAGGACAACAGGTTGGCTAGTTACACAGAAAAATCTACTAGGTACCAGGCTTTTGATAAAGAGCATTATTATAAACCAGAAATACTAACAAAAAGCAAATTTGCTGGGGTTTATGAAGAAACAGCGGATTTTATAATGG
The DNA here is from genome assembly GCA_018303725.1 of Candidatus Woesearchaeota archaeon. Taxonomy (GTDB): domain Archaea; phylum Nanobdellota; class Nanobdellia; order Woesearchaeales; family JAGVXP01; genus JAGVXP01. Next base: position 6,917 of record JAGVXP010000002.1, on the reverse strand, counting down.
ATACTTACACAAAGTTATTTCCTTTGATGACAAAATTCTTGAAGAAAAAATACCCAGCTGCACAGGAAATTGAGCTAAAAAATATTGCCTGCGACAACCTAAGGTATTTGCTGCCAACAGCTGCTTTAACTAATCTTGGAATGACAGTCAATGCCAGAAGCCTAGAATGGGGCATTGTCAAGCTATTAACACATCCTTTAAGGGAGATGCAGGAAATAGGAGAAGAAATTAAAGAAGCTGCTTTAAAGATAACTCCAACACTAATCAAATATACAAAATTCAATGAGTATTTGGATGAAACAAGAAAGGAATTAGAAAAAGAGTCAGGGACATTGTCAATAAAAGGAACAAAGAATAAAATTGGAGTCAGTTTAGTTGAATTTGATGCTGATGCAGAAGACAAGTTTGTTGCTGTTTTACTTTATAAATTTTCAAAATACCCTTATAAACAGCTAAAGGAAAAAGTAAAATCAATGAAAAAAGAGGAAAAAGAAAAAATAATTGATGAGGCACTGAAAAGGCTGGATAAATTTGACAGGCCATTAAGGGAATTTGAGCATATTTACTTTACATTTGATATTTTAATGGATTATGGCGCTTTCAGGGATGTGCAGAGGCATAGGATGTGTACCCAAACAAACCAGGAGTTTACAGTTGAGCATGGCTATTCTGTGCCAAAGGAAATTAACGAAGCCGGCTTTATAGAGGGGTTTATAGCCTGCATGGAAAAGGCAAAAAAAGCATATTTTGAGATAGCTAAAGAACACCCCAAAGAAGCGCAGTACATTATTCCGTTGGCTTACAATAAAAGACTGCTTATAACAATGAATTTAAGAGAGCTTTTTCATTTTATAAAGCTAAGAAGCGGCAAAATGGGGCATATAAGCTACAGGAAGATAGCCTGGGAGATGTATGGTTTGGTTAAGGAGAAATTTCCCGTTTTAGCTAAATATATGGAGTGTGACAAACAATGAAGGGCGTTTTTATAGTTTTAGACGGCTTAGATGGCTCTGGGAAGGGGGAGATGGTAAACAGGCTGGCATCTTATCTGGAATCAAAAAGCCATAAGGTTCTGAAAACCACCGAACCAACTGATAGTGAATATGGTAAAAAAGCAAAAGAGATATCCCTTAATGAGCAAGATCCAATGAAAGGCTCTGAAGAATGTTTAAGACTTTACACAAAAGATAGAGAAGAGCATCTTAAAAATGAGATACTGCCCGCTTTAAGCCAGGGAATAACAGTTATCTCTGACAGATATTATTATTCAACTATGGCATACCAAAATGTCCAGGGAATAGCTTTGAGCAAGGTTATAGAAGCAAATAAAGGCTTTAGAAAGCCCGATATTGCATTTATATTGGACATACCAGCTAAACTTGCTTTGGAAAGAATAGGAAAAAGAGGAAACCAAATAGAGAAATTTGAAAAATATGACTTTATTGTTATATTAAAGGATAAATTCCTGAACTTATTCACCCACATAGACGACAATATCAAAGTTATAGATGCTTCTAAATCAAAAGAACAGGTATTTAATCAAATTAAGAAAGAAATAGATAAAATTTTAGCTTAATCTGTTTTAGATGGTGGAAAATTAGTATAATACTCGTAATCCGGTTCTAATGTTTTTTGTATCTCTGTTTGTTTTTGCTTTTTTGGTATTATCTTGTCTAACTTTAATATAACAGCTGTTATTATCATAGCAATTCCTATTATTATAGCAGGTGCTACATAGTTACGCTCTACAATTATTGGTTCTTTTTCAATAATAGGCACCTTATGGCAGTTATGATCAACTCCACAGTAAGATTCATCACTGCAATCACTGTTTTTATTGCATTCCCTATTGCCAATATTAACCAACCACCCTAAAAATACAATTATTATAACAACTATTATTATAGCTGTCAAACCGCCATCTGCCTTTTTATTCATAAAAACCACTCCCTTATTTTATTGGTAGAAATAGCATATATTTATATTTAACTATTTTATAGTAGAAAATCAGCTTGCAATTATCTCATCTTCAAAAATATCTTTTTCTTCTAACATTGTTTCATAATAGCGATTAAGAGCCCTGAGGGAATATTGTGAAGAAACCAAAAAATTTTTATTCATCTTTCTGTTCTTCAATTTCTGCATCCTCTGTTTTAAGTAAGAATTCGCCTAATTTTTTATTGTTTTTAATTGTGTTATAGCTTATCGGTTTGTCCATTCTTACCTCATAACTATGATGCTATGGTCCTCGCGGACCCATAGCATTAATCAATCCCATGGGGGTGTTGGAAAAAATTAAAAACATCAAAAATCGAAGATTTTTGACTGTGCTCAGAAATCTTTTTGAGACTTTTGGTCTCTAAAAGATACAAAAAATCTTTGATTTCTGACACATTAATGGCCGGTGCTTCCAAAACCGCCCTCACCGCGTTTTGTGTTATCCAACTCATCCACTTCTTCAAATTCAGCTTCTTCTATTTTGTTGAATACCATCTGGGCAATCTTTTTTCCCTTATCAATCTTGATGTCTTCCTTGCCCAGATTTATAGCAATAACACCTACCTCTCCCCTATAACCTGAATCAATTGTTCCTGGGGTATTAGCAATGCTTAATCCCTTATTTAATGCAAGACCGGATTTAGGCCTTGTTTGTGCCTCATATCCCTTAGGTATTGCAATCTTTATGCCTGTTGAAACCAAAACCCTTTCGCCAGGTTTAAGCAAGTAATCTTCAGTTGAGTACAAATCAACTCCGGCATCTCCGTCATGCGCGTATGATGGAATAATTGCATTATCTTTTATCTTTTTAACCTTAATTTGGATCATTATTATTCCCAACACTAAAAATTTTTTCAGACGGACGGAGATTATAGAAGCTGAACTTATATTTAAATACATCTAATGTCAGAAATTTTCCACTAGTTTACAACTAGTGGCTGGAAAGCCAATGTAATTTTTGCATGAGGAAAATTTCTGAGCATGCTCAAAAACCACCTGATGCGGCGAATGACAGCAAATTCCACCATTCTCTGAATGGTGGTTTTTGACATCTCAATCATGTTTTTTAAACTCAAATATAGATGCAATCTTATGCTCAATAATATTCCCATTTTTTGCATTTATCTTTACATTTAATACATTAAAACTTTGTGAGATATAGGTTATATTCCAAATATTTCCAAATTTTTCAATATTTTGGAGGATTATTATCAACTTTACTGGTTTTTCATTGGGATACTTCCTTTTTTGTAAACTTTCCACCTTTTTTAAGGCAAAATCTAATGAAGCTTTCACCTTAGTTAAATCTATTTTTTTTATCTCTGCCTCTTCTTTTTTAAATACCTCTTCTTCTGGGGATACATTTATACCGTTTTTTTCAACTATAAAAGTTGTGATTTTATCATGCCTCTTGTTGTAATAACCCATTTGCCATTTTCTTTCTTGCTCTTTCTCAACCATTGTAAACGCATATGAGAAATAGCTTTCCTTGTTCTCTTTTAACCATTCTTTAAACTCAGAATTCTTTTTCAATAGATTTAAGGCTGTTTTCAGTTCCATATTAGCTAAAAAAGATTAATAATTTAAATATATTTGTATTTTCCTGTTTAATATGGAAGAATTAAAGAAAAAAGATCTATATAACCAGGGCTACAGGTTCGTTGGCAGCCATAGCGCTGTTAAGCTATGCATGTGGGCAAAAAGGGCCTTGGTTAGTGATGATTTCTGCTATAAGCAGCAGTTTTATGGCATTAACAGCCATAGGTGCGTTCAAATGACTCCTAGCTTGAATGTTTGCGGGAATCGTTGTGTCTGGTGTTGGCGGGATATTGAATTTACTCTGCCTAAATGGAAAGGGCCTGTTGATAAGCCAAAGGGTATAATTGATGGCTGCATTAAGGAGCAAGTGAGATATTTACAGGGCTTTAGAGGCAATAAAAAAACAAACAAGGATAAATTTATTGAGGCGCAGATGCCTTTGCATTTTGCCATTTCACTTTCCGGAGAGCCGACTTTCTATCCAAAACTGCCGGAATTGATAAAAGAGCTTAAGAGAAGGAAGATTACATCATTTTTAGTTACCAATGGGACAAACCCATCAATGCTAAAAAAATTATTAAAAAACCAGCCAACACAGCTTTACATTACATTGCCAGCGCCAGATGAAGAAACCTACATTAAATGCTGCAGCCCTTTAATAAAAGATGGATGGAAAAAAATCAATGAATCTTTATCAATATTAAAAAAATTCAAAAGAAGCACTATAAGGCTAACATTGGTTAAAAATGTCAATATGATAAAACCAGAAAAATATGCTGAATTAATAAAAAAAGCAAAGCCAAGGTTTTTGGAGTGCAAAAGCTACATGTGGGTTGGCCATTCCAAACAAAGGCTGGAATTAAAAAACATGCCTTTGCATGGGGAAATCAAGGAGTTTGCAAAGGAGATTGGGAAGCATAGCGGCTATAAGATAGTTGATGAGAAGGAGAATTCCAGGGTGGTGCTGATGATGAAGAATATAAATAAAGACAGAAAGTTAAGGTTTTAATTATTTTGGTTTTTCTTTTTTTCTTCTGCTTCTAAGGCAGCATCGGCATCAGCTATTGCTTTTTGCATATCTGATGACACACCCCCAACTGGGTTTTTATCTGATGTTGGTGTAATTGGTTTTTTCTCTTCTTCTTGGAGGTATAAACCAAGAACTCCTTCTATCTCCTTTTTGTTATTCCATTTTATTACACTATATTCCCCATCAGGTTTTAAACTATAAGCAATATACGTACCGGGTGGAAATTGCCTCCCCTTCAAACTTTTAGGTTGCTCAACTGATAAAAGTCGTGCAGACCTTCCATCTAACCCAACCTCTGCTTTATAAAAATGTATTTTTGGTCCTTGTATCTTACCAACTTCTGTTAATATAGTCTTTTCTATTATAGACGGTACTTCTAGAGATAATTCAAAAGCTTTGTTAAAATGACTTGTAGCCATCGCCCCCATAATTTCATTATATCTTTTTTCTTTATCATTCCACTCATATACCTTTATCTCTATCTTTTTTTGACCGAATTCTTTAACTTTCTCTCTAGCATCCCAAGGATTATGAATAAATGTTTCTTGAATTTGGCCACCTTCTTCGCGTGTTATTCTATATTTCGCTTTTCCTTCTTCCGGTTGGGCTTCTATATGGGAATCCTTATTTTCTATTAAAGGGGATACAACAGTTAATTGATCTAGCCCAAGGATTTTTTCTGGCGCAGGAGCAGCTGTTGTTTTTAACTCTTGGGGTGGTTCTTTTGCAGCTTCTGCTTCAAGCGTTTTTAATTCAATTTTTACTATATAATCAAACCCAATTTTTTGGAAATAAGTGTATTTTTCATTTTCTCCTGGTTTAATGCTATCCAAAAGCGCTTTTGTAGTTGCAAAACCTTTTACATCAAATTGCAGTTGTCCTTTTTGGTAACAGTAATAAAATTGATTTTTGGGAGTAGCATCCTTAACAATTTTATTCACTATAGGATCTATATCTGTAAGCTTAATCATCTTTTCTAATTCTTCTAATTGCCCAAACCCAGATATTGTCCAAAAAGATTTGTGCGTTCCTTTTTCAGTTTCACCTATTGGGTTTGCTATAAGGGCAAGTACACTCTCTTCTTCTTTAGCAACCCCTATTAACTTTTTTAAACTATCATATTTTTCGAATGATATATCAGCAGGAGTATAATTTTTTAATAAATAGAAAGGGTGTCCTCCTCCTTTTCCTATCTTTTTATGTGCTGCTTCTATATAAGCCTCTAGTTGTTGTTCAGTTCCAAAATATTTCTCAAATCTAGCTGTTTGAGCTTGTTTTTTTCTTTCTTCTGCTATCCTTTCAGCTTCATTTAATTTCTCTCTAATGATAGTAGATATTCCTGAATACTTTTCTGAAGCAGCTTTATATGCATTATCTCCGCTTATCCTTAAATATCTAGCTTCTTTCGGTTTCCCATTACTAAGCACAAGGACATATTTGTCTGTAAGCGATTTACCAGCCTGTAGAGCCTTCCTGCATTCCTCAGCAACTTTTGGATCAGTAAGGTCTACTTTTTCATATTTTTTTAATGTTTTATAATGAACTTCTAAACTTTTCGCTGTTACCTCTAATTCTTCTCTTCTTTTTTCATTTACTTGATATTTGGGAGACACTTTTAACCACCACCTATCGTAATAATTTCGGATTACTATATAAATTTTCCTATTCTAAAATAGTAACTAAAAATTAATTATCTTCCCAAACGGCCCAGGGTTAACTATCTTTGTCTTCCCTATCTTATCTTCCTTGCCGGCATTCTCATGCAGATGCCCGGAAATAGCCAAGTCCGGCTTTACCTTAAGAATAAACGTTTTTATCAATTTTCCTTCTCTTGTTTACCTCTTTCTCAAACAGCTTAGAGCCTTTCTCAAAGCTTTTGTCAACCATTGAAAAACCGCCACCACCATAGCCTAAAAACAGATAATTTCCTACCTTGTATGCCTTTTTGTGGATAAAAACTGTGTTTTTAAACAATGAACAGGCTTTCCTCATGTCCTCTACTGACTCATGGTTGCCGTCTACAAGCAGAACAGGCTTTCCTATTTTGTCCAGCTCGTGCAGTAAATAGCCCATGCCCTGCTCAAATATGGTTAAATCGCCAGCGCAAACTAAAATATCTGCCTTTTTTGCTTTTTCTATTATCTTTCTTAATGCTTTTAAGCTTCCATGCATGTCTACAAAGGCCAGGAGTTTCATTTTCAGTTAAGATTGCATTCTTTTAAGGCTTTATTCATTTCTTCATCCATAATTTCAAACTTTTTATTATCCAGAAAATCTTTTTCTGTTAATTCTTTTAATAATTTTCTTCTTAATCTTTCCCTTATTTCCTTTTTGTTATAATCGTTCCAAT
>JAGVXP010000012.1 GCA_018303725.1 Candidatus Woesearchaeota archaeon | reverse complement strand
AGATGGTGATAAAACAGTTAACATCACAGTCAGCTCAGGCAGCATAGAAGACAGCAACACATACCAATTCAAAATAGAAGCATTGGAAATAGCCAGATATGATAAATACAACATAAGCAACACATACAAAATAACATCCTTTAACATCTTCAATTACTGGCCTTCCACTCTAAACGTAAACTGGAACATCACAGACCCATCAATCAAAAACGGAACAGCCTTAGCTCAAAACAAATCAGTAATAGTAATTATTGCAGAAAACTACACAACAGAAGGAAGGAAAGATGAGACAGTCAATGCTCAATCAGGCAGTTTCTCAAACACCTTAGAAGATTGGTTTAATATTCACATTGTACAATTACTGGATTTCCAAGTCTTATCTGAGTCTGTAAGCAGCACCGTATCAGAAATAATAGCAAGAACCAATGTAGGAAATGAAACTATCTCCTGGCAATTAGATACTGGAGAAGAGAATATAACTTCTAACACGCCTATACCTCTAAATGTGAATAAAACCATCATTTTGATAGAACACAACTACAGCAGTTCTGGAGTTTACCTAACTAATGCTTCTATCAATTCATCCTCTTATTCAGATTATTCAGAAGGTGTAGTAATATCATGAAAAAGAAACTTTATTTAAGAAATATTGCACTTTTCCTAGCATTTTTAATAGTGATGTTACCTGTTTCTTTTGCAGATTCACTATCTTTAACATATGATAAAAATGGTAATTTAGTTACTGGTGATGGATTTTACAGAGTTTACAATTCTCTCAACCAACTCTGGAAAATCTACAACGGCTCAGACACAACTGGACCATTGTTAGAAAAATATACTTATCACCCAGTTGAGGAAAGAGTACTGATAAAGAATGTCTCTAATCTGGATAGCAGCTGGAAAGAGACTGTTTATTACGTGAATGATGAATTTGTTAGAATAGTCAACAGTAGTGGCACTTATGACTTTACTTATGTAAAGCATGAAGGACAAAGAGTTGGTGAGTTAAGGCCAGATAGTTCAAAAATATTCATTCATCCTGATCATTTAGGTAGTACTACACTAATAACCGATTCAAATAGTGATAGGATTGAGAATACTAGCTATACTCCCTTTGGGGTTATAGTGGGTGAAGGAACTGCTGAAAGTAGATTATACACAGGGCAGTTTAGTGATGAATTGACTAATCAGTATTATTATGGGTATTATGTGTGGTAAGATAATCGATTATTAAATTTGAGACAAATTGTAAAATATATTGGAAGATATGTAAGACATCCAACACTATTTCTTAAGCGAAACAAGAGCATCAGCAACCTCTTTTATCTGCTCTTTTGTAAGAGAGCTGCTTGAAGGAAGATAAAGCCCCTTTCTTGACAATTCCTCAGAAACAGGGTAGCTCCCCTTAACATCTGGAAACCGCTCATCTTTTTTCATATAAACTGGCTGCTTGTGCATGGGGATAAAAAATGTTCGTGTCTCTATGCCTTTTTTCATAAGCTCTTCAGATGCTTCTTTCATGCTAATACCAAATTCATCTTCAATCAAAACACCATACATCCAGTAAACATTTTTAGCCCAGGAAGCCTTTGGCGGGGTTGTTATTCCTTCTGTATCTTTAAGCAGCTTATTATAAAGATGCGCATTATCTATTCTTGCCTGCACGAGCCTGTCAGCATATTCCATCTGGGCAACGCCTATCGCTGCCTGGATGTTTGTCATACGGTAGTTAAACCCAATCTCTTTATGCAGAAACCTTGGTTTTGAAAATGCGTGATTTCTTAACAGTCTTGCTTTTTCAGCAAGCTCTTCGTTATTTGTCACAACCATGCCGCCCTCTCCTGTTGTTATTATCTTGTTGCTGTAAAAGCTAAAACACCCCATATCACTCAAGCTGCCTGCCCTTTTTCCCTTGTATTCTGCCCCATGAGCTTCAGCAGCATCTTCTATAATATACAAATTATGTTTTTCAGCAAGCTCTTTGATTGGGCCCATATCAGCAGGATGGCCGTATGTATGCACCGGCATTATTGCTTTTGTTTTTTTGGTAAGCTTCCCTTTAATTTTGTCAACATCAATATTCCATGTTTTAGGCTCAGAGTCAACAAGAACAGGCCTCGCACCAGCATAAATAACAGCATTGCATGTAGCAATCATTGTAAAAGTAGGGATTATGACCTCATCCCCTTTGCCAATGCCTAATGCTTCTAGCGCTAAATGCATAGCAACAGTGCCATTGCAGCAACCAACACCATATTTTGTATTGCAGAATTTGCTGAAAGCCTTTTCAAATTTTTCAATATACTCTCCCTGAGAGGAAATCCAGTTTGAATTTAAACAGTCATCTACATATTTTTTCTCATTTCCTGTTAATGTGGGCTTACATACTGGTATCATCTATATACACCTTGTCTTTTTCCTTGCCTCTGTAAGGGCCTTGCTTAACTTCAATCACTTTCGAATCTTCTAAAAATTTTAGTGAATGCCCGCCATACACTATTATAAGGTCGCCACTCGCAATTATCACATCTTTTATTTTATTGTTATCAAAATTATAAATACCCACACTTATTTTTCCTTTTTGAACATAAAAAATTTCTTCTATAGTTATATCTGCTAATCTTTTAATGACATTGTGTTTATGAGCCTTAATTTCAACGCCCCGTTTGTTGTTGTGGATTCCTAGTTGTAGAAATGCATCCTCTGATGTTGGGAAAGTTAAACCTTCTTTATTAAAATTGGACCTAATCACAATTGCTAGTGTTTTTTCATCTTCTTTAATCGTTTCAATTAGATTGGCTATTAGAATCACCTATCTAAATTGTATTCGCTTGGAATAGTTTTTTTCCATTCAGCATAATTAGGAGCATCCCACGGAAAACGTTTTCCGTCTAGGTAATCTTTCCATCTTTTTAAATCTTCGTCCACCATTATTTTTATAAGCTGTTTGAATTTTATTTTTGGTTTCCATAAAAGTTCATCTTTTGCTTTTGTAGGATCGCCAATTAGAATTTCTACTTCAGCAGGCCTAAACAATCTTTTATCTATTTTTAGGTAATCTTCATAATTTAGGTTTAGCAATCTGAATGATTCCTGTAGGAATTCTTTGACAGTGTGATTTTCCCCTGTTGCAATGACATAATCCTGGGGGGTTTTTTGCTGTAGCATAAGCCACATTACTTCAACAAAATCAGGAGCATACCCCCAATCACGCTTGGCGTCTATATTGCCAAGCACAACTTCTTTTTGCAGCTCTAATTTTATTCTTGCTAATGCATTAGTAATCTTTCTTGTCACAAATTCTAGCCCCCTTAATGGGGATTCATGATTAAATAATATCCCAGAACATGCAAATAAATTGTATGCTTCCCTGTAATTTATAGTGATCCAATGCGCATATAGCTTTGCAGCAGCATAGGGGCTTCTCGGATAAAAGGCTGTTTTTTCATCTTGAGGGATTTGTTGCACCATCCCAAACATTTCGCTTGAAGACGCCTGATAGAACTTTGTTCTAGGAGAAAGTGATTTTATTGTGTCAATTAATTTTGTAACCCCAATGCCTGTTATCTCCCCGGTTGTGATTGGCTGCTCAAATGATGCGCCAACAAAGCTTTGGGCAGCTAGATTATACACCTCATCTGGTTGGATTTCTTTTATCATGCTAATCATTGAGCTTTGGTCGCTTAAATCAAATGAGGTCAACCCTATTTTCTCTAAAATGTCCAGATATTGAAGCCTCCAGAAATTAGGGGTGCTTAGCCTTCTATACGTCCCATAAACTTTATAGCCCTTCTCCAAAAGAAACTTTGCTAAATAAGCTCCATCCTGGCCCGTTATACCCGTTATAATTGCTGTTTTCATCAATTAGGGTTAATTTGGCTTCTTATTTAAATGTTTCTTCATTAGTGCCACCCCATTATATAAAAACCCAAAATATAGCTCTTCTTGTCCATAAGCTATCCCTTGTTTATTAGGCGTTTTAGTAGGCTATAAGGCGAAAATTTCCGAAATATTTAAATATTAGTCTTAATTTTTAAGACAAAATGGCAGATTTAGATAAAAAAGACTGTTTAATATTAGGCATATTGCAGAAAAATTGTAGAACGTCTTTAACAGATATAGCTAAAGAAATCAATCTTTCAATAGATTCTGTAAAAAAAAGAATCAAAAAAATGGAAAAAAAAGGCATTTTTTACCCAAAAATACAGATAAGGCCAAGAAGTTTGGGATTTGTGAATATTGTGGATGTAAAAATAAAGTTGAATAACCATTCAAAAAAAGATATTGATAGTTTTATCAACTATCTAATAGAAAATCCAAGAATATCTGAAATATTTGGTATTAGTGGAGAATATGACCTGTCTATAGTAATATTATCTAAAGATGCAAAAGATTTGCAAAACATAACCTCAGCTATCCAAAACAAATTCGGTGAAATTATAAATTCTTGGAATGAATCCATGACTTTAATAGCGCATAAGTTTGAGAAGTATGATATGAATAAACTTCTAGGTTTGGACAACCAACTTAGGGAGGGATAATGATGAATTATAAAGAGTTATTTAAAAACAAAGTCATTTTAATAACAGGCGGGACTGGTTTTTTAGGCAGAGCCTTAATCAAAGAGATATTAAGGTATAACCCCCATAGCATCAGGATTTTTAGCAGAGACGAAGTCAAGCATCATAAAGTTCAAGAGCTTTTTAAACATAATACAAAATTAAGAAATTTAATTGGAGATGTCAGGGATTATAAAAGGCTTAAAAGAGCAATGGAAGATGCAGATATTGTAATACATGCTGCAGCATTGAAAAGACTGGATATTTTGGAATATAACGTAAGCGAGTCAATTAATACAAATATTTTGGGGACATTAAATGTTGTTAGCGCTTGCTTGGAAAATAATGTTGAAAAGGCAGTGTTTGTTTCTACAGATAAGGCCTGTTCTCCTGTGAATACATATGGGGCCTGTAAATTTGTTGGAGAAAGAATTTTTACAGAGAGCAACTATAGCAAAGGCAATAAGAGGACTATCTTTAGTTGTGTTAGGTATGGCAATGTTTTGGAGAGTACAGGTTCGGTCATACCATTTTTCAATTCAAAAATAAAAAAAGGAGAAAAAATTCCTTTAACTGACTCGCGAATGACTAGGTTCATAATTAGTTCAGAGCAGGCAATAGAACTAATCTTTAATGCATTAAAATATGGGATAGGCGGTGAAATTTTCGTGCCCAAATTACCAGCATTTAAAATTATAGATCTCATTGAAATATTAAAAGAGAAGCACAATGCAAATAATAAGGTTGAATCGATTGGTGTTCGTCCTGGAGAGAAAATTCACGAGTTGATGATCAATAATGCCGAAATCCCTAGGACCTTTATCTTCAATAATATGTATATAGTTACATCATCAATAGAAAAATATGGCAAGATTAAATCTGTAAACTATATTGTGAATGGTAAAAAGCTTGAAGAAAAAAATATATGTGAGTACAGCTCTAAAGATGCCGTTATTTCTAAAGATGAGGTTAAGAGATTATTAAAATCGCTTGGTGCGCTGTAAAAATGATACCTTATGGCAAACAATCTTTGGATGAAGAAGACATCAATGAAGTTGTAAAAGTCCTTAAAAGCGATTTTTTAACTACTGGGCCAAAAATTGATGAATTTGAAAAAAAGTTTGCTGATTATGCAGGCTCTAAATATGCTGTGGCGGTGTCAAGCGGGACAGCTGCATTGCATTTGGCTTGTTTAGCAGCTGAATTAAAAGAAGAGGATGAGATTATAACCACCCCCATAACATTTGCAGCCTCTTCTAACTGCGCATTATATTGCGGGGCAAAGCCCGTTTTTGTTGATATTAATGAGCAAGGGCTAATTGATGAAAATAGAATCAAAGAAAAAATAACAGATAAGACTAAAATTATTATTCCGGTGCATTATTCAGGATTACCCTGCAATATGGAGAAGATAAAGGATATGGCAGATAAACATAAACTAATAATTATTGAGGATGGATGCCACTCTCTTGGAGCAAAGTACAAAAATTCCAAAATAGGCTCTTGTAAATATTCTGATATGTGTGTTTTTAGCTTTCATCCAGTTAAACATATCACAACTGGAGAAGGCGGAATGATAACTACAAATTCAAAAAAATTATATGACAAATTGAAAATATTAAGAACTCATGGGATAACAAAAGATCCAAAGGAATATATGAACAAATCAGATGGTCCTTGGTATTATGAGCAGCAATTTTTAGGATACAACTACAGAATAACAGACATTCAATCAGCGCTAGGCATATCCCAGTTAAAAAAATTAGCCAAATTTGTTGAAAGAAGGAGAGAAATAGCAAGAATGTATGATAAAGCTTTCAAGAATAATCGCTATTTTGATATGCCTTTTGAAAAAGAACATGCATATTCATCTTATCATCTTTATCCTATAAAACTTAAAGATGGATATAAAAATAAAAAAAAAGAGATATTCTCAAAAATGAGGGAAAAAGGGCTTGGTGTTCAGGTTCATTTTATACCTGTCTATTTACAGCCTTATTACAGAAGTTTGGGTTATAAGAAAGGATCATGTCCTCTAGCTGAAGATTTTTACCAAAAAGAGATTAGCATACCTATTTACCCGTCTATGACCAACAAAGAAGTAGAATATGTAATAGAAACAATATTTGGAATTTTTGAGGGGATATAAATGAAAATAGGCGCCATAATCCAAGCAAGAATTTCGTCAACCAGGCTACCAAGGAAAGTTTTGAAAGAATTGCCATACGGCAGCAGGATAACTGTTTTACAGCAAATTATAAGGAGGCTAAAAAAATCAAATAAAATAAAAGAGATTATTGTCGCTACAACAAAAAATAAAGGCGATCGGGAGATTATAAAAATAGCAAAAAAAGAAGATGTAAAATGGTTTAAAGGCAGTGAATATGATGTCCTAGGGAGATTTTATTTAGCAGCTAAGGAAAATAATTTAGATATTATTGTGAGAATAACAGGAGACTGCCCATGTATAGACCCCAAGGTAGTAGATTTAGTGATAGACAAACACCTAAAATCCAATTCGGATTATACTTCCAACATTTTAAAAAGGACTTTTCCACATGGGCTAGACACAGAGGTCTTAAATTTTAATGCACTAAAAAAAGCATACAGTGAAGCAAAAGAAGATTTTGAAAGAGAGCATGTTTGCCCCTATATACACAAAAGTAAACCCCACCTATTCAAAATCACCAATGTAAAAGCACCAGCTAACTTATGCGCTCCGGATATCAGGATTACTCTTGATACAGAAGAAGATTATGCTTTATTATGCCTTGTTTTTGACTATCTTTATTCTAAGAATAATGCATTTAAAACCATAGACCTAATCCACCTGTTCAAAGAAAAGCCATGGATTGGGTATATCAACAAAGGGATAATCCAGAAAAAGGCATTAAAAACATTAAATGAAGAGATAGCAGAAGCTATCAGAGTGCTGGATTTGCAGGGCCTGCATAAGGCAAAAAAATTATTAAAAACAATCAAATTGGAGGAGTCAAAATGAATAAGCCAAAAAATATCAAAAATTCTGGTTCAACTAAAACAACAAACCCCTTTTATCATTACCAGGAAATATGGAAAACTGAAAATTACAAGGAATGGGAAAAGAACCAATCAGATGAATACAAAGAGTATAGGAGAAAATGGGTTGAGTGTCCAAAAAAACAATCACCACCCCCCTTTCCGCTTAGTATAAACATAGAGGTCACAACATCCTGTAATGCAGGAAAGAATTATTGCACTATGTGTCCAAAACACTTCCTTAATCTTAAAAATGAATTCATGTCTTTAGGTAACGTTAAAAAGATTCTTGATGATGCATCTGCAAATGGCTGTTATGCTGTTAATCTTAATGGAGCGGGAGAATCTTTAGTCCACCCCGATATTATAGAAATAGTAACATATGCTAGAAAAAGAGGATTCATAGATATAATGTTTCATACAAATGCAACACTATTAACCGAGGAAATATCAAAAAAGCTTATTGAAGCAGGATTGACAAAACTTATTGTATCAGTTGATGCCCCAGATGAAGAATCCTACAAAAAAATAAGGCCCGCATTTGATTTCAATAAAGTTGTAAATAACATAAAGAACTTTGTGAGGATAAGAAATGGGATGGGTTTACGACAGCCGATTGTGAGAATGACAATGGTTGTTTTAACTTTAAACAAAGACAAGATAGAAGAAACAATCAAATTCTGGAAAGACTATGTTGATTTTATCAGCATTAATGATTGCATGTATTTTGATAAATATAAGGCATTTGAATTTGATAAAGAGAAAATCACAAAAGAAGCAAGGGAGAAAGGAATGATATATGTCTGTGCTCCGTTATACCAACAGCTTTCCGTAACTATCCACAATAAAGTCATAGCTTGTAGTACAATATATGCAAAAAATTATAGGATTTTAGGAGATTTTAACAAAAATTCTCTAAAAGAGATATGGGAAGGACCGGTGTTGAAGGAGATTAGGGAAATGCATGAAAAAGGCAGATGCTTTGATGTCATGCCCTGTAAAATGTGCGATTTGCCGCAGATAGAGTTATTAAAAAAAATGAGATCAGAAAAACAAGAGGTATTGTTAAAATAGTTTTGTGAGATTATAACAATAACACCACCAAATGAGGCAAAGATGAATAATAAAGAATATGAAAAAATATTACTATGTCCGGGATGTCATGGAGAAATCAGAATAAGCGATAAAATAGTTTGTGGTAATCCTGGATGTAAAAGGGAATATAACATAATTGATGACATCCCAATTATGGTTCTTGGGCAATCTGAAAAGGTTAAACAGGAGATTATTCAAGCAAAAACCCAAAACAAAGGGATATTCAATAAAAAGATATTTGGTATACCTTATTATAAAGTGGATTATACAATCAAGAAGAATTTATACAATCTTTTTGGCATTAAATTGCCTAAATTAAAAGACCAAAGGGATTATTGGTTAAGAAGGGGAAATGAATATTGTAATGAATTTCAAAAAAAAGGATATGAAACATTGGAAATCTTTTTCCAGGATTTAGCAATCAAAGAACTAAAAAAATTAAAATTTAACAGCATATTTGAAGCAGGCTGTGGTTTTGGATGGAACATCAAAAGATTCAAGAAGGAATTTCCAAAAGCCAGGGTGGGGGGATTAGATTTTAGCCATACTCAATTATTTAACGGGAAAAACAAATATATCAGGGATGATTCTATACTATTAACAGAAGGTGATGCTACCAGAATGCCTTTTAAAGACAATGCTTATGATGTTGGCTTCTCTCTTGGGGTGTTTATGAATATAAACAAAAAGAAGATAGACAAGGCTATAAATGAGATGGTAAGGGTTTGTAAAAAATATATAATCCACCTTGAATATGACGAGGATAATACTACCGATGATCTCAGAAAAAGAAGAGCATTTAAAACAAATATAATATCACATAATTACAAAAAGCTTTATGAAAAAAGGGGATTAAAAATAATAAAGATGCTAACTTACAAAGATTTTCTAGATGATTACAGTAGTTTTATGAGAGATAAAAGAGCAGAAGTTAATAGATGGGAGCAATGGGAAGGCCCTGGAAAATACATTTTGATAATTGTAAAAAACAATAAAAGCGAGGCATAAAATGAAACAAAGCGAGACAAAAGTGCAATTCAGCTTGAATACAGATGAAGAAGATGAATTAATTGAAAAGAAAAGAGCAAAAGGAAAGGAGGCAGCCTACAAGCAATTTAGGCGCCAATGGGATGAATACCCAAAACTTAGAAAAGTTTCTGATTTTCCTTCAAATATTGATATTGAAGTGAGCAGCTCCTGCAATCTTAAATGCGACCACTGTTTTAGGCAGTATATGGATATTGGCGAACAGGGTTTGATGGATTTTGATATGTACAAAAAGATAGTTGATGAATGCGCAAAATATAATCTTTTCACTCTAAAATTTAGCATGAGAGGGGAACCAACCTTGCATCCAAAGATAGTTGAAATGGTTAGTTATGCAAAAAAGAAAGGAATCAAAGAAGTATGGATAAATACGCATGGCGCAAACCTAACAAAAGAAATGATAATTGGGTTATGCAAAGCAAAACTTGATTGGATAACTGTATCATTTGATGGCATTGGGAAGATGTATGAAAGCATCAGAAAACCACTGAAATATGAAAATAGCCTAAACAAACTAAAAATGCTAAGAAAACTGAGAGACAAATACGCCCCTGATATGATCATGAATGTTCAAACACTTTGGTCAGCAATTAAAGATAACCCACAAAAATATATCAAGGTTATGAGGCCGCTTGTTGACAGGGTTGCTTATAATTCCGATATGAACTTTAAAGAAATAATGCTAGTTCCAGATGAAAAATTTATATGCCCCAGGCTTTGGCAAAGAATAGCAATAGCTAGCAATGGCGATTACCTAAAATGTCCTTCTGATTTTAAGAAACTTGAAGTTTTGGGTAATTTCAAGGATATCACAATCAAGGATGCGTGGGATGTATTACAAGGGCAGCAGAGGCAACTGCATCTAAGGGGCTATATAAGACTAAGCAGGGTATGCAGAGAATGCCATCATGGATGCAAAAAAGTTAAGAGAACTGTTGATGTTGGTGGAAAAAATTTAGAAGGATACAACTATAAATTCAGAGAAGAATTCAAAGGTGTAGGCCTTAACAGGGAAAAATAAAAAGGTAAAGTGAAAGTTTTCATTATAACAGAAGGGAGCAAGAAAATAGGTTTCGGGCATATAACGAGATGCACCTCCTTATATGAGGCTTTTGAAGAAAAGGGGATATTGCCAACATTTATAATTAATAGCGATGAAATTGCCAAAGATTTGCTGAAAGGAAAAAATTACAAAACATTTGACTGGTTAAAAGAACAAGAAGGGTTATTAAACCTTATAAACAGTGCTGATATAGCAATAATTGACTCTTACCTGGCTGATTATAAATTTTATAAAAAGGTCTCAGAGATAGTAAAAATTCCTGTTTACATAGACGATAACAAAAGGATGGATTATCCAAAGGGAATTGTTGTGAATGCATCTGTATATGCAAAAGAGTTAGAATGCCCTAAAAAAGAGGGGGTTATATACCTGGTTGGCAATAAATACATATTCCTTAGAAAGGAGTTTTGGGATGTGCCCGAAAAAGGAATAAAGGAAAATATAGAAAATATAATGGTAACTTTTGGAGGCAATGATCCAAGAAAGATGACACCCAAAGTTTTGAAAATATTAGTAGACAATTATCCTAATTCGTCTAAAAAAATTGTTGTAGGAGAAGGGTTTCAAAATACAAAGGAGTTAGAAAAATTGGAAGACCATAAAACTGAATTCATATATTATCCAGATGCTAGGGATATGAAGCAGCTAATGCTTGAATCAGATATAGCCATATCTGCGAGCGGACAAACATTATTTGAACTTGCAAGAATTGGCGTTCCAACAATAGCTATAGCTGTTGCAGAAAATCAATTAAGTAATGTTAAAAGGTGGAAAAAAACAGGATTTATCAAATATGCTGGATGGTGGCAAGACAGCAATATGGACAAAAACATAATCTCCTGTATAAATGATTTTATGGATTTTGCTAGAAGGAAAAAGAGCTGCAAAATAGGCAGGGAATTGGTGGATGGTTCAGGCAGCAAATTGATAGTTGAGTTGTTAGTTAAAAAAGCGTCATAGGTGTATGATATGTCAAATATTTTTATAGGGCATTTTGGAATTGTTTTGGAAGAGCTTTTGAAACATATACCTATAGATTTGGTAATAGTCGAAGATAAACCTGCTAATAAAGATGTTAAAAAAATTTGTGATAAAAACAATATCAATTGCATTACAGTGAGCAACTATAATGATATAGTTGAAGGTGTTAAAGACACTAAAAATATAGGCCTGTGCGTTGTAGCGAGTTTTGGAATAGTATTCAAAGACCAATTTATAAAAAAATGCAAATATATTGTAAATTTTCATCCTGGCGATATAGATATTTGCAGGGGAAGACACCCATTGCCTGTAGCAATATTAAACAAGCATAAAACAATGGGGATAACAGCTCATCTTATAAATTCGGAAAAGATAGATGCTGGGCCTGTTTTAGCAAAAGTCCTATTACCTATAGATTATGGTAAAAGTTACAGATATAATGAAAGCATTTTGTTTGAAATGCTAAAATTATTAACAAAATTCTTAATGGGTACGTATTCAAAAACAGGCAGATTTATTGCTTATGAATGGGATTATAAAAATTCCACTTATTTTAAACCATTAAAAAAAGAGATTTTGGATAGAATAATAAACTCAAATAATTTGGAAGAGTTTGCAAAATGAAAAGAGTAATAATAAGCCAACCGCGATATTTGCCTGCTATAAATTATTTACAGCGCTTATATTTTGCGGATTTGTTTGTATTTTTGGATAATGTCCAGAGGCAATCTCGCGGATGGGAAAATAGGAATAAAATTTTAATAAATTGGAAGGAAAGATGGCTCACCATACCCGTATCTTCAACTCATTGGGAGCTGATTATGAATTCCAAGATTGATGGAGCAGATTGGGTGAAATCACATAAGGATTTAATCCTTACTGCTTATTCCAAACACCCCCATTATGATAGAAAAATCATTGATTTGTATTATTCTGGCGTAGAAGAAGATTTAAGGAAAGGCAATTATGATTTTACTGACATAATTATCAAGTTAATATTAAATGCTTGCAAGATATTGGGGTTTACACCTAAAATTGAGCGTTCAAGTAAATATCATTCAACCGATAATGTAAAAGGCCCTGACAAATTACTTAAAATCTGCCAGGAGACAGGAGCATCAGTTTACATTTCAGGTGCAAATGGCAGGGAATATGGTGTATTAGAGGCATTTAAAAATTCAAATATAAAAGTCTTATTTCATGATTATGAATACCCTGCTTACAAACAACATGAACAGCAAGGTTTTATTCCATGGCTGTCTTTTTTTGATCCAATTTTCAATGTTGGAATAGAAAAAGTAAGAGAATGGGTTTATGAAAAACCAAAATTATCGGAAAATTAACAAATGAGGCGATATCAATGAAAATATTAATAATAGCAGCACATCCGGATGATGAGATTATCGGCTGCGGCGGAACTGCTGCAAGGTTAGCAAAAGAAGGCAATAAAATCTATACCTTGATATTAGGCGAAGGAATAACATCAAGAGATAAGAAAAGATACAGTAAAAACAGAGTTAGAGAAATAAAGGAATTAAAAAAACAACTCTCTAGAGCTAATAAAATTATAGGTGTTAAAGAGGTTTTTACATACGACCTACCTGATAATAGGTTTGACACTGTTCCTTTGTTGGATATAGTAAAAATCATAGAAGAAATAAAAAATAAAGTTAAGCCAGATATAATTTTCACTCACTATGAAAAAGACTTGAATATTGACCACCAAATTGTATACAGGGCGGTATTAACTGCTACAAGGCCTTTACCACAAGAGACTGTTAAAAAGATATACTCCTTTGAAGTATTGTCTTCAACAGAGTGGAATTATCCTTTAAGCTTTTCACCTGATGTATTTTTTGATATAAAAAACACAATCAATTTAAAATTGAGGGCTGTGAAGGAATATAAATCTGAATTAAAAGAATTTCCACATCCTAGATCATTAAAAGGCATAAAATTAAATGCTGAGTATTGGGGGATGAAAGCAGGATTGAACTATGCTGAGATATTTAAAAGTGTGAGGGTTATAAGATGAGTTTTAGGAAAATAGCTGTTTTAACATCTAAAGAAAGCTGGTTTGTACCCTATGCTAAAAAGCTGGTTAATATTTTGAATGATAAAGGCTGCAAAGCTAAATTATTTTTTAAACATGAAGAGATTAACAAAGAGTTTGAAATAGTATTTATTCTTAGCTATTTTAAGATTATTGGGAAAGAATTTTTGGAGAGACATAAGCATAACTTAGTTGTACATGAAAGCGATTTGCCAAAAGGCAGGGGATGGTCTCCTTTATTTTGGCAAATATTAGATGGGAAAAACAAGATTCCTATTGTTTTATTTGAAGCTAACGAAAAAATAGACGATGGGAAAATTTATATGGAAGATTATATACTGCTGGAAGGGCATGAACTTCATGATAAAATAAGAGAAAAACAAGCTGAAAAAAGTATAGAGTTATGTTTGAAGTTCTTGAAGAATTATAACAATCTAAAACCTATTAAACAGACTGGAAAAGCTACCTATTACAAAAGAAGAACTTCCAAAGATAGCAGACTAGATATAAACAAAAGCATAAAAGAGCAATTTAATCTTTTGAGAACTGTGAATAATAAAGAGTTTCCTGCATTTTTTTATTACAATGGCCATAAATATATTGTTAGTATATCTAAGGATAAATTCATTGGAAACATGGGTAATGTGAAAAGATTGATGTGTGTTGAGGCATTAAAAAAGACTTTTAGGATTGCAAATATGGTATTTATAAATTTTGTGGATCTATCAGAAGCAGAAAAGGAGATGGTAAGGGGTTGGAGAAACAACATCGAAATAAGAAAATGGATGTACACTGACCATATTATCTCCAAGAAAGAGCACGAAGAGTTTATAGAGCACCTAAAAAATGATGATCGAGATTTATACTGGGTTGTTAAATATAAAAAGAACGAATATTTGGGAGTCATCTATCTTACACAGATAGATTTTAGAAATAAACATTCGTATATTGGTGTCTATACAAATCCAAACAGCAAGATTCATGGCAAAGGAACTTTAGTTGGGAAATCCTTAAAAAAAATTGCATTTCAAATGCTTCATTTACATACTTTGAAAGCTGAACTTCTTGAAGATAATGAGAGAGCATTTAATCTATATAAAAAACTTGGTTTTGAAGAGGAAGCGAGATTAAAGGAGTTTGTATTTAAAAATAACAAATGGGGAAAAATAATTGTGATGGGACTTACAAATAGGTAGGATAATGATGGAATTTAAGATAGAGGATAAAACTATTGGAGACAAGCACCCAGTTTTCATAATAGCTGAACTTTCGGCAAACCATCTAAAAAGATTTGATTTAGCAGTAAAGACAATAAAAGCAGCAAAAGAAGCTGGGGCAGATGCCATAAAAGTACAAACATTGACACCAGATACTATGACTATAAATTGCAATAACAATCATTTTAACATTAAAGGGGGTACCTTGTGGGATGGCAAATCCTTTTACGAGCTTTATTCAGAAACGTCAATGCCTTGGGAATGGCACAAAAAACTGAAAAAAATTGCCTTGAAATTGGGGTTGATATTTTTTTCTACCCCTTATGATAAAACTGCTGTCGATTTCCTTGAGAAGTTAAAAGTACCAGCTTATAAAGTTGCATCTTTTGAGATAACTGATACCCCTTTTATAGAATACACAGCCTCAAAAGGAAAACCAATCATTATATCTACCGGTATAGCAACACTTAACGAGATAAAAGAAGCTGTTAATTCTTGTAAGAAATCTGGCAATAAACAGATAGCACTTTTAAAATGCACTTCAGCATACCCAACTCCTTTGGAAGAAGTTAATTTAAAAACTATTCCAGACTTAGCTAAAAAATTTAAAACTGTTGTAGGATTATCTGACCATACACTTGGGATATCAGTCCCTATAGCGTCTGTTGCATTAGGTGCAAAAATAATAGAAAAACACATTATTTTAGACAGGGAATTAGGCGGTCCAGATGCAAAATTTTCACTAGAACCAAAAGAATTCAAAGAAATGGTTAAATCAGTGAGGGAAGTAGAAAAAGCATTAGGCAAGGTCACTTATCAACTAGCTGAAAAGGTTAAAAAAAACAGAAAATTTGCACGTTCTCTGTTTATTGTAGAGGATGTAAAGGCTGGAGAAGTCCTGACTAAGAAAAATATAAGGTCGATAAGGCCCGGAGATGGTTTGCCTCCTAAATATCTAAATTCCATACTAGGAAAAAAAGCCGTTAAGGGTTTTAAAAAAGGTACACCTCTGCGTTGGGATATTATTCAATAAATGCAAAAAACATTTTATTTTGCTTTAAGCGAATTAT
Source organism: Candidatus Woesearchaeota archaeon (assembly GCA_018303725.1). GTDB lineage: Archaea > Nanobdellota > Nanobdellia > Woesearchaeales > JAGVXP01 > JAGVXP01. The sequence continues at coordinate 933 of JAGVXP010000012.1, read as the reverse complement.
TGATAACATTTGCAATCCTAAGGCTAGACTTGCCATCAAATCTAAATTTCTCTATAAAATCCTTTAATTCTGTCCTAATATTGTTATAATAAAATTTATTATTTACCAATTTGTTTAATTCTGCATCAAATTCATTTTCATTCTCTACCGAAATCAAGGCTCTGTGGTTGCCGTACCACTTTTTATAATCACTTTTAAAAAGGTCAATAATGATGGTTGGAACCCCCCCTATTGATGCCTCTAGAATTGCTGATGAGCAAGAGGTGATATGCAGGTATGCAACTGAAAGCATTTCATATAGATTACCATCCTTTACTAATTTTATATTTTTGGCATTTGCCTTTCCTATAGCTTTCTCGTAGAACTCAAGATCCCTTTCTCTAGGATGAGGTTTTATTAATAATATCAAATTATTATGTTTACTAAACTCCCTTATTAAAATATCCCTAATCTTTATTCTCTCATTAAAGTTTTTGAGGGGTTTTGTCGAAGTAAATAAGACAATCTTTTTGTCCTTATCTTTTATTCCAAGCTTCTTTATAACATCTTCTTTTCTTATTTTTTTAATTCTTTGAAAAAATATGTCATATACTGGATTTCCAGTTATACTTATATTTTTTTCAGGTATGTTTCCATTTTTTATGAGATAATCTTTTTGATCTTCTCCAAAGACACAGACTATATCAGCATAAGGGATTGTAGGAAATCTTCCTTGGTTTAATCTATCAATATCTTCTTTATACTGAAAATGGGAAACAGAGTCGCCTGGATTTCCATGCAGTATTTCAATTACTTTTGTTTTATTTTTTTGAGCCAAAAACGTAGCCATTCTCCCAAAAGAGCCGGACCTGAAGAAAAAACTTACTAAGGACTTAATTTTTTCTTTCTTTAACATATTTTTTAGAGAATAAAACTCCAACAATGTATCCCACA
>JAGVXP010000011.1 GCA_018303725.1 Candidatus Woesearchaeota archaeon | reverse complement strand
CCGCACTCTTACATTTAGAATATGAAGAAGAAAAATGTTATGGAGGACGGCAATTCCTCCCAGCTAAAAGCTGGGTATCCTTGCCGTATAATGTAATGATACCTTATAAAATATTTTCAGCAATACATTTAGGCCCAATAGCAATACAGCCATGGGGCGTTATGGTTGCCATAGGTTTCGCTGCAGGCGCCTATATTGCCATAAAGGAAGCCAAAAGAAAGAATATAGATATTGACCAGATGTATAATCTTATTTTCTGGGTTACCATAAGCGGGATCATAGGCGCAAGAATATCTTATTTAATTGAATATTGGAGGGAGATTTCCAGCTTTGCTGATATCTTTAAAATATGGGAAGGCGGCATGGGCTTTATAGGCGGCTTTTTCGGGGCTTTAATAGCAGCTTATGTTTATGTTAGGGCAACTAAATTAGATTTCCGGAAAATTGCCGATATTTTTGCGCCTGCTCTGGCAATTGGCCACGCTATCGGCAGGATTGGCTGCTATATAACCGGTTTGCATATAGGCAAGCTAACAGCAGTTCCATGGGCAGTTATGGTTAACGGAGAATTAAGGCACCAAACAGCACTATATGAGATTATCACCAATTCGGCAAATTTTTTAATATTGTGGAAACTAAGAACCAGGAAGGCATTTGATGGTTTCCTGTTTTTGCTGTATCTTATGTTGTACGGCGCTGAAAGATTTATTATTGATTTTTTCAGGGTTGATCCTGTCTACTATGGGCTAACGCCAACTCAGTGGGTATTTATTTTTATTGTTCCTGTGTCTTTATTTTTGCTTCTAAAAGGATATAACAAACACAAGGAGGCGAAATAAAATGGAGCTAAATCTATGTGGCGACAAAGGATGCTGCCCAATAGTAAAAGGTGTGAAAGATGGTGTAGAGATTGGAGAAAATGGAAATCTAGTAAGGCTTAAGCCAAATGAGTGGAATGCTTTAGTGGATGGCATAAAGACTGGAAAACTGAGTAAACTGTAATAAGAAATAAAAAGGTTAGAAGGTCTTAGGAGGATGAAAATGGTATTTGGCTTGTTTAAAAGAAAAGACCCTATATGCGGGATGAAGGAAGAGAAAGGAAAAGGAATTGAAAAGCACGGAAAATGGTTTTGCTCAGAGAACTGCGCAAATAAATTTGAGGAAGCAATAAAAAAGATGGAAAAAAGAGCCAGTAAAAGCGGTTGCTGTCATTAAAGCGTTCCAATAAAAATGGCAGATATAGTATGTGACTGTAGTGAATTGTGTAACTGTAATGTCAAGATAGATAGTAACTTATTTGAAATCACAGATTTTAAGAAATGCGTCTATTGTAACTGCTATTTCAGTAGAATGGATTTTCCAAAGACATTCGACAGACAATTAACTTGTGGTTGTGTTGTTTGTGAAGGCATAAGAAGAAAAGAGCTATTTAAAAAAAGAACGGGTAGGATAAAAAGAGAGGTATAAGATGGCTGTAAGCAAATTAAATGAGTTGGCATTAGGCTACGCAGCTGCGATTATCTCAGCAGCATGCATGCTTTTGCTTGGCATACTAGGGAATATTGGCATCTATATGGGAGCAGTTAGTATGATGCAGCAATGGCACATGCTCTTTTCCTTGAGCATTGGAGGGGTAATTGCCGGCATGATAGAGGCTGCTGTTATCGGCTTTGTGTTTGGGTATGCGCTTGCATGGTTATATAACAAATTTGTTTGATCTTATTTTGAAACGATGAAGCATGATAGAATAAAATGGTTGGGAAATTAGAGCTATCTGAAGGAGAAAAAGGAATTAAGATAAAGCTGGTTTTATTAGCTTTTATTCTTTTTGTTGTTTTTTTAATTGGAATATTCTGGCTTGTTACAACACCAGGCCAGACTGTTGGATTAACTTTGGCTTTTGCAGCTGGATTGTCAATGATAGTTCTTCCATGCACATTGCCTTTGGCATTTATAATCATACCTCTAAGCATGGGTAAAGGCTACAAGAAGGGGTTTTTTATGGCTTTATTGTTTGGATTGGGCCTTACTTTGACAATTATGCTTTACGGCGTAACTATTGCTCTTATAGGAAAAATGCTTGGCATGGATAAAGCAACTATGCTCATGTGGCTTATTGGGGGAGGAGCAGCTTATTTATTTGGGCTAAGTGAATTGAACTTGCTTAAGTTTAGGATTCCTGCATTAAAAAAAGCAACACCGGAATGGGTACAAAAAAGAGGAGATTATCTAAAGGCTTTCTTTTTAGGGTTATTTTTGGGAAATGCCGGAGTTGGCTGCCCTAATCCTGCATTCTATGTTTTATTGGCTTATATAGCAAGCACTGGAAGCATACTATATGGTGGTAGTCTTGGATTTATCCATGGGCTAGGAAGAGCTGTGCCTTTAATCTTCTTATCTATACTAGCTATTGTTGGTATTAATGCTACAAGCTCTTTAGTTAAGCACAAAATAAAAGTAACTAATGTAATGGGCTGGTCATTGGTTATAATAGGGGCATTTATTCTTGTGAACGGTATTCCTGGCGGCCATGTGTGGTATGAAGAAACAGTTGTTCATCAAGGATGGAATAAATTGGTTATGGGGGCAGGCGGGGAAGGGCTAGGTGAGATTATGGAAGAACAGGAGGAACATATAGAGGGAGATGAGCATGAACCGGAAGAGCATGATGAAGGGTTTATTATACCTCCGCATGAGCATGAAACTCTGCCACTAAAATCAGCCCCCCTAATATTGACCATCTTAATCCTTATACCTGTTGGCTGGCATTATATAAAAAAACAAAAAGGTGAGGCTTTATGACAGAGCTAAAATTATTAACAACGCCAGGCTGCCCGCATTGCGCTGGAGTTAAAAGAATATTGGAGAAGATTAGGCCTGATTTCCCAAAGCTGAAAATAAAAATAGTGGATATTACAAAACACACGGAAGAAGCGCAAAAATATATGCTGATGTCTGCTCCAGGGGTAGTAATTGATGGTAAATTAGAGTTTAGCGGAGGAGCAACTGAGGAACAATTAAGGAAAAAGTTAAAGACTTAGAGGTTATAGTTAGGTAATAAAAATGCATTTTATAACATTAATTTACGGGCTTATAATTAGCATACTTCACTATTTAAGTGATTTTATTAGTATAAGATTTATCAAATATAAGGAAAAAATACTATCTTTTGGAGCTGGAATATCAATAGCTTATCTTTTTTTGGAATTATTGCCGCAGATGCATGAAACTGTAAATGCTTTAAAGAAAATAAGTTACATCTCAATTCTAATTGGTTTTGCATCATTTCATTTAGCTGAGAAGTATGTTTACCAGCACTCAAGAAGGGATGAGCGTATAGAAAAACTGGGGCATATACATTCTGCAGGATTTTTCATTTATTATCTTATTATAGGTATAGTTTTATATTATTTAACAGAAAAAAGCCTAGTTGAAGGCACCCTATTCTTGATACCTATTGTTTTCCATTCTGCTGTAAGCTCTGCATCTTTTAAAGAGATACATGGAAGATTAAAAGAGAAATGGCATATAAAGGTGTTTTTATCAAGCTCAACAATAATAGGCATTTTAATTGCTATTTATATAGGAGTTTCACAAAATGTCTATTATGCAATGCTTGGTTTTGTAGTTGGAGCGCTTTTTTATGTTATCATCAAGGATATTTTGCCTGAGCAGAAAGAAGGAGACCCAAAATATTTTTTAGCTGGGATGGTGTTATTTATATTATTGTTGCTGGTGGTTTAGATTCAAACATATAAAATGGAAAAATATGATGTTGTAATTGCAGGAGCAAGTTTTGCTGGATTAGCAGTAGCTAGTAAAATTAAAAATAAGAGGACATTGCTTATTGAGAGGGATGATATTGGAAGTGATGTGAGATCTGCTTGCGGAACTCTTGTAAAGACAATGGAAAAAATAAATTGTGAAAAATCAATAGTCCAGACTTTTGATACTGCTGCAGTTCATACAAAAAATAAAGAGATAGATATTTCCTTGCCTGAACAATTTTGCACAATCGATTATAAAAAATTTTGTAAATTACTTTTTAAGCAGAGCAATGCTGATTTTATAAAAGCAGAGGCTAAGAGAACAGACGGAAAAATTGTTTATACAAACAAGGGAGATTTTAAAGGGGAAATTATTGTTGATTGCACCGGATGGCAGGCTGCTTTAGCCTCTTCTTTAAAAAGGAATTATGTTAATAAAAATATGCTCTCTTTTGGTATTGAAACTGAAATTCCTTATAAAGATGATAAGTTAAGATTTTTTGTAAATCAAGATATTATAGAAAATAATATAGCGTGGCTGTTTCCATGTAAGAATACTGCCAGATTCGGAGTTTTCAATTACAAAGGAAACACCAACATACTTTCAAGCCTTAAAAAATTTGTTGAAAGCTATAATTTAAAAATTGGTAAAATCCATGGCGGTTATTTCTGCTACTGCTTAAAAGAGCCTGTTGTTAAAAATATTTTTGTGGTTGGCTGCGCTGCTGGCCAGACACTGCCATTAACAGGAGAAGGCATTAGAAGAAGCGTTTATTTTGGTCTAAATTGTGGGGAAATAATCCAAAGAATATTGGATAATAAAATTTCTCTTAAACAGGGGCAAAAAGAATATAGGGAATTAGCATTGAAATACAGGAAATATTATAGCTATTTGTTAAAAGCACAAAACAAACTGCCTACATTGCCTAATTGGGAATTTAATCTAATAGCTGGATTTTTAAGCATAAAGCCTGTTACAAATTGGGCATGGAAAAAATATGAGGCAATTTAGGATGCGATAAGGTGAAAGATACAATTAAAAAAATAAAGCACAATCATGGCTTGATGATGCTGTTATGCTGCGGCATTCCTTTAATTTTATTAATAATAGCAATATACTTTTTTGGATTAAGCAATAAATATATTTATTGGGTTATCTTATTATCGTGCCCATTAATGCATTTTTTAATGATGAAAGATATGCACAAAAAACAATCTCAAAACGAGGGAGAAGAAAAAGGCAAATGCCACTAAAATAAGAGTTAAATTATAAAATAAAAATGAAAATAAGAAAAATTAAAGATTTTATTGGAACACTTATGGTTTTCTTAGCTGTTATTTTCTTGTTAGGGCTTATATTTGTTCCATTGCAGTATTTTAGTAGTTATGCAACTTTTATATTTAACTTCTTTTTGATAGTCTTACCTATCTATCTTGTAGCTGAAATCTATTATTTTGTCAAAGATACTCCAAAAAGAAGAGAATCCCAAAAAAAAGAAAAAACCAGAAAGGAGAAGATAATCAGTGCTGTGGAATGGGTCTTTGTTGGGATTTTACTAATTACACTCTTATTGGCAAGAAACGGAACTATTTTGAAGAAAGAATGCCCAGAAACAATCCAGGGAAATCCTAATGCTGAATTGAAGATAAAATATTTTTTTAATCCTTTTTGCCCAAGCTGCTGGAATCAAGAAATAATTGTTCAAAACGCTTTAGAAAAATATGGGGAGCGTATACGTTTGGAAAGGTATGATTATAGGTACTGCAACACAATTGGGAATCAGCTTGGTTTGATGCACATGCCGGCTTTTTCATTTGAAATAGCCAATAAGACAAACAACTTTGGCTCTTTATCTGATGAAAAATTATCTAACATAATTTGTGATAATGTAAAATGCTAAATTTGGACCAATTAAAATGGAAGAAGAAATAGTTATCAAAAAAAGAAAAATAAGTCTTGATGGGGAGCTAGCAGAATCAGATAAGTTAAAAATAGAAGAAAAACTAAAAGCATTTAATGGCATTAATAAAATTATTGTTGATGTAGATACTAAAAAGATTTCTATCGAATATGACTTATTAAAAGTAACTTTAGAATTTGTTGAATCAGAAATTCAAAAATTAGGCTATAAATTGTCTCAAAAGTGGCTTGAAAGAACTAAGAGGAATATGGCGCATTATACAGAGAAAAATGAAATAGATAATCTGAATATGAAACCTGTTTGTTGCTCAAATCCCGAGGAATTATTAAAATGACCCTTAGAAGTTTTATTGGAATGCATATTAATGAATATGGTTATGAAAAATGGATTTTAGTAATCAGCCTTATCTTATTATCTTTATTTTTTATAACAAAATATCTGCCTATGAAAACAAAGCATGAGAAGCGTTCAGGCGGGGTATTAGTCGCTTTTATTGTTGCTCTATTTACTGAAATGTATGGTTTTCCTTTAACAATATACTTACTGTCATCTTTCTTTGGAATCAAAATTCCATTTACGCATGAAAGTGGACACCTGCTCGGAGATTTATTAACTTACTTAGGAATAGGCAATGGCTGGCTGATTGTTATGCTCATAAGCACTTTCTTAATAATTGTAGGTTTGGGATGGATAATTAGTGGCTGGAGAGAGGTTTATCATTCAAAAGGAAAACTGGTAACAACAGGAATTTACACTAAGATGAGGCATCCCCAGTATGGTGGAATTTTTCTGATAACTACTGCTTTTTTAATTCAATGGCCTACCATTATTACTGTAATTATGTGGCCCTTTCTGTTTGGAATGTATTACGGGCTTGCTAAGAAAGAAGAAGTTGCTCTAGAAAAAAGGTTTAAAAGAGAATACTTAAAATATAAAAACAAAATTCCTATGTTTTTTCCAAAATTGAATATTAAAAAATCAATTGGGATTAAAAAATGATTTATATTAAAAGAATATTAAAAAAACAAAACATTAAGTTTTTACTAATTGGGATACTATCAGCTATAATCATCTTTTTTATAGTTGGGATTCCATCAGATGTAATCCCTAATAAGAGATATACAAGGATGATTCCAGCAACAGGGCTGGACATGTTCTTCCTGTTTTCTATTTCAATAATGCTCGGCATTTATATAGGATTATTTTTTTATTTGAAAAAACAGAGACAAAAGCAGAAAAATGCCGCAACTTATATTGGAGCTGCTGGTGGCACATTAGCTATCTTTTGCCCAACTTGCATTCAATTCCTTGTATTAATTTTTGGAACTGCGGCTTTAATGACTTATCTTGAACCATTAAGACCATATATTGGCTTTTTAAGTATAGCTTTAATTGGTTTTGGGTTATACAGAGAAATAGGAATAATTAAAAGATGCAAAAAGTGTATGTCCCATAAAAAAGGAGGTAAAAGAAGGTGATGAAAGCAAATAAACCAGAAATCAAAAAATTAAAACATAACCATGGCTTGATGATGCTGTTATGCTGCGTAGTTCCTTTGCTTTTGCTGATTGGGGCTGTTTACCTGTTTGGGCTTAGCAAATCCTATTTATACTGGTTTTTTTTGTTATTATGCCCCTTAATGCATTTCCTTATGATGAAGGATATGCATAAAGAGAAAGGCTCTGATGGTAAGGAAAGGGGTGGTTGCCATTGAATTTATACACAAAATATGAAAAGTATATCAAAATAGGAATTTTTATATTACTAACAGTTATTATGTTTTTAGTTATGCATCCTGATTTGTGAGGATTATAATTAAATAAAAAATGGCAAATGCCATTAAGACAAAAAAAGGTAAAAAACAAAAGGAGGGAATAAAAGATGGAAAAATTGAATATAAAAACAATCGCATTAACCCTGGCTATAGTAGGCGGGATTTTTTCTTTAGCTTGCGCTGCATTTGTTGCATTATGGCCAGGTGGAGCAGTAAGGTTCTTTAATGCTATGTTCCACGGCATTGACATGACTGCAATAGCAAAAACAAATATATCAATAGGAAGTGTAGTGTTGGGCCTTATTGAAGTCGTGGTGGTATCAGTAATAGCAGGGGCATTGTTTGCGTGGGTGTACAACTATCTCAATGAAAAAATCAAATAAAATGAAGCACATAATATCAAAAACATTGGAGTTTTCAAAAATAACAGAGTATATCCATATTGGAACAAATAAGTGCTGCACATTGGGATTCAGCCATATTTTGCTAAAAGCAGGCATCAAGGCGGACATAAGCTTGGAAGAGTTCAGGGTTGATGCTCCTTTTGGAGTAGATTATTATTTATGGCTTCCAACAAAGGACCATAAAGCGCCAACAATTAAGCAGCTTTGCATAGGCGTTGCTGCGATAGATGAGCTGACAAAGCAGAAAATAAAAACATATGTGCATTGCCAGAACGGCCATGGAAGAGCCCCAACACTAGTTGCAGCCTACCTTATCTCAAAAGGAAAAAATGTAGAGGAGGCAATTGACTTTATCAAAAAAAGAAGACTAATAATACACCCCAATAAAGAGCAGGTTGGGGCATTGCTTGATTTTAAAAAGGCAAAACATGTAAAATAAAAAATAAAGAGGTGATATCATGGAAAAAGGCAAGAAAAAGAAAGGATGCTGTTAAAAAAATGAAGGCGACAATAAGGATAACAGGAATGCACTGCGCTTCTTGCGCGCAAAATATAGAGAAGAAGCTAAAAAGTAGGGAAGGAGTGGTAAATGCAAAAGTAAGCTATTCAACCGGCAACTCTTCTGTTGAGTATGAGCCTGAAAAAATAAGTGAGAAGGAATTAACAGAGACAATAAGCAAGATGGGCTACAAGGCGTTTTTTGCTGCAGAAGAGTCAGGAGGATTTGCAACTGACCCCGTTTGTGGAATGAGGGTAAGCAAGGCAAACTCAATAAAGAAATATTTTGACGGCAGATTGCATTATTTCTGCAGCGAGGAATGTGTAAGGAAATTTGAGTCACCAGAAGAAGAGCTAAAAAGCATGAAAAGAAGAGTTGGCATAGCTCTATCAGGCGTTTTAGTCATTGCTTTGCTGCGCGTAATGGCAATGTTAACGCTTGCTGCGGGAGTTTCAATTTTAACATGGGCACCAATTCCTTCGCTTCCTTGGTTTACATGGGGGTACTGGCTGTTTATACTCACAACTCCAGTGCAGTTTATTGGCGGCTGGACATTCTATAAGGGAGCATACAATGCCATTAAGAATAAAAGCTTGAATATGGACTTTCTGATTGCAATGGGCACCTTAACAGCATACCTGTTCAGCGTATTTGTCCTTTTCTTTCCAAATGTTCTTCCTGTCAAAGAGAAGGATGTTTATTTTGAGGTCTCTGCTGTAATAATAGCTTTTGTTTTATTGGGAAAATTTATGGAAGACTATATCAAAAAGAGAGCATCTGCAGCAGTCAGGAAGCTTCTTGATCTTAAGCCAAAAACAGCGCATGTTATAAGAAACAAAAAGGAAGTTGAGATACCAGCAGAGGAAATCATGGTAAATGAGATTGTTGTTGTAAGGCCTGGTGAAAAAATTCCTGTAGATGGGATTGTAATAGAAGGAGAAAGTTCTGTAGACCAGTCAATGGTAACTGGCGAAAGCATCCCTGTAGCCAAGAAAAAAGGGGATAATGTAATTGGCGCAACCATTAACAAGCATGGAATGATAAAATTTAAAGCCACAAAAGTCGGCTCTGAAACCACGCTTATGCAGATAGTTAAGATGGTTGAGGAAGCCCAGGCTTCAAGCGCGCCAATACAAAGGCTTGCTGACAAGGTAAGCTCGTATTTTGTGCCGGCAGTGATAGGGATTGCTTTGCTGTCATTTATTGGATGGTTGATTGTTGGTGATCTTACAATAGCTATATTATCATTTGTTGCGGTCCTAATCATATCCTGCCCTTGCGCTCTTGGAATCGCTACACCTACAGCATTGATGGTCGGAGTAGGAAAAGGAGCTGAAGCAGGTGTGCTTATACGGGGCGGAGAGTATCTTGAAAGAGCCCATAAACTGCAAAAGGTTGTTTTTGACAAGACAGGCACATTGACAAAAGGCGAGCCTGAAGTTACAGACATAGTTGCAGATGATAATAAGGAGTTATTGCGCTTGGCAGCAACAGCTGAGAAAGGCTCGGAGCATCCTCTTGCAGATGCAATAATGAAAAAAGCTTCTTCTTTTTCAATCAAAATACCAGATGCGGAAAAGTTTGTGGCTGTGCCAGGCCATGGGGTAAGGGCAGCTTGGCAGAGAAAAATAATAATTATTGGAAACAGGAAAATGATGGCAAAGGAGAAAATCAGCGCAGAAAAGTTTGAGGAAAGGATAAGCCAGCTTGAAAGCGCCGGTAAAACAGTTATGATAGTTGCGGTTGATAATAAGGTTAATGGGCTGATAGCAATAGCAGATTCTCTGAAAGAGCATTCAGCGCAGACTGTACAAGAGCTTAAAAAATTAGGCATAGAATCAATAATGCTTACAGGCGATAACGAAAGGACAGCAAATGCAATAGCTGCCCAGGCCGGGATAAGCAGGGTGATAGCGAATGTTTTGCCTGACCAGAAGCTTGATGCAATAAAAAAACTGCAGTCAGAAGGCAATGTTGTTGCAATGGTTGGCGACGGAATAAATGACGCTCCTGCTCTTGCGCAGGCAGACATTGGTATTGCAATAGGCTCTGGCAGCGACGTGGCAAAGGAAACAGGCGGCATAATCTTGATAAAGGATGATTTGCGCGATGTTGTTACAGGAATAAAATTGAGCAGGATGAGTATGAGAAAGATTAAGCAAAACCTATTCTGGGCGTTCTTTTATAACAGCGCTGCAATCCCTTTGGCAGCATTTGGCTTGTTAAATCCGATAATAGCTGCAGCTGCAATGGCATTAAGCTCTCTGACAGTAGTCGTAAATTCAGCCTTGTTAAAGATAGTTAAAATTGAAAGATGATGATTAATTAAATTAAAAAAGGTAAGAATGATGAAAAAAAAGTTAATTATCATTGCATTGTTTTTTGGCATTTTAATAATCGCAGCAGGCTGCGGAAAAAATTATGATTCTTTTGCACAATGCCTGACAGAAAAAGGCGCTGCAATGTACGGAGCAGACTGGTGCACTCATTGCCAGGAGCAGAAGAAGATGTTCGGCAGCTCTTTTAAATATGTTGATTATGTAAACTGCGATTTTAATGAGGGAGAATGCATTAAAAAAGGAATCAAAGGCTATCCAACATGGATTATAAATGAAACTGATTATAGGGGTGTGCAGTCCCTGCAGAAACTAGGTTATTTAACTGGATGTAAACCGGGTCAAGATATGAATTAAATATCCTCTAGTTTCAATACCACTTAGGAGCCATTATCTTATTTGGCTTTCTGAATCCTGATACTCTTTCTTATACCTGCCCGATTTACTTTAAGACCTGCAAGAATAATTGCACTATTCCAAGATCCAAAATGTGCACTATAAACCGCCGCATTAGGATATTTATTCTTAGGATTGTTAAATTCTGTGCAAGTGGGTGATCGGTGATATTGTGCATAAAAATCTTTTATAACCTTAATCAATTCGTCATCTGTTCTAAAAATAAGTTCTGGTTTTAATTCACAATACTCCAAACATTGATTTAATGATCCAAACGTATGTTCTATTGCTTTTGTACTAGGCAAACCATGTTTATTTCTAAATTCTTCAACCTTTGGTCTTCTTCCATGTTCTGATACAAATTTAAGAACCATACTTTTTATTTCGTCTTTAGTATATAAATCATGAGCGTATTTTGAAATCTTATATCCTAATTCTTTTTTTAATTGTTTAAAAGAATAACCCAATACTCTTTTGTAAGTATTTAAGCTAGGGTATGATTTAGCTTTTTCCATCTCTCTTGCTGTAGGTATCTTACCAAATTCATTTTTGTATCTTAAAATAGCGTTAATCAATTCTTGTTTTGTGTACATTCCCGATTCAGTTCTTATTTTATCATCCATATCAATAAATGATTTACATCTCTCCGCTAATTCATGCTCTTTTTTATTGTTTAATAAATTATAAATTTCTTCAGCAAAAACATATTTAGCAGAAAGTTTTTTTGGCACTTTCCTGTCAATCAAACACCATAATTCAATATCTGTAGTAAGTTTAGAATATTTTTCAATTTGTTTATTACTTCGATTGTTAATATAATAATCAGATAATTTTGCGTCTATAATCTTATTTGCTGATGGGATATAATTATCGGGAATAATTTTTTTTGCATTAATCTTCAGTTTGTACTTTGCAATTGCATCTGGATAAATCTTCTTGACAACTTCCTTCACAAAATTTTCCCATCTGGATTGTAAATCATTTATATAACATCTCTCACCCTTTTCAAAACCAGCTATTATTAATGCTTCACTCCAAGTTTTAGCGTTTAATGAGTTAAGTATTGTATGATAAGTCGGTGTTGTATTTCTTGAAAAATCACTGGCTTGTGGAATTTTATTATTTTTTTTATAAAACTCTTTTAATGCAATTATGGTCTGTTCTTTAGAATAAACAACTTCTTTTCTAATTTTTAAATCAATTCTTTTAAGGGCATTATTCCAAGATCCAAAATGAATTGCATAAGTTCCAGATTTTGGTCCTAGCCTATTTATTTTATTAAATTCTCTTCGCTTAGGCGTATGTCCTATTTTTTTTGTTACTGACAATAATATTTCCAAAAGTTCTTTATCCGAATAATCGACTCTTTTAGCAATAGGAATTCCTGCTTTTTTCAATAAAGTATTCCATTTACTAAATCTATTATGGAATGTACTTGGAAAATCCCTTGCTTGAGGTGATTTATTAGTTTTAATATAATATTCTTTAACTTTTTTAATTATCTCTTCATTACTTATCTTTTGCTCACTTCCTTGGATTGTAGTCTTTAGCCCTGCTGTTTTTAAAGCTTTATTCCAACTACCAAAATGATTAATAAAGGTTGCATATGATGGTCTAACTCCAGTAAAGTCATCTGTGGTAGGGCTCCTGCCATTTTTTTTATTAAAATCAATTAATAAGTTTATTAAACCTTCTGGAGTATAATATTTTTTTGCCATAGGTCATATCCCATATGTTTGATTAATAAACTTTATTGTTTCAGGGAGTCTTAAATAAATTTATAGTATCCCCCCTTGATTATTATTCTGGATTGCTCTAGCAAGATAGAATTCCTCTTTCCACTAGTCTTTTATTCTTAAATGCAATAATTTAGATGAAAATAATGCGCAATATTTATAAACAAGCAATAAACTATAGCCTAAAGCAGCGGATAGTTTTGCCAAAAGGGGGGATCAAAATGGCCGAGGAGAATAAGCACGAACATAAAAAATCTAATATAAAAATAAAAAAGTCAGCTATATGGCAAATTATTTCTGGGATATTAGGGGCATTATTGGTTATTTCTGTTTTTACCGGCGGTTTTGGTTTTAATAAGGCAATAAAAGGCGGCTTAAGTGCGCAACAGGCAGCTGATAAAGCTATAACTTTTATTAATGATAATATGATGCAGCCTGGAATGAAAGCAACTTTAAAAGGCGTTGAAGATAAAGAGGGTATTTATTATATGGAGATGAACATTGGTGGTAAGGATTATGAATCATGCGTAACAAAAGATGGCAGTTTGCTATTTCCAACAGTTATTGACTTAAACGCTGCAGCTAAACAAGCAGAATCGAAGGATAGCGCTACAGTAGAGAAAACTGACAGGCCTAAAGCAGAACTATATATATTCTCTTACTGCCCTGCTGGAAGCGCAACTTTGGATTCCTTTGCAGAAGCTGGTAAATTGCTAAAAGGGGTTGCGGATGTTAAGGTTAAATTCTTCAGCAACATGCACGGGGAATACGAAAAGCAGCAGAATATTATCCAGGAATGCATACAGGATGTAGACAGCGATAAATATTGGGATTATGCTACAAAATATTTAGAAGAGATATACCAAGCGTGCGGCTCCAAAAGAAGCATAGAGTGCGACAAAGAGGAGTCAACAAAGCTGATGGATAAGGAAGGTATTGACTCAAAAGCAGTATTCAGCTGCGTTGATGAAAAGGGAGAAAGTTTGTATCAAAATGACAAGAATGACGCCAATGCCCTAAGTCTGCAGTATTCGCCTTCAATAGTAATTAATGGCGTCTATCTCGGTGATGCAGACAGGTCTCCTGCAGGCATAAAGGCATTGATATGCAGCGCCTTTAACAAGCCGCCTGAAGAATGCGGGGAAACTTTAAGCGCAACTGGAGAAACGGCTAGTGGTGGTTGTTCATAATCTTCTTCAAAGAGGGGCACAATGAACAAAGGGGTATTTTTTTCAATTCTGTTTTTTGTTTTTCTCTCAGCTATTGTTCTTGCCCAAGACAATGAAACGCGTAAAGTGCCTGTTTATTTTTTTTACAGGGAGGATTGCCCCCATTGCGCTGCGGCAAAGCCTTTTCTTAAGGATCTGGAGAAAAAATACCCAGAAATAAATGTCAATGCTTATGAGGTGGTAAGCAATAAGTCCAATTTAGAGCTGTTTTTTTCTATGAGCGCTGCCTGTGGCATAAAAGTCAGTGCTGTCCCTGCTTTTTTTATAGGCCATAAGCCAATAATAGGCTTTGACAGCGCTGAAAGAAAAGGAAGAGAGATTGAAAAGCAAGTTCAAAAATGCATTAAAGAAAATTGTGTTGATTTGATGGGTCATTTGGGGATAAATTTGACTTCCTGCCCTGCAAAGGAAGAAGAGAAGATTATAAGCCTACCAGTATTCGGAACTATAGACACAACAAAGATATCCTTGCCGTTGTTCACTGTGATGATTGGCTTGCTGGACGGATTTAACCCATGCGCAATGTGGGTTTTATTGTTCTTATTAGCCTTGTTGGTTTACACCAGAAGCAGGAAAAAGATGTTTTTAGTTGGCGGGATTTTCATACTGGCTTCCGGCATTGTGTATTACCTGTTTATGGCAGCCTGGCTCAACATATACCTATATGTTGGTTATTTGCCCTTATTGAGGATTGCTGTTGGTTCAGTCGCTGTTTTCATGGGGCTTGTCAACATGAAGGATTTCTTTGCCTTTAAAAAAGGCATTTCTTTGACCATACCCGAGAAAGTTAAGCCAAGGATATTCAAAAGAATGAGGGAAATAGTCCACGAAGCTGCCCTGCCTACTACTATAGTTGGTATTATTGTTTTGGCATTTACTGTTAATTCATTTGAGCTGGCTTGCACTGCTGGCTTCCCCGCAATTTATACAAAGATATTAACACTGCATAATCTATCAACAGTAGGTTATTACTCTTATCTGTTTTTGTATATTGTGATGTACATGCTGGATGACTTGATTGTGTTTACAATAGCTGTGATAACTTTAAGCTCTAGAAAGCTGACAAAAACGCAGGGAAAATGGCTAAAACTTATTTCAGGATTAATGATGCTTGTTTTAGGCTTATTGCTGATAATAAATCCTGATTTATTGATGTTTGGCTGATGCAGAGCATCAGACAAGCTATGAATGTCAATGAATATGTTTGGTTGAAATGGCATTACCCTATCATTCATTTATTAGCTGGAAATTGGGTCCTTTAACAATACAGAGCTATGGCATGTTTGTTGCTATAGCTTTTTTAGCAGGCATATTTCTTGCTGTTAAAGAAGCAAAGAAAAGGAAAATCAATTTAGAGCAGGTTTATGACTTATCGTTTTATATTTTAATTGGCGGCATAATCGGAGCTAGAGTCGCCCATGTTATAGAATACTGGCATAACTTTGACGGGCTTATAGATATTTTTAAGATATGGCAGGGCGGCTTAAGTTTTTTTGGTGGTTTTTTAGGTGCTTTATTGCTGGCCTTTGTTTACATTAAAGCAAAAAAATTGGATTTCTGGAAATATGCTGATTTATTCACACCAGCTCTTGTTTTAGGCCATGCTATTGGCAGGATTGGCTGCATTTTAGGTGATGGCGGCCATGTCGGCAAATTGACAACTATGCCCTGGGGTTTTTTGGTTAATGGCGAGGTAAGGCATGTAACTGCTTATTACTCATTTGTATTTTTAATCCTTTTATTTGTGTTTTTGTATAAAATCAAAGACAGAAAATTTATTAAGGAAAATACTGGTTCTTTATTTTTGATTTACCTATTCACCTATTCCATTGGCAGGTTTATTATTGATTTATTCAGGGCAGACCCCACCTATGCTGGCTTAACAATAACACAATGGTTTTTGATAGTAACATTTATAACATCCGGTTATTTATTGATCAATAAGCCAAAGAAAAAATGAGTTTAAAAGATAAAATAAAAAAAAGTGCATTCATAGCGGTTTTTAGGCAGATTAGCAAAAAACCACAGTTATTGCTCTATATGTTATTGGCTGATCTGCTTTTTGTGTTTAGCTTCTATCTTCTTAACCTATTGACAAACTCAACCATAGGAAAAAACCAATATCAACTGTTAAGTATACTCAGAACTGGTTTGGCTGTTACAGGCTTTATTTTATTTTTTGCTTTAGCATATCTCTTAATAGTTATATTTATTTATTCATTTTTTAAATATGCAACCCTGCATTTTATTAAATTATTTTTTGAAAAGATAAAATTTGGTCTGAACAGATTAAAAAACTTTTATTTTTTAAATTTAAGGGTCTATGCATCTTTTTTCATGATATTTGCCGTTTTCATGCTAATCCTGTTGGCTGTAAAACAAACATACGCAAAATTTATCTTTTTATTGTTTTTGGTCCCGTTCCTGTTTTTTGTATACTCTTTTGTTAATGTATCACATTCTCTGTTTAGCGAAGAAAACAAATCAAAAGGGAATATGAGAAAAAGCCTGAGGATTACCTTTAAGAGAATCCCCTCTTATTTAGGAATATATTTGTTGGACATAACTGCCTTATTCTTATACTTTTTAATTTATTTTATTGTGGGGTTTATTATTGTGAAGGTGATTGGGGTAAATGTCAATATCAAAGTTTATGATACAATTTTTATTATTATAACATTTATCATTTTTTATTTGATATTTGTTTACAATAGGATTTATTTTTACCTTGTTGTTAAGAACAATATAAGAAAATAGTTAGGCATGTTTAACTTGGGCTAATAGTGGCAGAAAATCCAGCTTTGTGGCTTCCAATAATAACAGTGCCTCAGATTGTACTGTTGGGCTATATCTTTAGTTTATTGCTGTCAAAAACCACCAGTCACATGTCAGGAATGAAACATTCCTGAGCACGTTTAAAATCTTTGATTTTAAACGGATTGGTGGCATGAATTGTTTGTGCTGCAAAAAGCAAGTGGTT
>JAGVXP010000010.1 GCA_018303725.1 Candidatus Woesearchaeota archaeon | reverse complement strand
GCCCTTTCTGCGCGGTATTCCTGCGTAAAGCCAAGGATAGCTATTAAAACTACAATTACCAAGATAACAATTGCATCAACATATTCTTTTAGAAATGCTGAGATTATTGTAGCAATTATCAAAATCCAGACAACTACATTTTTGAACTGGCTGACTAAGATTTTTAATGGGGAAATCCCTTTTTCTTCTTTTATCTCATTTAACCCGTATTCCTTCAGCCTTTTTTCAGCTTCCTCACCAGTTAGGCCACTTTCTGATGTTTTTAACTCTTTAAAGGCTTCTTTTGTTTCCTTATTGTGGTAGCTCATTTTTATTTATCCCCGTTTATTATCAATCTCTTGTAAAACAAAGCTGTACCTCTTGCCTGTTTTTAGACTTTCTAAATACAACCCATCTTCATCTTCAAACATTCTCCATAATTTTTCTTTGTCTTTTTGGAAAATGATATCCCCTGTAAGATATTGGGTGGCTTGGACTGTTCCTTCTACATCGAGTTTATACTGGGGGCTTGATGAACCTATGCCGACGTTGCCATTTGATCTTACTACTAATGCGGCTGTATTATCTGAGTTCTGCACATAAAGTGTGTCAGTACCCCCTCCACCTTTGAATTTAGCAGCTACAACCCCTGAGTTTGCTATTACATCCAATTTTGCTCCTGGACTTGAGGTTCCAATTCCAAAATATCCATTACCATCTATATTTACCACATCTCCTGCAGTTTGGCCCCAAATTACAAACTTATTGTTGGGTCTAAATCCAATGCCCCATTTCCATGTTCCTACTTCCTTGAACTGTATTAGCATATTCTGGTTAGCCACAGATTGTTCAACTACTATTGGATTAGCATTACTGGTGTATATATGCAATGGATGTACGGGTTCTGCTGTTCCAATACCAACATTGCCATTGTTGTAATATATTGAGGAGCCTGTTGTAGACCATTGACTGCTTCCTCCTGACGGCCACGATGTTCTGCAATCAGTTCCGATGCATAAGCCAGTTCCTTTGATATTGCCGGCAACATCCAATTTTTCAGCAGGGCTTGTTGTCCCAATGCCCACATTGCCACCACTTGTGACCCTTATCCTTTCTGTGTTATCGGCTCCAGTTTGGATTACAAAATCATTAGCTTCGCTTCTTATGCCGAAATGGCCGCCAGCAAACTTAAGGTAGCCACCTTCAATCCTAACTAAATCAGTGCCAGCAGGCGATTGGGCTACATGCAGTTTAGTTGCAGGGCTTGTTGTCCCGATGCCGACGTTGCCAGCACCAAGAGCTAAAGCTACATTTCCACTTCCATAAAATGCATGCCTGGTAAGTGTGTTTAATGAATTTTGTATTGTTAAAGCTGAGTTATCATCACTTCCTGGTTTGATATAAATACCATAACCAGCTCCATTCTGATAGAATAGAGCTGCATAATTTGTTGAGCTATCATCAACCTGTAATTTTCCACCAGGACTCGTCGTTCCAATCCCAACATTGCCATTAACCGCGTCAATATACAGCGGAGTTAAATCCAATTCACCAGCGCTGTGGCCTACTGTTGCAGGGCTTGTCCCGCCGTATGCTATCACATAGCTAACCCCTATAACAGCCAAAATAATTGCTGTTAAAAAATACACATGCTTTTTTTCAATTTTTATTTTAGATCTCATTTTTCAAATGCTTTGAACAATTCTTCTCTTTTTTTAGCTTTTTCTTTTAGTTCTCCTATGCCTTCCTCCTTTTTGATTAGATTGCTCACTATGGGTTTTTTTCTTTCAGCTTTAATATGCAAATTTACTCTGTCAAATAATCTATTAATGCTATCAAGCGGCCATTTTTCATCAACTAATTTTTGAGTTATAACTTTTCTGTCAAATCCCCTGTTGAGGCATACCATCATATAATTTTGTAATTCTCTTTCTTTCTGTTCTTCTAATGTCTTGTGCTGGTATTCCCCTTTCATCAGCTTTTCTTTCTTTTTCTCTTTTTCTCTTTTTGCCTTTTTATGCACTTCATAAACAGTTACTGTTAATAATGTTGCAATAAGCAATATTCCTAAGGCAAACCACACCCACCTGAACCTTCTAAGCGGGCTTAAGCCGGGAGTGCAAGCTTTGCAAAGGCCGCCGCAATCAATGCCCTCTTCATTCTGGTTTTTGATATTGTCTGTACATGTTGGAGTATAGGTGCAGGATCGGGTTTCTTCTGGCTTGCCGCTTTGTGTATTACACCTGTTAATATCAGTGCAAGTCCTTGTTTGTTGACCATTCACAGGGCAGTTTGACCAATCTGTACATTGCCAATTAGCTGAACACCCGGGGGTATAACAACTGCAGTCCTCTTTACAGGAATAAACGCCACAAGCAGAATTGTCTGTACCATCACATTCCTCGGTTCCTTCCTTAACATTATCGCCGCAGATAGCACCTATTGGCTTGACTGTTAATGTTATGTTGTTAGAGTATACTAACAGGTTGCCATCATCAGCTACAAATATAATATATTCTGTGCCATGCCAATCACTATCCGGTGTGAAGCTTACTGTGTTGTCTGTAAAGTTGATTTTTACTGAAATATTCTTAAGGCCTATAAATGAATAAACCAGCTGGTTTCCATCCGGGTCATAGAAATAATCATCAAGGTCAAATGCGTTCTCTTTTTCATTATTTTGCTTCCATTCCAAATTAGGTATATTTGATTTTAAAACCGGGGCATTGTTTTTTGGTATGACAGTTATATTCCATGTCAGGGAATCATTCAATAAACCGTCAGATATGGTCAATATTAGTGCGTGTTTTCCTATGTCCGAGTCAGATGGGAAATACACAAATGTATCATTTGTTGATTTTAATGTGCCATTTAGATACCACGCTGTGCTAAGGGGGTCGTTATCAGGGTCATTGGCTGTGTATTTAAATTCATATTCATAACCGGCTTCCAGTTCTGTTTCCAAATCTTCTGGTGTAAACGAAGTTATAGTGGGTGCAAAGTTTTCGTTGTCAACTGTTATGGATTTGACCAGTGAATAATTTTTTCCTTTATCATCAGAAGCCATTATTTCTACATAAAATGTGCCAAGGAATGTTGCTGGTGCTGTGTATGAAAGAGCCCCTGTGCTTGGGTTTATGCTGATTAGTGTGTTATTGGTAGAATATGTTATTGGGTCATTTTCCTCATCAGCTGCGCTGAACTGGTAAGCTATGCTTCCTCCCTGTGTTGTCTTAAATATTTTTGTTTTATCCCCATCTGAAAACTTTGGAGCATCATTTACTGCTGCGACTGTGACAGAAACAACTTGTGAAACATTAGACTCATAGTCACTTACTGTTATTTTAACATCTTCATTTATCGGCGTTAGATAATTAAATGTTATTGTTTTTCCATTCACAGCAGCGTGAGAGCTGTTTTCATAGACTATCAAATTATCTACTGAGTCCCCAACATCTACATCAGATATATTAGCAGTTAGATTCATAATGTATGTTTTATCCTCAATTAAATTTAGGTTAGATAATCTCGTCATATTAGGTGGATCATTAATAGGATGAACGGTAACAACAACCTCATATGAATCGGTTAATGAGTCGGGGTCTGTAGCTGTAAATATAATTGTTTCCTGGCCAGTCCAGTTAGCAGCAGAAGTGAGGTTGGCTACATGTGTTGCTGCATTAATATTCACATTAATTTTTGTATTCCCGCTATAGCTCCAGCTAATCTCGCTATCACCATTGTCAGCGTCACTGACATAAACATCCAGATCGTTTGTATCATTATATGTGTCTTCATCAAACCCTACATAAGGTATATAGTTTATTGTAGGGCCTATTGGCTTTTCTATGCAGTTGTTGTTCCATCGCATATCAGCATCTTCACATATCTGTTGCGGTGTTCTCACATAATTGTAGATTTTTAGTTCGTCTATTGCACCATCATAATAATGCCAGCTAGCAGCCGGCTCATGACCAATCTGTACTGGGTTGTTATTCACTACAGGAAGTTTTACACCGCTGACTAAACCAACCTCAGTTCCATTTACATAAAATGTCAGGGTATTATCCGTATTACGCACAACTGCAACATGGTACCATTTATTAAGGTCTGGTGTGAATGTTGAGAAATATTCCGACCACCCTGTTCCATCATTAATGGCAGTATATAACTTGTCATTAGGATCAGCAATCCCAAAGCCCCAGCTTATCTCTTTTTCAACTATCATTTTAAAGTTTGTAGGGTCAGGATAAGCTTCAAGTAATACCCAGCTTTCAATAGTAAATGCATCCCTAATATCAAGACTTGGGCTATCAGCTACCCCAACATAATCATTAGTGCCATCAAAGTTTAAAGCATTACCAACTTTTCCTGTTACAAGTGTTGCACCATTAATTATTCCATCATTTGTTCCGTCACTATTATCAGTAGCCGTTCCATCATCAAAACTATAATAAGCGCAGAAACCATTTGGGCATACTACTGTAGTAGGCAATTCACAGCAAATTGTTTTTGTGTATGCACCGCAATCACCAACATGCGCATTTGTATTGGCAGAAATTGTTGCAAGACATTCGCCAGAATCACACGTACCACTACCATCATAATAATGGCATGTTAAATCCCCAAAACAAACATCAGAATAGCCAGCAGTAGTTAGCTCTTTTTTCTCAACATGAGCGTTAGTTGCAGCGCTTAGCCTGATAACAGCATTAGCGCCAGTGCAATCATGGCCGGATGAAGCAGTATAACAAACTTTATTGGTGTAAGCAGAGCCATCCCATGTTCCTGTATGCGCGTTAGTTAGAGCAGATATTTCAAATATGGTGTTACCATCCGGGCAGGTTGTTGCAATTGCCTTTCCTACTGTTTTGGTTTTATTGATTGTTATAAATGTGAACATAGCCGCTATTAGAATAATGAATATTAAATACAAGATATCATTTTTAATTTCTATTTTTATTTTATTCGGCTTGTTTCTCATTTAGTCTATCTTCCTCAATGCCTTTATTCCATTATTTGTTTGAATCCTTATTTTTGAGGCCTTGGCATCACTGGGATCTACGAGCATTATTCCATAAATAGCACCTGCTTTGGCTATTCTTAGGGGAGATGTTACTGTTCCTAATGGTTCAGCAGCAATTTTTACAGTTTGAGTTCCATCAAATATTTTTAATCCAATATCTTGGTAACAAGCACCAAAAGGCGCAGAATATGTCCTGCCGGTATAGTATGAGCCAGAAGTATAATCACAATTATAAAATATTTTTAAGGTTCCGCCATTTGCTTGATTGTTTCCTCCTCCACGCGTGTCAATTGTTCCTGAAACTGTTACATCATATGCTTTTAGTAAAACTCCTCCTCCTGCGCCTGCACCTCCAGAACCGCCGGCTGACCCGCTTCCCGGGCCATTGCATGCTCCTGCATTACCGCCAGAGCCGCCTAAAGAAGAGCTGCTGCTTGAAGCTGGGCCTCCGCTTCCTCCTGGCCCGTTTGAGCCTGAAGGGCAATTCCAATCCTGGCAGCCACATCCGCCATTAGAGCCGCTTCCTGTTGAGCTACTTATCCCTTTAGTGTATATTATTCCAGAAACAACAAGATTATTAGTTGCATAAAGTTTCACATAGCCTCCTCCATAATTGCCAGCACCACCTCCACCTCCACCTCCACCACCGTGATTACAGCAGCCTTGGTTTCCTTGGCCATTGCCACCTCCACCGCCACCGCCGCCAGATCCAATGTTTAAGGATTCATCTATTGAAGAATCACCTTGGCCTTGTGAAACTGCGTAGCCTCCAATTCCTCCTAAGCCTCCTGAGCCTCCCCCGCTGCCGCCATAAAGGCCACCTCCGGAACCACCAGCACCACCAGCACCACCAGGACCAGCACTTGAAGTTCCAGGATTACCAGAGCTACCACTTGAGCCTCCTGCAGTTCCAGCTCCTCCACTTCCTCCAGGACCCGGGTCTGGCCTATTTTCTATATCTGCTTCTGAACCACTTCCACCACCTCCACCTCCACCTCCACCATATCCAGCGCCAGAAGCGTCTATTGTTCCAATCACATTTATATTATTAGCATTGATTACAACAGAACCATAAGAAGCACCATTATATCTCTGAACATAAACTGTTGCTCCAGCCGGAACTGTGAAAGTTCCAATATTTGTATGTGTTCCTGCTATATAATCTCCATTTGCTAATGTCCAGTCTGCTCCGCCGTGGTCTTGGTTGCTGATGTATGAAGCAGCATAAACTATTTTGGAAAATAATAAAGAGACAAATACTAAAATTATGGTTCTTATTAATTTTGCTTTAATTTTTGTTTCAATTGATTTTTTCATTTTTCTTAACTTGTTATCAACCACATCCTTCCGGTTTCGGGATTTGCAGGATCTGATGCTCTTGTTTCAATTACCAAGCCGCCAGTTGCTTTTATCGGGCCTCCGCTTACTTCCAGTTTAGTGGTGGGGTTTGTTGTTCCGATGCCGACGTTGCCTCTAAACCAACCACTGCCATCGGTCTGAAATCGGATTTTTTCTTCACCAGCTCCAAACATCCTGATAAACTCATTTGTGTTTACGTTTTGTGTATGCTCAATTCGGATAGATTTATCTAATGGAATCTGGTCGAAGGTGACACCACCTCCGGTTACATATAATTTAGCAGAAGGGCTTGTCGTCCCGATGCCGACGTTGCCTGAGTTGTCTACTATCAACCTATTAGCACCTGCTGTTTCATCTGTAATGCGTAATTGATTTGCATCTGCATTCAGTGTCCAAATTCTAGGAGTTCCTTCATTATCTTCTATCCCAATCTGATTGGCTGAAGCTGATACACGTAGTTTATTGTAGCTTGGACTCGTTGTTCCGATGCCGACGTTGCCATTAACCGCATCAATATACAGAGGAGTTAAATCCAATTCACCAGCGCTATGGCCAACTGTTGCGGGGCTTGTCCCGCCGTATGCTATCACATAGCTAATTCCTATGACCGCTAAAATAATTGCTGTTAAAAAATACAGATGCTTTTTTTCAAGGCTTATTTTGTTTTGCATTTTTATCAATCCTTATCCCTTATTATTTCTTTATCTTCATAGTCTGTTCTAATACCAGTGATAATATAATCAAATGTTGTGTCACTTCTCCCATTATTTATTTCTTTAACAATCAGTTTTTTATTATCTTTATAACTGACATACAATCCATTGGATTCCTGTGTTGGTGTGGCAACAGCTGTTAAGCCTTCATTGTTTGTGACTAATGAGAAATGTTCTGGCAAGCTTATTACTGCTTCGCCATTTTTTAATTCAGCAGAGCCAGTTAACAGTGTTCTAACTTCTCCTGATTCTATTGATGTGTAAACTATCTCTTTTATTGGGTCAGTTGGATGGTCTTGCACGAAATTTTTAACTCCGCCAACGCTTAGGCTGCCAAGAATGCCTACATCACCGCTATTAAGAACCTGGACAAGGTCTGTGGATGAAGCAGTAGTTCCCTTACGGAATCTATATCCATCAGCAGATGAATCAACATAAAATTGCATATATCCTGTTCCCGGAGCAGCGTATGAGCTGGCCGTTATCTGGCCATTAACATCCAACTTTGATGCCGGATTAGTTGTCCCGATGCCGACGCTGCCGCCGTTTGGTTGGAGGCTGAGCGTACCTGTATTAGCCACTCCTTCCTCTGCGACTTGAATCATTGCTTTTCTGTCAGACTGGGTTGCCGCTCCTAACATTGCAAACTGCAGTGTAAGAGAGTTTGCCGCATCATTAGAACCCAAACGAAATACATTCCTCCATGTTGTATCAGTTTTTGTAAATCCATGCCTCACATCTAAATGGTATGTAGGTCCTGTTGTCCCTACACCAAGCTTGCCTCCTTCTGCAAGGGTCATCTCTGTTGTTGCTCCTTCATTTCTCTTGAAAAAAAGATTACCATTAGCCGTTACAATGTCCCATGCCTGCCAGTCGTTTTTCATCCTTATCCCGACTGCTCCGGATGACCGCTCAAGATGCAAGGTTGTTTGGGGGTTTGTTGTCCCGATGCCGACGTTGCCCGAAGTATCTATTCTCATCCTCTCAGTGCCACCACTGTAAATTGTTAATGGATGGGTACTCGCGGAACCAAACCTAAACTCAGTACTAGCAACTGGCTGAAGAAAAGCTGACACAGTCCCTGCTTTTATTTCGAGCGGATACCCTGGGCTCGTCGTTCCAATCCCAACCCTGCTATTAACTGTGTCTATACTCAATGGAGTTAAATCCAATTCACCAGCGCTATGGCCAACTGTTGCGGGGCTTGTCCCGCCGTATGCTATCACATAGCTAACTCCTATGACCGCTAAAATAATTGCTGTTAAAAAATACACATGCTTTTTTTCAATTTTTATTTTGATTTGCATTTTTATTTACTTATCACAATCTTGATTCAACACCTTTTTTTCGTTCTTCAAATTTTACATACCATTTATTGGTTTCAGGATCATAAGAGAAAACAACATTGTATTTCTTTGATTTATCAAGAGCAAAAAGAATAGGCATAGGGATAGTTGTTTCAAAGCTAGAGCCGCGCTTGTAGAGTTTCCTTTTGAACTCGGTTGTCATTTTAAAATACTTATCTTTTTATTAATATTTTTTATTATTTATTTACTTATATTTAAATGTTTTTATTTTTTTAATATGGTTTCATATACAATTCAGTTATTATTATCACTTATTTATATTCTTATTAATATACTTATATTTAAATATTGTTGTTTTAGAAGGTTTTTTATATTTATAATCAACTTTGCTTAGAAAATGAAAACAGCGATTATAGTAAGTAAAAAAGATCCTGCTGGCATAAACATAGCAGAGCATTTGAGGAAGTATAATTTAGACAGTTCTTTGCACTTTGTTGAAGAAGATACCATCCTTTCTAATGATTTAGACAAAAAAATAGAAGCTGATTTGTTTATTTTTGCAACAAGGCACCAATCTGCTAAAGGCGTGCACTCTTTGAGTTGCCACTCAGCTGGCAATTGGGGCAAAGCAGAAGCAGGGGGCAAAGATAGTAAATTATGCATTGCTCCGGCGGTGTTATTGAAAGAGGCCTTTTTGGTATTAAATAGGTTAGGAAAGGATATGCATCATGAGACAACATTGGAGGTAACCCATCATGGCCCCTATTTAGAAAAGCCATGTATGTTTATTGAGATTGGGTCAGACGAAAAGAACTGGAAGAATAAGGAAGCAGGAGATATAATTGCGAAGGTTATCATTGATTTGTTAAAAAATATTGATGAGATAATCAGCAATAAAAATAATTATAAAATCACTTTTGGCATTGGCGGGCCGCATTATGCTAGCACATTCAATAGGAGGATTTTAGAAACAGACATTGCTATTGGCCATATCTGCCCAAAATATCAGTTAGAGAATTTAGACAAGGAGATGGTTTTGCAGGCTGTAGAAAAAACTGTTCCTAAAGTTGATTTTGTTTTGTTGGACTGGAAGGGTTTAGGAAAGGAAAAACAGAGGATAATCAATTTATTGGATGGATTAGGAATAAAATATAAAAAAACTGACCAAATAAAATAATTATTTTTTCTTATCTTCTTTAGCTGGTTTTGCTTCTGCTTTAGGCGCTGCCTCTGCTTTTTCAGCTCCAGCTGCTGCCCCCTCTGCTCCAGCTGCTGCCGCAGGCGCAGCTCCTTCAACTGGCAATAACTCTTTAATCATTTCATCTGGTATTTCAGCTTCTTTTAACTTAGCTTTGATAAGCCCTCTTTCCTGGCCAGCCATAGAAGAGATTATTTCCTTAGCTTTTGCTTCTAACTCTGTTCTTCTCTTTTCCATTTCTGCTTTTAATCTCTCTCTTTCTGCTTCTAATTTTTTCTTCTCTTCTGCTGTAAGCTCTATTTTTTCTTCCCTGATCTCTTTGTCAAATTTACCAGCATTAATATCTTTTATAGTTTCAACAGCCGGTTTTCCCTCAACAAGAATCCCCATTGAATTGCATGTTCCAACAATCTCCTTAACTTTTTCTTTCAATGTTTTACCCAGTAAGGAAGTTTCCTTCATTTTGGCAATTTTAATGATCTGTTCGATAAGGACATCAGCAACTTTGTCTTTTTTGGGATTTGCAGCTCCTTTTTCAATGCCGGCTTCTTTCTTTAATAAACCAGAAGCAGGAGGAGTTCCAATTTCGATCTCGTGTTTTTTTGTGTCTGTATCCACAATAACTTTGACTGGGACCTGCATTCCTGCAAAGCTAGAGGTTTTTTTATTGATATCACCAACAATTTGGCCTATGTTAACTCCTAGAGGACCCAAGGCTGGTCCTAATGGCGGTGCAGCAGTTGCTTTTCCACCTTCAATTAAAACCTCTATTGTTTGTGTTGCCATATTTATAAGAATTCAATAATCATTTATAAAGATTACCCTTCTTTTTCTTCTTCTTTTTCTTCTCCTGTCTCTCTCCTTATAACCTTGACAGCATCCATCCTCACTGTAATGGGGATTGGAACAGCAGCTTCTAGGAGCTCAACAACAACTTCTTCTTTTTGCTTGTCTATTCTTGTAACTTTTGCATTTTCCCTTTTAAACGGGCCAGAAATAATCTCAACAATATCATTCTTTTGAATATTTACATCTCTTTTAACCTGTTTAAGCATGTGCTCTATTTCCCTGAAGTCAATGGGTGTTGGCAATATGCCTCTGGCATAAGGCACGTTAAATGCTGCTTGTTCTGCGTCTATTCTCGATGCCGCTTCAATGAAAATATAGCCCCTCATCCCGTGGGGTCTTATTATTGAGTACACCTCAAGGCCTTTTCTTTTAGCATTAGAGCTGACAAAATCCATAACTTGGTCTTCCCTGTTTGCTGTTGTTCTCAACGCAAAAATTGTTATTTTTTCTTCTTTTTCTTCTGTCATGGTTAAACAAATTCCTCCGGAATCACTTATAAATTTGTTTTAAACAAATTTCTGGTGTCCCAAAAATCGCTTTGCGATTTTTCAGGATTTTGGCACCTGAAAACCCCTGATTTTCTAGGTTTTAGGTTATTTTTGGCGGGAAAAATATTGCTTTCATCATTTGGATTAAAAAACCAATCAAACCGATTATTGCCATCCCCAGGCCAGATGCCTTAACAATTGTCTTAAATTCGAATGTCGTCGGTTTTTTTGTAATCTTCAATACCCTTACACACTCACCACAAAATCTTTTTAGCTTGAGAACCCAAGAAGGCCTTTCTTCATCCATTTTAATCTACAAAATCTATCCCAAGTTCCCTCTCGATCTCTTTTTTCCTTTTGTCGGTTGTTGTTCTTCCAGAGCCAAAGATTTGAGATGATTTAACCCCCGTTACTATCAGCATTGTTCTGATTGTCTTTTCCAAGTCTTTATAGATTTGCGCACCCCATATAATTATAGCATCATCTGCGAGTCTTTCCGATACTGCTTCCACGACTTTTCTTGCTTCATCTAAAGTCATGTCCTCTCCGCCAGCTACATTAATTAATGCTCCATTAGCATTTGTTATATCAACATCCAATAACGGATTAGATATTGCCTTTTCAACAGCCTCTACTGCCCTGTTCTCGCTGTCAGATTCGCCAACACCAATAAGAGCAACCCCGCCCCCTTTCATTACAGCCCTGATATCAGCAAAATCAAGATTTACTAAACCGGCTTTTGTTACTAGCTCAGCAATTCCTTTTACAGCATTAGTCAAAATTTCATCGGCAACCTTAAAAGCTGTATGCAATGGCAAATCAGGAGCCAATTCTAAAAGCTTGTCATTTGGGATAACTATCAATGTATCAACAATCTGCTCTAATTTTTCAAGACCCATTGTTGCATTTTCATATCTTCTTTGCCCTTCCATTGCGAACGGCATTGTTACAACGCCAACTGTCAATGCACCCATCTTTTTAGCCGTCTCTGCTATGACAGGAGCAGAACCTGACCCAGTGCCTCCACCTAATCCACATGTGATGAAGACCATATCCGCCCCCTGCAATGCCTGTTTTATATCCTGCTCGTTTTCTCTGGCCGCTTCTTCCCCTAGTTTGGGATTAGAACCAGCACCCATACCTTTGGTGATATCCCTTCCAATTAATATTTTTTTATCAGCATTTGTATAAAGCAAATCTTGAGCATCAGTATTAACAGCAATTGCTTCTGCACCGCTTATGCCCACCTCAGAGATCCTGTCAATTGTATTATTGCCGCCGCCACCGGTGCCAACAACCTTTATAGTTGCCCTTTGTTTTGATAGCAGTTCTTCAAGTTCGGCATCAGCAACATTAGCGCTTTTAACTGTTTCCTGTTGTGTTCGGTTTAAAAAAGAATCTGGCGCATCTTGAATAGTAGGTTCCACTTTTATTGCCTCTCACACTTTTTATTTATAATAATCATTTACTTATATTTAAATTTGTCTATTTTTTTAGTTCTTTTTGAGGTGTAACATCATCCTTTTTGTTTTGGATAACAAATTCTATCTTTTTTATTGAACTAATCAGCTCTTTTATCTTTTTATCTAAACTTTCCTTTATCTCCTGGGGTATGTCGTTTTTTAAGATTATTCTTGCCTCATTCCCCACCAATTCAACATTAGGGTCTTTTAAATTTAAAACTAATTTTAGATAGCTTTTTATTTTTTCTTTATCCTCTGTTACAATCTTATTTATTTTTATGGAATAAGCTAGCTCCTTACCAGCCAAAGGATGGTTAAAATCAACTAGGGTTCTTCCACCTGATACTGTTTTTATTAAGCCGAGCATTCCATCAATGTTGACCTGTAGCCCAGGAACAGGGTGTACACGCTGCTTTAAAAATTTTGATGTTTGTATTAGCTGTATCAACTTTGGATTTTTTTTACCAAATGCCATTTCGGGTGGCAGTTCAATTGTATATTTTCCCGGTTCTTTCCCTTCAAGCTCCTTTTCCAAACCATCCGGTATCTGCCCTTCACCAATGCAAATCACAACTGGGCCATAAGCTATATCTTTATTGAAAATATCATTTTCTTTTGCTATCTTCTCATCTGTTGTGTCAAATATGGAGTTATCTTCTTTTATTTTTCCGGTATATTCTATCTCTACAAAATCTTTGTTTTTTATTTGGGTCATTTTTGTTTTTCACTCTACCTAAGAATAAACCCTGGTAGAATTATGAATTTTAGGAATTATATGTTATTTATAAAGTTATTGGTTTTCGGTTTTGGAATTAAGCATTCTTATTTTCATCCGGTTTTATCTCCTCTTTCTCTTCTTTCAATCCCCCTTTTTTTGGTTGTATCTTTTTATGCAGTTCCATAAGTTTTTGCTTGTTTATATGGCTCCTAATGAGCCCCAATGCAGTCAATGTTGAGACAATAGCAGCTGCAATTGATCCAATATATATCACATTTGTCTTGATCTGGTCTCTAATGGTTTTTTCCTCTTTCTTTGCATTTTCAAGCTCATTTTCTATGTTGCCAAAATTGTCTTCTATTATGGTTAATATCAACTCAATTTTTTTGTAGTCCCCTTCTACAAGATAAAACTGGGCTTCATTGATGTATTCATCAGTTTCCTTTAAGTTGTCATAGGCCATATCCACATAATAGTCCTGCAATTTTTTATTCTGATAGTCTTGCTCAAGCCTTATGTACTTCTCTTTTAGCTTGTCTAACCTCTCTGTGATAGCTGTTATATTGATTTCTACTGTTGTATTGGTAATGTTTATTACTTCCTCTTCCAAAACGGTCAATTGCCTGACTAAAGTGTCTTTTAAATCTTTGTTTACATACAATTTTATAACGAGGTCTATCACACCGGCTTTTGCTGCTCCTATTTTTGTGAATGTGTAATCCTTATCTCCGCCGACTAGCATCTCTATGGGCAGCTTCTCTAGTGTGGATATTCCATCACCACTAAACTCTATGCTTATGTTCCTTAAATCAACATTGCCTGTATTCCTAATCAGGACATTTATTTGCGCTACACCTGTAGTTATAGTGCCTGGGAGAATTTTTTCAATATTGAGAGCTTCTGTGCAAACAAATTCCTCTTCATGGCATTTATTATCGCCGCATACAACACAGCCATCATCGCACTGTGTTTCATCGCAGACTAAGGCAATTTCCTCGCTAACCGTCTCATCAGTTAAATTTAGAGGCACTTCACTTGATATGTTCTCTTCCACCAATCCATCATCGGACGCATTGGACATATTCTCCTCTGCTAAAACAATCGCTACAAGATTTATTAAAACTAAAAAAGCTGCCAAATAAAAAAATTTTTTATTCATTCTTTTACATCTCATTTAAAAAGAAAGTTATGTCTCTTGATATTATTTATAAATCTTTTCTTTTTGGGTTATATCTAGCACTTTCTTTACAACTTCTTCTATAGCTAAGTTTGTAGTGTCAATGACATGGTTATATTTGCTTTTGTCATAGCAGTCATAGCTGTAATACTCCCTGTACCTTTTAGCCTCTGACCTTTCCCTTTCCTCAATCTTTTTCTCAATATCCTCAAGGCTTTTGCCCCTTTCCTCTGTTCTTGCGTCTTTTAAAATCCTCTCTGCCCTTGTTTTTTTGTCTGCATCAAGGAATATTTTGAAATCAGCTTTTGGAATGAAAAAAGCGCTTAGCCTGCCATCAATTATGAAGTTGTCCTCTTCTTTGCCAAATTTTATTTGCCTTTCATCAAGCTCTTTGTCAATTGATTTGTCTTTTTCAGCCAGTTTTGAAAGCTCAAGAAGGGAAATGCCCTTTTCTTTTGCCATCTGCCTCATGAAATCTCCTGAGGAAAAATGCTTTAAGCCGAGCTTTTTTGCAACTAACTTTGCTATTGTGCTCTTGCCTGAGCCTGCCCTGCCGCTTATTGTTATAATCATGAGGTTGTTAAATGGAAAAGATATATAAATCTTATTGAATTTTATAGGTGTAATGAAACAAACACTCCTGGAAAAAGTAAGCATCTATCTGCTTAAAAAAGGCTACACCATAAAATCACTGACAAGAACTGCTTTTGATATCATAGCCAGAAAAGAAGGGCAGATATTATTAATAAAACTATTAGAGGATGCTAATGCTGTTTCTGAAGAATACACAAAAGAGATGATGAAGGTTTCTGATTATATTGGCGGAAGCCCTTTGGTTATAGCCGAGAAAGCTGGTGCTAAACTGCAGGATAATATTGTCTATTCGAGATTTGGCATTCATTGTTTAAATTATAACACATTTTGCGCTTGTGTTGACAATAAAATGCCTTTTATAAAAAGGGACCATGCTGGCTTAAAGGCGCAGATTATAGGAGATAAGCTAAGGCAGAAGATGGAAGAGGAAGGCTTGTCTATTGGGGGTTTAGCCCAGAAATTAGGCGTTTCAAGGAAAATGGTGCAGAGGTATGAGAAAGGAGAGGCTGAGATTACCATCAACAAGGCATTGAGGCTTTATGATATTTTTGGGCATAATGTTTTTGACAAGGTTGATGTTTTCTCTGCTAAAGCCCACCAACCTGCTCTCACTGCCTCCAAAAGTGATATTGCTAAGAAGTATGGTGCCCTTGGTTTTGAGGCAGCTGAAACTAAGAAAGTGCCGTTTGACGTGATTGCCAGGAAAGACAAGGAGATAATATTAACCGAAATCAGCGACAAGGCAAGCCCCCAACTAAATCCATTGTCAAAGCTGATAGACGCTGACAAGCTGGTCATCTTTAAGGAAAAAAAGCCAAAGGAAAAGGACATGCCTGCTTTGACAAAAAAGGAGTTTTTGGAGTTTAAAAAAGCTGAGGAACTGATTAAGTTCTTGAAGGAGTTTGAAGAGTAAATTTTTTATATATGGAGGCTACTTAATATTAGGGGGATTAAAATGTTTTTAGATTTTTTGAACGGATGGAGAAAAATTAAAGAAGTTCCAGAATGGGTACAAAAAGCTTGGTTAAGAAAAGGTAGAAGTTATGGACCTAGAACTTGGTACTTTAAAGGTAAGACCTTTTTGTATAAAATTAGGGTTGGTGCTCCACAACATATGGGGCATATGCCAACCACTTATTATAGAAAATTAAGAAAAAAATAATTTAAATTTTTTTATTAACCCATATCCAGCAGACTTTACAGCTCAAAAAACGAAACCTTTATATAGTACTGCTTATTCACTTTTTCTACTAAAATTAGATTTTTTAACAAACCAGTGAGGTGGTTTAATATGTCAAGAGATATGCAGCCGATATTCATTTTGCCGGAAGGCACGCAGAGAAGCACAGGCAGGAATGCCCAAAGGACAAATATAATGGCAGCTAAATTAGTTGCTGAAACAGTCAGGACTACTTTAGGCCCTAAAGGGATGGATAAGATGATTGTTGATTCTTTAGGTGATGTTACTATTACAAACGATGGCGTTACAATTCTTGAAGAAATGCAGATAGAGCACCCCTCTGCAAAGATGATAGTTGAAGTAGCTAAAACGCAGGAAGACGAGGTAGGGGATGGCACAACTACAGCTGTAGTTATAGCTGGCGAGTTATTAAAAAATGCAGAGGATTTATTGGACAAGGAAGTGCATCCTACTATTGTTGCAAGGGGCTACAGATTAGCTGAGGCAAAAGCGCAGGAAATTTTGAATGAAATGGCTGAAAATATCGATGAAAATGATGAAGCAACCTTAAGGAAAATTGCAGAAACAGCCATGACCGGAAAAGGGGCAGAGAACGCCAAAGAGAGATTAAGCGAGATAGCTGTTAAGGCGGTAAAAAGGGTTATGGAGAAAGAGAACGGAAAAAATATTATTGACACAGAAAATATAAAGCT
Organism: Candidatus Woesearchaeota archaeon; assembly: GCA_018303725.1. Classification (GTDB taxonomy): domain Archaea; phylum Nanobdellota; class Nanobdellia; order Woesearchaeales; family JAGVXP01; genus JAGVXP01. The sequence continues at coordinate 1,161 of JAGVXP010000010.1, read as the reverse complement.
GGAGAAAAAGGTAGGCGCTTCGGTGTATGATTCTGAGCTGATTGAAGGCATTGTTTTAGACAAGGAAAGAGTTCATTCAGGAATGCCAAGGCAGCTTAAAAATGCAAAAATAGCCTTGATTGACTCTGCTGTTGAAATAAAAAGCACGGAAATAGACGCTAAAATACAGATAACAGACCCAAATCAGATGCAGGCATTTATTGATATGGAAGAGAAGATGCTTAGGGATAAGGTAGAGAAGATTGCTAAGTCCGGAGCAAATGTTGTTGTATGCCAGAAAGGCATTGATGATATTGCGCAGCATTTTTTAGCCAAGAAAGGAATTTATGCTGTCAGGAGAGCAAAAGAAAGCGATATGAAAGCATTGACAAGGGCAACTGGCGGGAAAGTAGTTACTAATTTAGATGATCTGTCACCAGATGACCTAGGAAAAGCAGGCATTGTAGAGGAAGTTAAAGTCGGGGATGAGCAGATGACTTATGTCAAAGACTGCAAAAACCCAAAATCAGTTACTATCCTGATCAGAGGCGGCACCGAGCATGTTGTTGATGAAGTAAAGAGGGCAATGGAAGATGCAATTGGAGATGTTTCAGCTGCTTTAAAAGTTGGCAAGATAGTTGCTGGCGCTGGCGCTCCTGAAATAGAGCTGGCCAAGCAGCTTAGAAAATATGCTGAGAGTTTATCTGGAAGAGAGCAGCTGGCAGTGCAGGCATTTGCAGATGCTGTTGAAGTCATTCCAAGAACATTGGCAGAAAATGCAGGCATTGACCCAATAGACATATTGACAGAGCTAAAAGCAGCCCACGATAAAAAGCAGAAATGGGCAGGAATTGATGTTTTCAAAGGCAAGGTGGTAGATTCATGGAAACAAGGCGTTATAGAGCCTTTGAAGATTAAGACACAAGCTGTTAGTTCTGCTGCAGAAGTTGCTGTAATGATATTAAGAATTGATGATGTTATAGCCGGCAGCGGAAAATCAGACAGCGGAATGCCTCCAATGCCGCCAGGCGGAATGCCACCTGGAATGGGGATGTAGGGTTTTTTATTTTTCTTTTTAGCTGAAAACGGCTTTGGTGAAAATCTCATAGAAAAATTAATAACCCCCCAAGAGCCGTAAGGCTCTATGAGGGGTGGTTGGAGCATACCCAACCATGAAAAAGA
>JAGVXP010000009.1 GCA_018303725.1 Candidatus Woesearchaeota archaeon | reverse complement strand
TTTTTGAGTATTTCTGGCAATGCTTTAATAAGTTGTTCATGTCCTGATTTTGCATCAACCCTTTGAACACATAATATAACTCTAGCATCCACAGGGATGTTGTATTTCTCTTTTACCTTACTCTTGTCTATATCCAAATGCCTAAACAAATTTGTATTTGCTATCGGATAGATAAGTTCTGTTTTTTCTCTTGGAAGGCCTAATTTTACTGCTGCATCAATATAGTCTTTCGATGAAAAAACAATTTTATCATACTCTTTAAGGTGTTTTATTAAAAATTCCGATAGATATTTTGACATCTTTTCTATAAATGGTATGTGCCATGTTAGAATCAAAGGCATGCCTCTAGGGACGTATTTGTATGTGAAAAGCAGCTGGAAATCATGGATATGCACAATATCAGCAGGATTTTCTTCAAGCAAATTTTTTAATTCTTCTCCAAAATATTCATTTACTTTGCTAAACTCGGCAAATCCTTCCATCTCATTGGCGGGTTTTGTAAATTCATTTATGTTATAATGGCATTCCTTATATACAGCTTCTTTGAATTTGCTGTATTTCTCCATTACTTCTCTGTTAATTGGTTCCTTTGGAACCCTGTGGACTTCTATTCCTTTAATTTCCTCTTTGCTTAGCCCCCCAAATGACCTAAGATGTACCTCAACTACCCTATTCCCCTTGTTAACCATTTCTCTGCATAAATTCAGAAGATATGTTGAAACCCCACCTATGAATGGGTAAAAAGATTGGCTTGCATAATATATTATCATTTTGTTTTTCACTCAATTATCTTAGATAGTTTATTATAACCTTGCCAAATTAAAAAGAAGAGAAAAAACTTCTCTTCTTATTGCGCGCCCTCAGCTGATTCTTCTGTAGTTTCTTCTTTTTTCTCTTCAGCTGAGGTATCTTTACTCTCTTCTTGTTCCTTCTTTTTCTTCTCTTTAGGTTGTTTTTGCTCTTGTTCCTTTTCCTCAGGTTGTTGCTCTGTAGATGGCTCTTCTCTCTGCTCTTCTTCCGCCATTTTTCTTCACCTCCTAAAATTTTATGAAAATCAGTTTCGTCAATTCCGCAGCGTTTTCAAGCTAAAATGTCAAAAATTTTCCACAATGTGCTAGTACTTTGGCTTTCCAGCCGCCAGTTAGTGTCGGAAATGAACTTAGAAACGCTTTGCGATTTTTAAGACTTTGCATTTCTGAGCACATTAAAAATCCCTTGATTTTTAATGAAACTGATGAAAAGTTTCTGACATCACTATTTATAAATTAAGTACGCGCTTCATTGAATACAAACCGGGTTTTTTTAAGTAAATCCATTTCGCTGCCTTTATAGCGCCTTCTGCAAAAGCCAGCCTGGATGATGACTCATGTACTATGGTGATTATTTGATTTTGGGTTGCAAAAAGTACTTCGTGTTTGCCTATTATCCCTCCTGCCCTTATTGAATGGATGGTGATTTCTTTTGGTTTTTTTAATCCATTTGCTCTTTTACCAGCTAGCATCTTCCTGTCGTTATTTAATAATTTCGCAATCTTCAAAGCAGTGCCTGACGGGACATCCTTCTTTTTTTTAAAATGGGTTTCCAAAATATCTATATCACAATCCGGCCAGACCTTTGATACCCTGCGGGCCAGCTCAATAAGGATATTCACCCCTTCTGTGATATTCGGGGCCAAGATGATTGCAATTTTTTTCTTGTAAGATTTGATTTTCTTCAGCTCTTTATCAGAAAAACCAGTTGTCCCAATAATAATATTAATTTTGTTTTTTGCAATAATCTTGATATGGTTGTATGTTGCTGAATGACTGGAAAAATCAATAAATATTTTTGGTTTTGTCTTTTTAATTACATCATCAAGGTTGTTCTCAGGCCATATGTGGGTGTCGCTCTTTATATGGAGAACGCTTCCCACAGTATTGCCAATATCCCTTCCATGTTTGCTTCTAATAACAGCTACTAATTCTAAGGAATCGTCTTTCATTATTTGCCTTACTATCTTTTTTCCTGTTCTGCCAAAACCAATCATAGCTACTCTTATCTTATTTGTTGGCATAATAATCACCTTTATTCATTAAAGACATTAGGATAATACATGAAACTTTCATTGGCTTGCCTCCAATGGCTTTTTATTGCATACGAAAAGGTAAAATACACTTTAACTGGCCCAAAAAAATATCAAATTAATGGCAGCCAAGACAATTGCAATCAAGTTAATTAGGAACACAAATTTAGCCATCTCATCAGTATGCTTCTTGGACTGTATATTAGCCAGTATAAGGCCAACTATGCCAATTAATAAAGCGAATATTGCATTTTTGGTTGTGCCAAAAAGGCGGCTTAGCTTAAAAAGAGGCGCTATTACCATAAAAATGCTTACTATGCCTAATGAAAAGCCAATATCCCCTAAAATTGTTGATTTGTCCACCCATCTATAAAGCAGTTACCACCTAATTAAAATAATTCATCTAATTTTTGCACAAAACGAAAAATTTTTAAATAAAATCTGATTAATGATAATAATATAAACGAGAAAATTGACAATTTTCTCTAGTTTAAAAGTTTAAAACAAGTTTTAAACTTTATAAACAATGAAAAACTACAAAAAAGATAAAAAGCTGGATATACATGACAAGAAAATATTATACGAGCTGGATATAAATTCAAGAGCCTCAGCAGCAGCAATAGCGAGAAAAATCAGGCTCTCCAAGGAAACAGTTAATTTCCGCATTAAACGGCTGCTTAAAAGAGGCAATATCAAGTATTTTTATTCCTTCATCAATGCATCGCATCTTGGATACCAGTATTACAAGATTTTCTTCAAATTTAATAAAATAACCGCTGAAATAGAAAAAAAGATTATTGATTATTTGCGCAATGAAAAGAGCTGCGCTAACCTCAGGGTAATGGAAGGCGCTTATGATATTTGTTTTGTCGCTATGCACAGGTTTCCAAGCGGGCTAAAGGAATTCCTGTCAGGTTTTTATAATAACTTTGGCAGCTACTTAATGCAGAAAAGCATGCACACAATAATTGCAAGCCACAAGCTAAACCAGAAAATCCTCTTTCCAGGAAAAACAGTAAAGAGCATATTATATCATGGAAAAACCAGTAATTACAGCCTTGATAAAATTGACCTTCAGATAATAAAGAAATTATCAACACAAGCGCGCATAAGGCTTATTGAATTGTCCATGGCCATAAAAGAAGACCCCAACTTACGAGTTATTGGGCAGGTATGACTTAAGCCTGGAGCTTTATGCCAAAAATGATAAGGAGCTTAGAAAAATTATGGCGCAATTCAAGGAAAAATTTTTAGAAGATTACATTTTCTATGACCTGTCCCATATCTACCGTGAATTCATAATTAACTGGTCGCCTTTTGATGCATATATTCAATAAAAAACAGGATGAATTATGATCACCTAAAAAAGGAGAATGTATATAAACAAGTAAATATATGTTATGGCTATGGATAATATTTTATCAAGGATAAAATACCCTAAGCTTTTATTGTTGTTATTAACTTTTGCAATAGCTTATCTTATATTTAAAGAAAGAACTTTTCTGCCTTTCCATAATCTCCTGCTGTCTATGGGCTATTTAGGAACGTTTTTAGCCGGAATTTTATTTGTTTATGGCTTTACAGCAGCCCCTGCAACAGCTATCTTATTGATACTGGCAAAGGAGCAAGACATCATTTTGGCAGGGCTTATTGCTGGCGTTGGCGCTTTAATGGGTGATTTAATCATATTTAAATTTATCAGGCATTCTTTTGCAGACGAGCTTGAAAAATTGTCAAAAGAAAGGATAATAGCGCACCTAAACCATAAAACCCCTGCTTTGCTTAAAAAATATTTTGTGCCTGTTTTAGCTGGGTTTATAATAGCATCGCCTTTGCCTGATGAGATAGGCGTTTCTTTGCTCGCAGCTTCCAGGCAAATCTCAATAAAGCTATTTTCAATTGTATCATACACACTAAACACCACAGGTATTTTTATAATACTCTTTATAGGCAGCTTAGTTTAATCAACTTTTCGCAGACGCTTTTCTCATAATATTCTTTATAGCAAAAGACACAAAATTTTAGACACGCCCTAAAAAAACAGTAACATTTTTAAATAAATCCCCCTTTCCTAGTATATGCAACGAGCAAAAGATTTATTAATAACTTATTCTAGAGTTGTGATAGGGGTGATGGTCTTTGGCTAGGTATATCGTTGTGGCTGGGGGGGTAATGTCTGGTGTAGGAAAAGGCGTCACAACAGCTTCTATCGGCAAAATACTGCAAGATTATGGCTATAAGGTTACAGCTGTTAAGATAGACCCATACATAAATTATGATGCTGGCACTTTGAGGCCGACAGAGCATGGTGAAGTGTGGGTTACTGACGATGGCGGTGAAATAGACCAGGATTTGGGAAACTATGAAAGATTTTTTGGCATTGATATGCCAAAGAGAAATAACATAACAACCGGCCAAATATATAAGACTGTTATTGATAGGGAGAGGAGCGGAGGGTATCTTGGGAAAACAGTGCAGTTTATACCTCACATTCCAGATGAAATAAAGAGAAGGATAAGGGAAGCATCCAATGGCTATGACTTTACTTTGGTTGAGATTGGAGGCACAATCGGTGATTTTGAGAACCTGCCTTTCTTGTTTGCAATGAAGAGCATAGAGAGGGAATTGGGCGGAGAGGATGTCTGTTATATACTGATCACGTATTTACCAACACCATCGCATATTGAAGAGATGAAAACAAAACCCACCCAGCAAGCAATCAGAATGTTGAGTGAAAATGGCATATTCCCTGATTTTATCATATGCAGAGCAAGAAAACCGCTTGATATTGTCAGAAAAAAGAAAATCGAAACTTATGTAAACATACCGTCGGACCATATAATCTCTGAACCGGATATAGACACTATATACCAGATTCCATTAGATTTAGAAAAAGAGGAATTCGGAATAAAAATTTTAAATAAGTTTGGTATGAAGCCAAAGAAAAAATCGGACTTATCTGAATGGAGCAGATTGGTGGATAGAATAAAAAACCCCAAAAAAACAGTAAAAATAGCAATTGTTGGGAAATATGTAGATATTGGGGATTATCATTTAGCTGACTCTTATATATCAATAAACCAGGCATTGGTTCATGCATCAGCAGAATTCAATTCCGGGATTGAGATAAATTGGATTGACTCCAAGGAATTAGAAAAGAACCAAAATAGGTTAAATGACCTAAAAAGCTATGATGGAATAATAATACCTGGCGGTTTTGGAGAATCTGGAGTAGAGGGAAAAATCAAAGCAATAAAGTTTGCAAGAGAAAATAATATCCCTTTCTTGGGGTTATGCTACGGGATGCAGTTGGCTGTTGTTGAATTTGCGAGGGATGTTTGCAATATGAAAAATGCAAATACAACAGAAGTCAACCCAAAAACAGAATACCCTGTTATAGATATTTTACCAACACAAAAAAAATTGCTTGAAGAAAGCAAATACGGCGGAACAATGCGTTTGGGGGCTTATGCTGCTATCCTAAAAGATAAAACAATAGTGTCACAATTATACAAGGAGAGAAGCCGTTTAAAAGAAGACAATGAAAGATTATCTAATCTGAAGAGGGATCCAGGCCAGAAATTTAGATTAGGCGTTCTTGAAAAAGATAAAGACATAGTTTTGGAAAGACACAGGCATAGATATGAAGTAAACCCAAAATATACAAGCCTAATTGAAAAAAATGGACTAGTATTTTCTGGATATCACATTAGGGATGATGGAAAGAAATTAATGGAATTCATAGAATTGCCAAAAAATAAATTTTTTGTTGCAACACAATCGCATCCCGAATTCAAATCAAGGTTAGGAGACCCTTCTCCTCTATTTTATGGCTTTATAAAAGCTGCAATTAAATCGTAAGATTAATAAATAAACCTTATTTCTTCTTGATTTAAGAAAATGGAAGAAGAAAAAACGTCTGAAGAAGCTTTAAAACATGGGGAGGCTATATCTGAAGAAAAAAAAATAGGGGAACCCGTAGAGAAACTATCTGAAGAACCAGTGAAACAAGAAGAAAAAAAAGAGGAACAAAAGCCAAAACCAAAAGAGCCCAGAAAACCCTTTAATGCAGGCAATTTTTATCTTAACATAAAAAATTTCTATGATAAACAGTACAAAAGATTGCTGATCATTCCTTCCTTAATGCTGTTATTGGCAATCATAGCTATAGGCTTTCAAATAGCAGAAACAGGGGATTTTATCAATAAGGATGTCTCTTTGAAAGGAGGAGTTACCCTGACTATCCCTTTAGAGAAAGAGGTTAATATTTTAGAACTTCAGGATTATTTATCTTCACAGTTTAAAGGGGAGGACATATCTGTTAGGGCCTTAAGCAGGGCAGGCGCTCAATTTGGCATTCTAGTTGAGGCAGGCATAGACGGAACAAAACAATTGGAAATAGATTCTTTAATAAGCTCCATCAGCTCAAGTCTTCAAATTAAGCTTGCAGAAGATGATTACAGCATTGAAATAATGGGCTCTTCCTTAGGAGCCAGTTTTTTTAAAGAGCTGCTTATTGCCTTATTAATAGCCTTTTTGCTCATGGGGATTATTGTTTTTATTTACTTCAGGACAATCATCCCCAGTTTGGCTGTTATCCTAGCTGCATTTTCAGATATAGTTGTCACATTGGCTGTCATAAACCTCTTGGGTATGAAGGTTGGAACAGGAGGAATTGCCGCTTTTTTAATGCTGATTGGTTACTCAGTTGATACAGATATACTGTTAACCACAAGAGTTTTGAAAAGAAAGGAAGGGACTGTTATGGATAAGGTTATAAGCTCAATAAAAACAGGAGTTACAATGACTTTAACAGCGATTGTAGCTGTGATTGTAACCTTAATCCTTACACAATCTGATGTAATCAAGCAGATTATGATGATAATACTGATTGGCTTGCTTGTTGATTTAGTTAGCACATGGATACAGAATGTTGGCATATTAAGGCTGTATTTAGAGCATCAGCATAAAAAACATGCTATGAAAAATGAATAAGAAAATAAAAACGCTAATAACTAATGCAAGGGTAATAATACTATTGACGCTCTTGGTATTGGCTGTAGTAGCAATAAACCCAAACCCATGGAATAAAGGAGTAGCTATAAGAAACATTGCAGCCAATTCTTCTGCGGATTTAGCAGGCATGAAAGGCCCATTGCCAACAGCAAGGCCAATGAGCAGAGAAGTTATAAACTTCTTGAATAATAAGCCAGTAGCTAGCATGGCCGATTACCATGCCATTGCCGATAACCTAAAAATTAATCAAACAGTGAGCATAAAAACAAATAAGGGCTTTTATAGGTTAACAGTAAGGGAAAAAACAGAAACAATAATTTTAAATGAAACTGAGACCAAAACTATTGAAGAGATAGTGCATGTTAATGAGACAATTAACGGAACGGTTCAATCAATAAACAAAACAATAACTAAGACTATTGTGGTTAACAAGACAGAAACAAAAAGTTTGGGGCCGGAAGACATAGGCATCAGCGTTTATGAAGCGCCAAAAACGAATATAAACAAGGGCCTTGATCTGGAAGGAGGAGTGCGTATTTTATTGCAGCCTGAAGAAAAGCTAGCTGCTAATGATATGGGTTTGCTGTTAGACAGCATGAATGAAAGGCTTAATGTCTATGGTTTAAGCGACCTTATTATTAAAGAAGCCAGCGATTTGTCAGGCAATCAATACATTCTCGTAGAAATCCCCGGGGGAAATGAGAAAGATGTTAAGCTGTTAAAAGAGCAGGGAAAGTTTGAGGCTAAAATAGGGAACAAAACAGTGTTTATTGGCGGCAAGGATATAACTTATGTTTGCAGGTCTGCTGACTGCGCAGGCATAGACCCAAATTATGGCTGCAACCCCTTTAATGACCAGTGGCTTTGCAGGTTTAGGTTTTCAATTGCCTTAAGCCAAGAAGCTGCTCAAAGGCAAGCTGATTTAACTAAAGAACTGGAAATCATTAGTTCAGAAGACAAAGAGCAATATCTAACTGAAAAATTGGTTCTTTTCCTTGATAATAAGCAAGTAGATGAATTAAACATAGGAGCTGATTTAAAGGGGAGAGCGGTAACAGATATCCAGATATCTGGCTCTGGCGTTGGAGGATCGCAGCAACAAGCAGCTTTAAACAGCTTGGAAAACATGAAACGATTGCAGACTATATTAAAGACAGGCAGCTTGCCTGTTAAATTAAATATTGTCAAAACAGATTCTATCTCGCCAGTTTTAGGAGGGGAATTTATTAAGAATTCTCTGTTTGTCAGTTTATTGGCTATTCTAGCTGTAGCTATCACACTTCTGATAAGATATAGAAAAATACAAATAATGATATTGATTATGATCACCCTTTTTTCAGAAGTTGTTATTCTATTAGGTGTTGCAGCCCTGATTCACTGGAATCTAGACATAGCCTCAATAGCAGGCATAATAATAATGCTTGGTACAGGCGTTAATGATCAAATTGTTATAACAGATGAGATTTTAATGGGGAAAACAACAACAACCATCTTTAATTGGAAAGAACGCATTAAAAGGGCATTCTCTATTGTATTTGGCGCATACGCAACAGTTGTAGTTGCAATGATACCTTTGCTTTTTGCAGGAGCTGGCTTGCTAAAAGGATTTGCGCTGACTACAATAATTGGGTTAACTATTGGTGTTTTGGTTACAAGACCAACTTATGCCAGCGTGATTGAAATATTATCAAAAGAATAAAATGGCAACTAAACCGTATGCAATTTTTTTGATATTGCTGACTACTCTATTCACATCACTAGCGCAGCTATCATACAAGGCTGGAGCAGCAACACTCTCTTTTAATATTCTTGAAATAATAACAAACCCATATCTTATAATCGGGCTTACCCTTTATGGTATTGGGGCTGTTTTGATGGTAATTGCCTTAAAAGCCGGCGAGCTGTCTATCTTATATCCAATAATAGCAACCAGCTATATATGGGTTAGCATATTTTCAGTTTATTTATTTGGTGAAATAATGAATCTATACAAGTGGATAGGTGTTATAGCAATAATATTAGGAGTTGTTTTTATTGGCCTTGGCAGCAAAAAAGACGGGTTAGAGTACACAGAGGCTGTTTAAAATGAGAACTCAGTTATGGGCAATGGCTCTTGTTTTTATTGCGGGGGTTGTAGGCTCATTCGGCCCTTTGTTCTTTAAAAAAGGGGCAGAAAATTTTAGATTTAATATCAAAGCTTTAATAAAAAATTATAATTTGATAATAGGTGTTGCTCTATATGGCATTGCCACCGTAATATTCATCCCTGCTTTAAAAGGCGGAGAATTGTCTGTTCTTTACCCATTTGTTGCAACAACCTATATATGGGTAAGCCTGTTGTCAATGAAATTCCTTAAGGAAAAGATGGGCCTGTTTAAGTGGATGGGAGTGATATTGATAATAATCGGCGTTATATTTATTGGCTTGGGCTCTTAAAATGAGGAAAGCTGTGATTTCATTAGGCGGGTCTGTTATAGTTCCTGACAGATATGACTTAGATTTTTTAAAAAAGTTTAAGAATTTGGTTTTTTCTTTTTCAAAGTATAAATTTATTCTTATTTGCGGTGGAGGAAAACTAGCCAGGGATTTTCAAAAAGAAGGGAGAAAAATAAAGCTGGATAATAAGAAGTTAGATTGGCTGGGCATATATGCTACTAGGCTGAATGCCTATGTTATTAGAAAAATATTCAACTTGAAAGAGGAGATTATTGTTGACCCGACAAAAAAAATAAAAAATTCAAAAATTTCAATAGCAGCTGGCTGGAAACCCGGATTTAGCACCGATTATGACGCTGTTTTGTTTGCAAAGAATTCCAAATCTGGCATGGTTGTGAATGTTACCAATGTTGACTATGTTTATGATAAGGACCCAAAGAAATATAAAAATGCAAAGCCAATTAAAGAAATAAGCTGGAAGGAATTTAGAAAATTATTAAGCACTAAATGGAAACCTGGCCTTAATGCGCCGTTTGATCCATTAGCCGCTAAAGAAGCTGAGAAATTAAAATTAAGAGTTTTTATAATTGGCAAGGATTTGAATAATTTGAAGAATTTGTTAGACGGCAAAAAGTTTAAAGGGACTGTAATTAAATAAAATCACTTATCCTATGCTTTTTTTCCTCGTGCCACAGCCATGCTAATAGGATTACAGCGTCAATGCCAGCAGGCAGATTTATCAGGTTAAAATACCTCAATAAATGAATCTTGAATGCCTGTGATGATAGGGGCCAGAACCACATTATTCCCTCCCATGAACCGCCGCCTAAAAGATAGTCTAAAAATAGATGGAATAATATCCCAAATGTTATCACAAAAAAATAGGCTGCCATTTTATGCTTCTTTTTTTTAAGCAGGATAAATGCGGCTATTAAAAAGATCAAGCCAAAGAACGCTGTATGGGTTACCCCCCCATGCCTTAAAAGACTAAAAGAATAGCCAAAAAAATTTAATATCCAATTAATAGGGATGTCAATATCAGGCAATAGCCCAGCTATTCCTCCTATTAAAATTGTATGCAGGCTAAAATATTTTTTATGTTTTGTGACATAATCCCTATATAAATCAACTAAGATTACAGTCAGTAATACATGAGTGACTACTAGCGGCATTCTAGCTCAACATGCTTTCAACTATTCTTTTTCCTTCTTTTTCTGCTCTCTCTTTTACTTTTTTAACAATAGGTTTTGCTTTCTTCAATTGTTTGTTCACTTCAGTTATTACTACATTTTCCAATCTTTCCCTATGTGTTTTAGCATCTGCTAAAATTTTTCTTACCAAAGCCTCTCCTTCTTTCCTGCTGACCACACCTTTTTTAATAAGCTCTCTTAATGCTTTTTCTGCTTTTTTCTTGCTTAGACTTGCAGCGCCCAAACCAATCAAAAATGCCTTTCTTATTGCCTCATCCATTTCATCTCAACCTCCTTTCGCTTAATATCGAACTAAACAACATTATCAATAATATGAATGCAATCAGGAAAGAGATAAATGAGATAACGGGCATCCCAAAAATAAGGGGCTGGTTTACCTGCATAACCAAGGCGCCCGCAACTATCAAAGCAGCTATTATTATCCCATATGCCAGCCTATTGCTTGATTTGTCTATCTCCAAAGCCAGTTTTTTTACATCTGTGTCCTCTATATCAATTTTGATTTTTCCGCTTTGTATTTTTTTAAGCGCCTCTGTTGTTTGTTTTGGCAATTCCGATATAAATTTTTTAAATTTTGATGCGTTCTCAATAATATTACCCATCATATATTTTGGGCTGAGCCTTTCCCTCATTAATTTTTCTATAAATGGTTTAGTGCTCTCTACAAATTTGAAATTAGGGTCATATTCAAGTGCTATCCCCTCTAAGGTCACTATTGTTTTGCCGAATAAAACAAAATCAGTCGGCATTCTTACATTATATTTGAGGGCTATATCCAGCACGTTTTCCAAAACGCCGCTAACCTTTACATCTTTTATTTTTGCTTCTTGCAATTCTTCTATAGTGTCTCTAACCTCAAATTTGAATCTATCAATGTCAATGTCTTTTTCCCCAACTGCCCCCATCTCCAAGAAAGTATCGGCAACCTTGTCTAAATCATCCTCTATGATACCATAAAGCAGACTTATGGATTTTGTCTTTAAATCCTCATTGAAGTAGCCGACTATGCCAAAATCAACCAAGCCAATCACATTGTTCTTCATTATCAGAATATTCCCCGGGTGAGGGTCGCCATGGAAGAAGCCATGTACAAATACCTGTGTTAAAATAGCATCAAATCCATTTTTTATTATCTTGCCAAAATCCAGTTTGTTCTTTTTGATTTTTTCTATGTCATGCAGCTCTATCCCTTCTATAAACTCTGTAACCAATATATTGGGGGTGGTGTATTCATCATAAACCCTTGGAATATGGATTGTTCTGCTGCCTTGAAAATTTTTATAGAATTTTTTTGCATTTCTAGCCTCTATCCTAAAATCCAATTCCCTTTCTGTCCAATCAGCAAACTCCTCCACAATCTTCGTGGGATTATATTTTCTTATCTCTGGCATATTTTTTTCTATTAATTTTGCAATATAAATCATTATTTCTATATCTGTTTTCATTATATTCTTAACATTGGGCCTTTGGATCTTTACAGCTACCTTATCTCCAGATTTTAATTTTGCCTCATATACCTGGCTAATAGAAGCAGATGCAATTGGTTTCTCATTAAAAGAAGAAAATAGGTTTTTAATCGGCTTTTTCAGCTCTTTTTCAATCTCTTTTTCAATTTCATTGAATGGAGCCGCTTTTACTTTATCCTGTAGCTTTTCCAGCTCTTTGATATATTCCTTTGGTATCAAATCTGGCCTTACACTTAAAAGCTGCCCTAATTTAATAAAAGTCGGCCCCAATTTTTCTAAAATAATCCTTAATCTGACAGCAGGGCTAATCTCTTCTTTTGTCTTTTTAATCCTGTTTTTGAAGGGTATATGGCGCTTTAATTTTATTTTATCCAGCAAATAACCAAACCCTTCTTCGAATAGAACTAGGAGTATATGCCTAAACCTGTTTAGATCCCTAACCTCTTTTTTTATATCCAACAGCATATACCTACTAATAGCTTGCTTATTTATAAAACTTTTTGTTAGAATTTACCTAACCTCTTTTTTAACCCAATCTAAACAATTATCATTAGCGCCACAATTAATGTTTATAATGCATGGAATCTCATAGGAATGCATCTTCCTGACTTCTTTTCTTACCTTATCAACATTCTTATTCAAGGTCTTTGCCAGTATGACATATTCCTTGCCATCCACAATCTTACCTTTCCACCAGTACAAACTTTCAATTGGAAACATATTGGAGCATGCAACAAGCCTTTTTTTAAGCAGGCAGCTGCTTATTTTTCTTGCTTCCTTCCTGTCTTTGCATGTGATATAAATTAATGCCATAAAAAGAGTAAATTTAAAAACCAATATATATTTTTTGGTTTTATCATGCAACCGAAATATGTTTTTAGTAATGTAGTAGGAACGTTCGTATTTAGTGAACAATTTACCATTTTTGATAAGATATTGTTCAGAAATATTGTAGACTATGCCAACAAAGAAAAAGCTGAAGAAAAGCTTAAAAACAAGTATAAGGTGTTAAAAAAACCAGAAGGGAAAGAGCTAATTAAAATATTGGATTTGTTTAAAAACAAAGACTTTTTTTCTGATTTTTATTCAAAGAATTTGGCTTTAACCAAGGGCAAAATAAGGGACTCTGTTAAGGATGATATACTGATAATACAGTCAATTAACTGCATAGAAGAAGTTGATAAGATAATAAACATATTAACCAAAAGATTGAGGGAATGGTACTCTTACAGTAATCCCGAATTTTCTGAAAATGTTAAGGATAACGAGAAATTTGTCGAATTATTAGCAGATAAAAAGGATGAAAGGATTGAGGAATCGATGGGCGCCGCATTAAATAAAGAGGATTTAGAGCCAATTTTTGGTTTAATAAGGCAGGTTAGCGATATGCACAACTTCAGGAAAAAACAAGAAACATATTTGGAAGGATTAATGAAAAAAAATTGCCCCAATCTAACTGCAATAACGGGCATCACTATAGGAGCAAAATTAATAGAACATACCGGCAGCTTGAAGCATTTAGCCGAATTAGCTGCTTCTGTAATCCAATTGTTAGGTGCAGAAAAAGCGCTATTTAGGCATATAAAAACAGGAGCAAGATCCCCAAAGTATGGCATTCTGCATGAGCACCCTTTGATCAGCCAGGCAAAAAAATCAGAGCATGGCAAAGTGGCAAGAGCGCTGGCGGATAAAATCTCTATCGCTGTTAAAGTTGACTATTTCAAAGGCAAATTTATCGGTGATAAATTAAAAAAAGGGTTAGAGGAAAAATTTAAATGATACAAAAATCTAAAATCTTTGAGGTTTATTATGAGGGAAACACGATTTTTACAATAAACCTAGCTCCAGGCAAAAAGGTTTATGATGAAAGGCTGGTCAAGGGAGATAGAATTGAATACAGGGAATGGAACCCATTAAAAAGCAAGCTGGCTGCCATGATTTTAAAAAATTCCCCTAATATTGGAATAAGAAAAAACGACGTAGTGCTTTATTTAGGCGCTGCTTCAGGGACTACTGTTTCGCATGTTTCTGATATTGTAGGGAACGAAGGATTTATATTTGCCCTGGATTTTGCTCCTCGGGTTGTAAGGGACCTGGTTTTTGTTTCAGAAGACAGGAAAAACATTGCTCCTTTGCTTGAAGACGCAAACAGGCCAGAAAGATATATTGATAAGATAAGCCAGGCTGATGTTATCTACCAGGATATAGCCCAAAAAAACCAGGTTGAGATATTTTTGAAAAATATCAACTTGTTTCTCAAAAAAGACGGCTATGCATTATTGGCTGTTAAGGCAAGGAGTATAGATGTAACTAAAAAACCGCAGCAAATATTCAGCCTTGTTAAAGAGCAATTGGAAAAAAACATAACAATCATTGACTACAGGGCATTAGAGCCTTACCAGAAAGACCACTGTATGTTTATTTGCAAGAAGAGATGAGCCACACTGCCGAGCTGAATCACTAGAGAAGCGCTATTGCGAGGCTAATAGATACTCTGTGAGGGAGCGAAGCGACGAACAGTCTGGTTAAAAAATAAAAATAATCAATGATTAAAAAATTAAAATAAGCAACTAGTCTGTCAGCACTTTTCTTTTTTGAAAAGAAAAGCGCCCAAAAGAAAATAACAAAAATTTTGATAACATTTATAAATCCATAAGGAATTCTTTAGGCGCTAAAAATGGAAAAAATAGAAAAAGGAACTTTTACACTGAAAAAAGGCCTAGCTGAGATGCTAAAAGGCGGTGTTATTATGGATGTTGTTACAGCCGAGCACGCTAAAATAGCGGAAAAGGCAGGCGCAGTAGCAGTCATGGCCCTAGAAAGAGTTCCAGCTGACATAAGAGCAGAGGGCGGTGTAGCTAGAATGTCTGATCCTAAGCTGATTAAGGAGATAATGGGAGCTGTTACAATACCTGTAATGGCTAAATGCAGAATAGGCCATTTTGCTGAAGCGCAAATATTAGAAGCTTTAGGCGTTGATTATATTGATGAATCTGAAGTTTTAACACCTGCTGATGAAAAGCACCATATAAACAAGCACGAATTTAAAGTTCCGTTTGTCTGCGGCGCTAAAGACTTAGGAGAAGCTTTGAGAAGAATTGCAGAAGGCGCAGCAATGATAAGGACAAAAGGGGAAGCAGGGACTGGAAATGTTGTAGAGGCGGTAAGGCACATGAAAACAATGAATGAGCAAATAGCCGCTTTAAAAAACATGAATGAAAAGCAATTGCAATTAAAAGCAAAAGAGTTTAAAGTTCCTTTGGAGCTGTTAAAACAAACAGCTAAGATGCAAAGATTACCAGTTGTTAACTTTGCAGCTGGCGGAATTGCAACGCCTGCAGATGCTGCCTTGATGATGCAGCTTGGCTGCGATGGCATTTTTGTCGGCTCTGGAATATTTAAAAGCAAAGATCCAAGAGCAAGGGCAAGGGCAATTGTTGAAGCAACTACAAATTATAATGACCCAAAAATTGTTGCAAAGGCTTCAGAAGGCATTGGAGAAGCCATGAAAGGAGAGGAAATATCAAAGCTAAGCTTAAGAATGCAGGAAAGGGGATGGTAAATGAAAATAGGCGTTTTAGCTCTGCAAGGCTCATTCAGGGAGCATGTAACAATGCTAAAGAAATGCAATGTTGAGCCAGTTGAAGTTAGAAAACCAGAAGACTTGGACAACATATATGGTTTGATAATTCCTGGCGGCGAATCTACAGCAATAGGCAAATTAATGCGCGAATCAGACCTTGATAGAGAGATTATAAGAAAGTATGAGTTAGGAATGCCTATTTATGGGACATGCGCAGGGGCAATATTACTGGCAAAGGATGTTGTCGGGGAAAAACAGCCGAATTTGGGTCTGATGAACATTTCCATAAAACGAAATGAGTATGGCAGGCAGGTTGATTCATTTGAGACAAATCTTAACATATCCGGCTTTGAAAAGCCATTTAAATGCATTTTTATAAGGGCTCCGGTTATAAACTCTTTTTATAACGGCGCTAAGATAATGGCAGAATTCAAAAACAAGCCGGTTATGATGCAACAAGACAATATATTAATTTCAACCTTTCATCCAGAATTGACTGATGATATAAGGATTCATAAACATTTTATTGATATGATAAAAAAAGGCGCGGAATAATTTTATAGTATTATACTATCAATTAATTCTTTAACATGGTTAGCTGTTTCTTTAAACTGTTTTTTTTCCTCTTCATTCAGCTCTAATTCAACTACCTCTTCAACGCCATTTTTGCCAAGCTTGGCAGGAACCCCAATAAAATAACCATTGATTTCATATTGTCCGTCTAAATAAGCTGCACAAGGCAGAACCTTCTTCTTGTCATTCACTATTGAATCTACCATCTCCACAACAGAAGAAGCTGGAGCATAAAATGCAGAGCCTGTTTTTAACAGACCAACTATCTCGCCACCGCCTTTTCTTGTTCTTTCAACTAAAGCAGCTATCTTTTCTTTTGGCAATAATCCTGTTATTGGTTTGCCATGAACTTTTGTATAGCTTACTAAGGGAACCATATCATCACCATGGCCACCTAAAACCATTGCCTCTATTTTCCTAACAGAAACTCCAAGCTCAGCTGCTATAAAGCTTCTGAATCTTGTGCTGTCTAAAATGCCTGCCATGCCAATAACCTTATTTTTGGGCAGTTTAGCTGTTTCAGAAGCAACATAAACCATAGCATCCAGGGGATTGCTCACTACAATCAAAATACAATGGGGGCTGTGTTTGGCTATCTGCTCTGTGACAGACTTAACAATCTTGGTGTTGATTTGCAGAAGGTCGTCCCTGCTCATTCCGGGCTTTCTTGCAACGCCTGCTGTTATGACAACAATATCGGAGTTTTTTGTGTCTTCATAATTATTAGTCCCAATAACCCTGCAGTCAAACCCTTCAACAGGCCCGCTTTCCAGCATGTCTAATGCTTTGCCTTGAGGCAATCCTTCAACTATATCAATAAGGATGATGACATCACCCAATCCTTTTAATGCAAGCAAATGCGCTGTTGTAGCGCCAACATTCCCTGCTCCAACTACTGTTATTTTCACCATTTTATCACCTGATTAATTTCTCATAACTGCCTTTTGATGTTTTTAATATATTCTTATGCAAGCTGTTTCCTTTAGCATCCATTGTCACCATTGCCGGAAGATTTTCCACCTCAAATTCCCATATAGCCTCTGGTACACCAAACTCTTTTAGCATATAAACATTTCTAACTTTTTTTATTGATTTTGTGATTAATGCTGCTATCCCGCCAACTATGGACAGATAGACACAACTAAATTTCTTGCATGACATTAATGTATCTTCCCCCATGCCGCCCTTACCAATTATGGCTTTTATTCCATAATTTTTTATTATAGCTGCTTCATAAGGCTCTTCCCTGATAGATGTGGTTGGCCCAGCAGCAATAACACCATATCTTCCGTTTTTTCCTTTAACAATAGGGCCGCAATGGTAAATGGCTGAATTTTTTAGTAAATTTTGAAATTTTTTATTAGTTTTTAACAAGAATTTATGCGCCTCATCCCTTGCCGTGAATATTGTGCCATTTATTCTGACAATATCTCCTATTTTCAGTTTTTTTATTGCCTCTTCATTTTTTAATGGAAAATTTAATTGTATCATCTTATCAATACCTTATCATTTTTGATGGTTAGTGTTTTTCTTCTATTAGCCCAGCACATATAGGCTATTGAAACAAAAAAACAAGCAGGCAACCTGTATGATGCTCCAACCTTTACGCCTAAAACTGTTGTTTTACCGCCCAATCCCATCGGCCCAATACCTAACTTATTTAACATGCTATGCAAATTGTGCTCTAAAGCAGCTAATCTTTTATCTTTGTTTTTATCATTCAGTTTTCTAAACAGCTGTTTTTTGGCTACAGCATACCCAGATGATCTATCGCCCCCAATGCCTACGCCTATAACAGAAGGAGCGCAACCAAAGCCCTGTGCCTTAAAAACAGCATCAATGACGCACTTCTTTACACCATCCAAATTACGGCCAGCCTTTAGGTTTTTGTCAGGCAGTTTGTATTGCATAGAAACATTTTCACTGCCCCCACCCTTCAACATTAGGTTTATCTCCAGATAATTTTTATTCCACTCTTCAAGATATATCTGCGGTATTCCAATGCCAGTACAATCGCCCGAATTTGTGTTATCTATCGGGTTAACAGCATTGGGCCTTAAGTAATTCTTTGCCGTTGCTTTCTTTGTTGCTTTAATAATTGCCTCTTTTAATTCCAACTGAGAGTATCCTTTGTTATAGTAAACATAAAAGGCAGGCATGCCTGTGTCCTGGCATATGGGAATAGAATTCTTTTTAGCCAAATCAACATTTTTTATTACTGTTGTTAAAATATTAGAAGCCAATGACTTTTTCTCTTCATTATTATTTGCTCTTTTTATAGCAGAAACTACATCATTGGGGAGTTCTGTAGATGTTTTTCTATATAATTCAAGAATAGCATTAGTTAGTTTATCCCCCATAGATTTTAAGAAATATAGGTAGTATTTAAGTTTTACTTTAAACTCTTTAGCCTAGAGTTATTTTCTACAAAATGTAAGAAATTTTCCACCACTTTCATTAAAAATAAAGGGATATTTATACTCTTTGTCTATGCATGTGTTTTAAACAATTTCTTCGATAGAATATACCGTTTGTCTATATGCAAAATATCTGCTGGTATCTTCCACTTCAATTTTTCAGTTATTTTATCCAAAACAGTGTTAACAATCACATAAGAGCCTGCTATTCCTGCTGCAAATAAGAGCCTTTCATAAGCTACAACCGGTATCAATGCTGTCCATTGCCCTGCTGTCATTGGAATAGCCCATACCCAGGTTGCTCCTCCCACAGAATGAGCTGTAAATGTTGCTCCTAGGCTTTTCAGTAAAACATTCTGAGAATATTTTTTAGGCAGCATTTTTACAATTATGGGGATTGTCCAGTAAAGTGAAAAAAACCACACTGCCCTGCCGATTGGGTGCAGGATAAAAGCAGCTATTGCTAGTAATGGGACAATCACACCTATGCTTTTTCTCTTTGTTCCAAAATAATAAGCAGCAAATAGCATTGGTGTTAATCTTACTATGTTGATTAAACTAAATGCTTTCCCTGAAATAAAATAATCTGCTATTTCTGCAATTAGCACAGAAACACTGCCAAAAATTGGCCCTAAAAACGAGCCAGCTATTGGACCAAAAAACTGAAACATGGTAAAGTATTGGTTTTCAGCCCCGACTAAAGCTGAAAAGTTTATTCTGTTCCCTATAAAAACTAGCGCTGCAAATAACGCTAAAAATATAAACCTTTTCTTTGTAAATAGCTTGTCTAGTTTCATAATATCACCATGATCAACTATACTTAAGGTTATTTAAATATCTTTCTAATCATTTTTAACAATCTTTCCTATCTCTTCTGCAACTTTAGAGCATTCTGCCACGTTAACTTTTAATTTGTTCATAAGCCCCCTGATCTGCTTTATGGTCCCCATTATCAAAACATCTGATTTAGGCACAGTGCAGTTAACACACCCTTTATTCTTGGCCACATCACCGCCTAAAGCAAGCATCTCTTCCTTCATAATATTGGCAATAGCATTCCTTATTCCATATAATTTAATAAGCCTAAATTTAGTCTTATCAACCATGTAAGGAATGCCTCTTATATCAACTCCAATTGCCTTCATTTCTTTAATTGCATCTTTCTCTTTTACAAAATGTGGTTTCATAATAATGCCTCCATTATTTTTTTGCCGAATTCAGCTGCTGCTCCTGGCCCATTGGCTGTTACAATCTTGCCATCCTGCGTTACATCCTCTCCCGTGTAAATTGCACCCTTTATTTTTAAATTCTCCTGCTGGGATTCAAAACATGTTGCTTCCTTCCCTTTCAAAACACCAGCATTTGCCAGTATGCTTGGAGCAATGCAGATAGCTGCTGTGACTTTGCCTTTTTCATAAGCATCTCTAGCTATTTTTAGCGCTGTATTATCGCTAAAATAAATAGCTGCTCCTGGCCCGCCAACAAAAACAACTGCATCATATTCATCTGCCCTGGCATCTTTTATGTCTATATCAACATCAACAACAGCCCCTAATTTCCCCTTTGCTTTCTTAACGCCTTTTGAGGCAATTACAACATCTGCCCCTGCATTTTCAAAAACCTTTTTAGGCTCAAACAACTCCTCATCCCTAAAATTGTTGGGAGCCACCACCATAAGGATAGCTGCCATTTTACCTCACCTTTATTAAACTGCAATTTTCATCAAGCTCGACAAAATGATGGGCTTCTCCTGTCCTAAAAGCTGAACATTGATTTTCTTGTTGATTATCAATTTCTTCTCTTGGCGAATGCGCTACATCACAAACCCAATCATCTATTAGTTTATTGCTTAAACAAGGGCCATTGCCTAAATCAGTTCCTTCATCAACAGCTTTTTGACACTCTGCTTTGCAAGCATCAATAGCAATATCTTTCGATGATTTTGTGGATGTTTTAGCACACCCATTAATTAATATTATCAAAAATAAGAAAAAGATGATCTTTCTCATAAAACACCTTATTTCTTCCCTTTCTTCTTACTGCCACCGCAACCGCCGCATACCATCAAAATCACCTCCGTTAAAATAAGATACTAGATAAACAACATATTAATAAAACTTATGGTATTTATTACCAATCCTCATCTTTGATTCCTAGCCTGCCAAAAACAGCCCTTTTTTGCTCTTTCTTTTCAGAATAGCTGTAAGGGATATAAACCTTCTTTTTTGTTTTCGGATCTAAGCCAGTGTAATACATGCATGTTGAAACAGTCATAGGTGTAGGGGTAAACACCTGTACTGACTCTGCATTTTTCAGCTTCTTTATTGCAGCAGCCAATTCCCTTGCTTCCTCAATTCTTGACCCAGGATGGGCAACCATAAAATAGAACGAAAGCTTCCCGCAGCCTAATTTTTTAAAATCAGAGATAAACTTGTTAAGGTTTCCTTTATCCTTATTCATAAGCCTTAAAACATCCTTGTTAACATGCTCAGGAGCAATCTTCAATTTTCCTGATATATGGTATTTGGCTAATTCCTCAAGATATTTTGGATTTACTAAGTCATACCTTATCCCGCTCCTTACATAAACATGTTTCACTCCTTTAATAGCCCTTGCCTTTCTTAATAAATTGACTAGCCTGTTATGGCTTCTGTCCAGTTTGCCGCACTCTATGCAATCTTTCTCGCATTTGTAGCAGTCCATGCCGTACATGTTTGCAGAAGGCCCGCCAAAATCATCTATATTGCCCTTAAAATGCGGCATCCTGGTTATCCTTTCAATCTCCTTCAGTATAGACTCCTCTGGCCTTGAAATAATCTTATCACCTTGCATAAGGTTTAAAGAGCAAAAATTACATCCTCCTATACATCCTCTGTGAGTCACGATGCTGAACTCAAATCCGCTAAGATGCTTTGAATGTACCTTTCTTGTAAAAGGAAGGCTGTAATATTCATCCAAATCATTAGGCAGATATTTTGGGCTTTTGTATTGGAGAACATACCTATTGTCTATTTTCTGCGCAAGATTCCTATTGTTGCTGAGCATATTTTGCATATCACAAAATTTTTCCTTTGAATTCAACACTTCTTCGTAGCTTGGCAATTCAACAAAACCAGCCGGCTTTTCTGTGCTTACAATGCATGTTCCAGAAATCCCGTTAAGTGGTTTTTTGCTTGTCAAGAACCACCCATCACAGATGGGTGGAATGTTACTGTCATTTACCGCATCAGGGTGGTTCTTGAGCATGCTCAGAAATTTTCCATCATCTGATTGTGATTGGCTTTTAGCCACCAGTTTTAAACTGGTGGAAAATTTCTGACATTTTATCCTTTCAGCAATCTCTAATATCTGCTTTTCTGCGCTGCCATAAGCAATTATATTGGCCCTTGAATCAAAAAGAACCGGCTTTCTTAGTTTGTTATCCCAATAATCATAATGCACAAATCTCCTTAAGCTTGCTTCTGTTCCTCCTAACACAATGATAGAATCTTTAAAATATTTTTTTATCCAGTTGCTGTAAACAATAACTGCCCTGTCCGGCACAGACTCGTTGTAATCCAGGTTTTTGTCATCCTTCCTTAATTTCTTTAACGGGGTGTAGTTCCTTACCATTGAATCAATGCTTCCTGAGCTAACACCAAAAAACAGCCTTGGTTTTCCCAGCTTTTTAACATCCTCATCTTTCTGGGGCATCTCAATTACACCCACCCTGTAGCCATGCTTTTCAAGAAGCCTCTTAAGTATTGCAATCCCGCATAAAGGGTGGTCAAAAAACAGTTCGCCTGTAACAAATATTATATCATATTCCATGCCCCCCACTAATCCAGCGCAGCTTTTAAACCTTTCTTTGGCGGCTAAAGCCCCGTTTTAGTTTACAAAACAAATAGACATAAATAATCTTTAAACAATGAAATTCCACCATTCTTTAGAATGGTGGAATGAGTTGTGCTCAAAAACCACTTGCTTTTTGCAGCACAAACAATTCATGCCACCAATCCGTTTAAAATCAAAGATTTTAAACGTGCTCAGGAATGTTTCATTCCTGACA
>JAGVXP010000060.1 GCA_018303725.1 Candidatus Woesearchaeota archaeon | reverse complement strand
AGTAACAATTTCCGAACGCAGCACTCGGAAGTTGCTGCGCGGATAATCTTACACAATCTTATTTCTTTTTTGGCTAGACTTTTTCACGTATGCCTATTATTCCATAACTATTCTCTCATACTCAAAACATCCTTCAATGCCTTTATAGCAACCTCTATCTGCTTCTTATTAGGCTCTTTTGTTGTTATTCCTTGCAATAATAACCCCGGCTGTGATATTATCTTAACCATAAAATTATCCTTATGCTTTCCGCTTAGCCTTAATAACTCATAAGTTATTGAAGCAATTGGTATTATAAACAAAAGCCTTAATGGAAATAAAATCCCTTTTTGCACCCAAAAATTTAGAGCTGTAAAATTAGGATAAAGCCAAATAACTACTGGTGGCAGTATAGAAAAGATCAAAATGCTCACAATAAAAACCAAAATTACAAAGCTGGTGCCGCATCTTGGATGCCTTGTACTGAATTTTTTTGCGTTCTCCACCGTCAGCTTTTTGCTAGCCTCATAGCAATAAACAACCTTATGCTCTGCTCCATGATACTGGAATAATCTTCTTACATCTTTTAAAAAAGAGATTAAAATAACATACAACACAAATAAAGCAACTTTTATTATTCCATCAACTAAATTAAACAAAATAGGGCTTGCTTCCTCTTTAATGCCGGCTATTATAGTTAAGAAATATGGCAAAGCAATAAAAAACAACACTACAAAAGCAATAGAAAAAAACAATGTAAAGAATATCTCTTTTTTTGATAACCTTTCTTCCTCTTTTTCCATTTGATTGGCGCTCCACACCAATGCCTTTAGCCCTATAATTAGCATCTCAACCAAATTTGCAATGCCTCTAACAAAGACAGTTTTTGAGAATTTTCTTTTTTTTAGTTTCTCCTTTTTTGTCACTATCTTCCCATTTTCATTTCTCACAGCTATAGCTATATTATTGTCATTTTTCATCATAACGCCTTCTATGACTGCCTGTCCTCCAACTAAATGGTCTTTTGGCATTTTTTAATTTTTTTATAAATAAATCTTATTTTTATTCGCCAAAAAGCGGATTACATCATACCTATTAGCTCTGCCGTTATTTACTCCGCTTTTTGGCTTTCTGTATGTCGGCCAAGTTCCTTGGCCGACCCACCGACCTTACTGTGAGCCTTCGAAGAAGGCGAACAGCATAGTTTATTATTTTTATTGTAATAATTATTATTTATATTTATCAAACACTAACATTTCTGGTTCACAGCTGCCATTTATAAGCTTTGTGGGGTACTCTCTGCAAATTCTAGGTCTGCATCTATAAACTTTACAAGAATAATTTTTTTTATTTTTTCTCAAAAAAGCACATTTGCCATTCTTTTGCTCTCTTATATAGCTTAAGCCCCTGAAATCCTTTTCTATAAAATCACTGCACCCCACTTTTCTTAATTTCTCCCTATCCTTTGGATACAGTCTGGGGGGATAACAGCATTTGCCGCATCTAGTGCATTTAAAGTTTTTTAGCATTAAACAGCCTTTATTTTACTAGTATAAAAAGGTTTATGCACTCGCCACTGGCCATCCCCAGCTAAAATTTATATACTTTGGTTTCTTAACCATATTGGTCCTTTTATGGGGTAAACAACTACTACCATATTTAGTATCTATTTAATTAAAAAACCACAATATGTTGGTGCTAAAACCGAAAGGTTTATATATAAGATACCGTTGGTGCTAAAACCGAAAGGTTTATATATAAGATACCCTTCTATATTTTGTGCATATGTTAGTTTATACATACTATATGTTGTGTTTTATGGTATTTTTTTAGGTGTTTTAGAGGTTTTTGACTAAAAATGAGGTGCCCTTACTGCGGTTTTAATGAAACAAAGGTTTTGGACAGCAGGGAGTCTGAGGACTCGGACGTTACCAGAAGAAGGAGAGAATGCGAAAAGTGCAGCAAGAGGTTTACAACCTATGAAAGGGTTGAGATGCTTGATTTGAGGGTTATCAAAAAGAACGGCAATATAGAGGGCTTTGACAGGGGCAAGATACTGAAAGGCGTTTTGAAGGCCTGCGAGAAAAGGCCAATCAAGATGGAGAAGATAGAAAAGCTGGTAGATGATATCGAATCTGAGCTGAGGAAAAACGAAACAACAGAAATACCAAGCAAGGTTATTGGTGAATTAGTCATGGAGAAGCTGAAAAAGCTTGATAAAGTCGCTTATGTAAGGTTTGCTTCAGTGTACAAAGAGTTTACCGATTTGAAATCATTCGAAACAGAGCTTAAGAAAATAAAATAGTTTTTGATATGTTGTTATCAAAAATATAAATTAAACAACAATAATAAATAAAAAGGAGTTGATTAAAGAAAATCCAGAAGGGGTGCAGAAGATGGAAGAAAAACAATACAAGATTTCTAAGATAAGGAAAAGGGACGGAAGGATAGTTGAGTTTGCTCCTGAGAAAATAACTAATGCTATCTACGGGGCTGCTGAGGCTGTTGCAAAAGCTGAAGGCAGAGAGGTTGATAAGTCATTAGCTAGAATTTTGACTGATAAGGCTGTCACAATTCTTGAATATAAGTTTGACAAGGAAATACCTACAGTTGAAGAAGTGCAGGATATTGTTGAAAAGGTTTTAATAAAAAGCGGGCATGCAAAAACAGCCAAAGCGTATATACTCTACAGGCAGCAAAGGGCTAAAGTCAGGGAAACCAAAGACATGTTTATTGACATTAAGGATACAATCAGCTCTTATCTGGAACAAACAGACTGGCGCGTTAAGGAGAATTCAAATGAGGATTATTCATTTTCAGGATTGATGCTGTATACAGCAGGAAAGGTTATTGCGAATTACGCATTAAATGAGATTTATACGCCAGAAATCAAGGAAGCGCATATCAAGGGATATTTCCATGTGCATGACTTAAGCCATGGGTTTATTGGCTATTGCGCAGGCTGGAGTTTAAAAAAGTTATTGGAAAGGGGCTTTGGCGGCGTTCCAAATAAAGTAGATGCAAGGCCAGCTAAGCATATGGATGTTGTTGTTCACCAGATGGTTAATTATATTGGATGTTTGCAGATGGAGTTTGCAGGCGCTCAGGCATTCTCAAGTGTGGATACATTGCTCGCACCATTTGTTAAAAAGGACAATATGACATTCAAGCAGGTAAAACAATGCATGCAGGAGCTTGTTTACAGCTTGAATATACCATCAAGATGGGGCTCACAATACCCCTTTTCAAATTTGACATTTGACTGGACAGTTCCAGAAGACATGAAAAATGAAAGTGCGGTTGTTGGCGGCATCAAGCAGGATTTTACATACGGAGATTGCCAAAATGAAGCAGACATGATAAACAGGGCTTTCCTGGAGGTAATGATGGAAGGGGATGCAAACGGAAGAATCTTCACATTCCCTATACCCACATATAATCTAACAAAGGATTTTGACTGGGATTCAGCAAATGCCGATCTGTTATTTAATGCAACTGCAAAATATGGCTATCCTTATTTCC
Organism: Candidatus Woesearchaeota archaeon; assembly: GCA_018303725.1. Classification (GTDB taxonomy): domain Archaea; phylum Nanobdellota; class Nanobdellia; order Woesearchaeales; family JAGVXP01; genus JAGVXP01. Next base: position 4,222 of record JAGVXP010000060.1, on the reverse strand, counting down.
AGAACTATATTGGCTCTGACTTGGATCCAAAAAGCATAAGGGCAATGTGCTGCCGCTTAAATCTGAATTTGATGGAATTGATAAGAAGGCCAGGGCATATTTTTGCAGCTGGCGATAACACCGGCAGCCTTGGTGTTGTAACAATCAATATGAACAGGTTTGGTTATGAAGCAAAGACAAAAGAAGAATTTTTTAGTAAATTGGCCTATTATATGGAATTAGCAAAACAAAGCCTTGAAATAAAAAGGGTTATTGTCGAAAAAAACCTGAAAAACGGCTTAATGCCTTACACAAAAACCTATCTTGGCACTTTCAGCAATCATTTTTCAACCCTCGGGCTTTGCGGCATGAATGAATGCTGCTTGAATTTTATGGGCAAAAATATTGCAACAAAAGAAGGCAAGGAATTCACAATAGATGTTTTAAATTTTATGAGAGAGCAGTTAAAGAAATTCCAGGAAGAAACCGGCAATTTGTATAATCTGGAGGCAACTCCGGCTGAGTCAACTGCCTACAGGTTTGCAAAAATAGACAAAAAGACTTACCCGGATATAATAACTGCCGGCAAGGATGAGCCCTACCTTACCAATTCAACACACCTCCCTGTTGATTACACAGATGATGTAGTAGAGGCATTGGAGCACCAAAAGGATATACAGCCGCTATATACCGGCGGCACAATATTGCATACCTTTTTGGGAGAAGCAATGTCAGACGGGGAAGCATGCAAACAATTGGTCAGGAAGATAGCAGAAAACACAAAACTTCCTTATTTCTCAATAACACCTACCTTCTCCATCTGTAAAGAGCATGGCTATATAAAAGGCGAGCACTTCAACTGCCCGGACTGCGGCAAGGAAACAGAGGTTTACTCTAGGATTGTAGGCTACTTCAGGCCAATAAGAAACTGGAACAAGGGCAAAAAAGAGGAGTTCAAGGACAGGCTTGAATATATGGAAGAAAAATCGCTTAAGAGCCAGTTCAGAGTGAAGGTAACGACAACAGGCGAAACAATAACAGAAGCTGAAGAACAGCAATTAAGCAGTATTCAAGGTATTCCGCAAAAATATAAGATTTTCACCTTGCCTAACTGCGATAAATGCAAGACCGCAAAAGAATACCTAAATAATGTTAAAATTGCTGGTGAAATACTGGATTTGGCTTCAAAAGATGACCTGAAGATTTTCAGGGAGTATTACAAAGAGTTGAAGAATGTGATAAAAAGAAATGAGGACGGCTCCCTGCCGGTTCCAACAGTTCTGTTCTTTGATGAAAAGGATAATGTTATTGGAACAGCGCACAATGTTGATGACATTAAGAAAGTGATTCAATGAATTTTTTACTTTTTTAAAGTTGTTTAATCAATGAAAAATAAGAATAAATAAACTAACTTGTCTATCAGCAACTTTCTTTTAAAGAAAGTTGCTCAAAGAAAATTTAAAACTGATTGAAATGACTTCTCTATTAATAAAAGGATTGCAGAAAACAACTTTAATAGACTACCCTGGCAAGGTGGCTGCTACGATTTTTGTCGGCAAATGCAATTTCAGGTGTGGTTTTTGCTACAACAAGGATTTAGTGGTTGATTATGATAAATTGCCTACACTTAAAGAAGAAGAAATTCTTGATTTTTTAAAGAGCAGGAAGAAGTGGCTTGATGGTGTTTGCATCAGCGGCGGAGAGCCGACTATGCACAAGGAATTGCCGGAATTCATTAAGAAAATAAAGGAAATTGGGCTATTGGTAAAGTTGGACACAAACGGAGTAAATCCTTCAATGCTTAGAGAGCTTATTGACAAAAAACTGGTTGATTACGTTGCAATGGACATAAAAGGGCCTTTGGATAAATATAGCATTACAGCAGGAGTTAAGGTTGACAAAGAGAAGATAAAGGAGAGCGTCGATATTTTGATGAAAAGCAATGTTGATTACGAGTTCAGAACGACTGTTGTTCCTGGTCTGCTTGATAATGGTGATTTTGAAAAGATTGGAAAATGGCTGAAAGGCGCCAAGAGGTATTTTTTGCAGCAGTTTAAGCCTGACAAGAAGTGCATTGATAAAAGCTATGCGGATAAAAAGCCATTGCCTGCTGGGAAACTAGAAGAGTTTAAGAAAATACTAAATCCTTATTTTGAAGAGGTTGGTGTAAGGGGGGTATAAGGAACAAACTCCTTTAGCTCTGTAGAATACTTCTCTCTTATTTTGTTGAATGAAATTAGGCTATTCCTCAATGCGTTTCCATCAGCATTCCAATATCCCATCCAACCCAAAACCCCCATCCAATGTATAGTGGCTGTATCTATTCGCCCATCTCCTCTTTGAATATCCTTAAGTATGGGATGGAACAAGCAGTTGACCAAGGAGTCTTTTACTGTCTTTCTATAATCCCTATCCTCAGCTAACCCAGAAATGTAATTTTTTACATCCTCAGGCTTTTCATACAAAACTTTTTTGGCTAGCTCATACCCTGCCTTTTCTCCTAATAGGGTTGTACAATCTTCTTTATCTGTCCTTTTGAGTTCCCGTTTATACCATAAGGCTACCCCTTTCCTGTATTTAGGCTCAATAGATTCAAAATGTCCTTTCCAAAACTGCAGCGCATGGAGTTTATCAATAGGCTGGTTTTTAATATCAGAAATAGTCCACCCAAACAGATCCAAAACAATTGCAAGGTTGGACAATACCCTGCCATCATTAGTGCCTTTATAGCGCACCCTAACCTGTTCTTTTACCCTTTCCATATCAGGTTTATACTTATCAATCATTTCAAATGTAAGATGTATAAACTCTGGTTCAGCTATTCTTTTGTATAATGCGCCCCCAATCATATCATCCAGTTGGGATTTCCGAGCAAGGCTATCAGAGGCAAACTCAATCTGTCTTTCTGTCCAGTTTCGTTTCTCTTCTATGCCTTTTATCACTTCCTTTTGTATCTGTTCTCCAAGCTTATTTTGGGAAAAATTGGTTTTTCCTGTTTTCACAAACCTTTTTAAAGTTTCAGTACTGTCAGAAAGAAAAAGCTCAACCGCCTCTCCCAAATCACATGTTCCCTTGTATAAATTCTTGGACATTTTAACTGCAAAAATCAATATCAATTTAAATATTTTTCTATTTTGTGATAGTAACAAATAAAGAAAAACACCATGGGCTTTAGCCCATGGAAAGAATAGCGATTTCTGAGCATGCTCAAAAACTCCGCAACACGCTCCGCCCTTTAGGGCGGGGTGTTTTTGACATTAGTGCGGAGTTTTTGACAGCAACAATGGTTTTTTGTCCTAAATTAAAATACAAATCTTTAAAAACTATAGGGTTTTCCTTTAAAAAGTGATTTTATGGCAGAATGCAAAAAAGCAGCTAATGCAAAAAGGTGCAACTGTACTTATAGTGGCTGCCCAAGAAAAGGCATCTGCTGCGAATGTTTGGCTTATCATTTAAATATGAATGAACTGCCCGCATGTTGTTTTCCGGATGATGTTGAAAAAACTTATGACAGAAGCTTTGATAAATTTATTGAGGTGCATGGCTGATGGCTAAAAAGAAAAAAACAAAGATCGTCTGTAAAGAGTACGAAGCAGAAGTCTGCGAGCCAAAAAACAACAAGATTGTGTGCAAGAAGAAAAAAACAAGGTTGTGTACCAGCAAATGACAGATATTAAAAAAAGGCCAAGCTGGGATAAGTATTTCATGAAAATTGCCACTTTGGTAGCTGAAAGATCAACGTGCAGAAGGCATCATGTTGGTGCTGTTATAGTTAGGGATAAGAGAATTTTAACAACAGGATATAATGGAGCACCATCTGGCGTTAAAGACTGTTTGGAGCTTGGATGCTTAAGGGATGAAAAAAACATTAAGTCAGGGGAGAGGCATGAGATATGCAGGGCAATACATGCAGAGCAGAATGCTATAATCCAGGCCGGCTTGCATGGCGTGACTATCGAAGGCTCTACAATCTATTGCACACATCCGCCTTGCATTTTATGTGCTAAGATGCTGGCTAATGCAAAGGTTAAAAGGTATGTGACAGCTGGTGAATACCCTGATGAAGAGGCAAAGAAGCTGATGAAAGAGGTTGGCATTGAGTTTGTAAAGGTTGATAAACCAGAAACAAAGATTAATGTTTTGGAATAAAATGTCAGAAATTTTCCACCACTCTATGAGTGGTGGCTGAAAGCCAATCTCAATTCAGACAATGAAAAATTTCTGAGCATGCTCAAAAACCACC
>JAGVXP010000008.1 GCA_018303725.1 Candidatus Woesearchaeota archaeon | reverse complement strand
CCTTTGATAAATTTATCATTCTTGAAATCAGGTATCTCTTGCTTATTCTCACTTACCAAAAAACAAACATCAACATCTTTTGGGAAATGTGCTAATTTTATAACAAAGAAAAATTTTCTCATAAAAAATCGTATTTTTTTTAAGCAGAATAAAGCAACAACCTCTGCAACATTTTTTATCTTTTTAAAAGTTATGGATGGTTTGTTTATGATTTCTATTTTGAATCCTTCTTTTCTTCCAATCCTTTTCAATACTTTATTAAGCTCTTTTTCTTGTTTTGAAGCATAAACAATTTTTGGTTTTTCTTTTTTTATAATATAAAAAATATTGTTTATAATTTGCATATCATTTGTCAACACTTTGAATCCAAAACAACCCGCTTCCAAAAGGTGTTCAATTGCCCTCCATAAAGAAAAGCCTCCGAGATTAAAGGCAGATTTTAATTCCTTGTTTTTCAGCTTGATTTTCCCTGTTTTGAAAATGGTATCGAGCTTTTCTTTGTCTGAAACATAAAACTTTGTATCTTGTATAATCACCTTTGAAATATTTATAAATTTTGCACCATATTTAAGGCTAATAGATTCATTTAAATCTTCATTTGAAATAATAATCTTATCTGCCATCTTTACTCTTCAAAGCCATTTGGATGGTTTTTATGCCATTTCCATGCTGTTTTTATTATAACAGCTAACTCCCCATATTTTGGCTTCCATTTAAGCTCTTTTTTTATTTTTTTAGAGCTTGCTATCAATATGGGAGGATCGTTGGATCTTCTAGCAGCAGCTATAGCCCTTATTGGCTTTCCTGTTACCTTTCTTGCTGTTTCTATTACCTCTTCAACCGAATAGCCTTTTTCAGAGCCCAAATTATAAATAGAAGAACCTTTATCTAATGATTTTAGGGCAGCTATGTGTGCTATTGCTAAGTCTGTAACATGTATATAATCCCTTATACAGGTGCCATCTTTTGTATTATAGTCAGTTCCATATATATTCACATGATCTCTTTTGCCTAGGGCAACTTGAAGCACAATAGGGATTAGGTGTGTTTCAGGTTTATGGTCTTCCCCTATTTTTCCGCTTGGATCTGCACCAGCTGCATTAAAATACCTTAATGAGATAAAGCTGATGTTATGGGTTTTTTCTTTTTTTTGTAAAATTTTTTCAAATTCTAATTTGGTTTTGCCATATGGGTTTATTGGTTTTAGTTTATCTTCCTCTCTTATAGGTATTTTTTCAGGTTCACCATAAACAGCTGCTGAAGATGAAAAAACAATCTTTCTTACCTTATTTTTGGCCATAACATCTAATAGGATTTTTCCATTTTCAACATTGTTTTTCCAATATTTTTCTGGGTTTTTTACACTTTCTTCAACCAAAGAATCCGCTGCTAGATGGATTACAGCATCAATTTTATGTTCTTTGAAAACTTTATCTAACCTCTTAGCATCTGATAAATCTCCTCCAATAAAAACAGCCCTGGAATCAACAGCCTTTCTATGGCCCTTTTGTAGATTATCATAAACTAATACAGAATAATGTTTATCTAAAAGTTCTTTTGAAATATGGGAACCTATGTAACCAGCTCCGCCCGTTACAAATATATTTTTCATTCTTTTATCCTCTCATTTTTAATACCCTTTTTAATATAAAATATTCTATCGGCAAATAAAAAAACCTTAACCTCCACCTAATCAACAAATCTAAATGCAGGATATACCACAAAATTTTGTATATCCAGGCAAATTTATAGTCTTTAATAAGCTCATATATGGAATCTGTTAGAAAGGGAAAATACAACAGATTAAATTGTTCGGTTAAATTTGCATATCTTTCAGGAACCCATGGGGTTGTTTTCATCGTTTGCTCAAATCTAGACCAATCTTCTAGCCTTTGTGGTGCCTTTAGGCCATTTTTTAAGGATAAATAATAAAGTTCTGTTCCAGGGTAGGGTGTATAAACAAATAAAAGGTAGATGTTGTTTTTATTTAATTTTATTAAATAATCAACAAATTTTATTATGCTATCCAGCTCTTTTTTCAAATCTTTCTTGTAATTCCTTTTTTCCTCTTCATCCTTTGGCGGAAATCCTATCATTAAGGAAAACATAATCTTTATTTGGTATTCTTTGCAAAGTTTTGCTAAATCATAGCTGTCTTTAACTGTTGTGTCCTTCTTGATCAAATCGAGTTTCTCTTGTTGCGCCGATTCTGCTCCGACTAATATAGAAAATAAGCCGGCTTTTTTCATTAAATCCCATGTAGCTCTCTTATACATCAACAGCTGTTTAGTCCTTCCGTTTGCTTCACCCCATTTTATTTTTACTCCTTCTTTTAGCAAACCTTCACAAAATTCTATAACCCTTTTTTCACTGACAAAAAAATTGGTATCTGTAAAGATAACTGCATTTATTTTATATTTTTCTGCTAAATTCTTAATCTCTTTAACAATCCTCTCTGCCTTTAATCCGCTCCAAAATCTTTTGTAAACCTGGGATTCTGCGCAAAAAGCGCATCTATGCGGACAGCCCTGTGAAGATGTATAGTGGATAGTTCTAGAGCCAAGCTGTGTATGTACAATATGGTTTTCAACATTCAATAAATGATAAGGCAAGGGGGGGAAATTATTAACATCCTCAAATGGCCTTTCTTTGTTGATTATTATCTTACTATTTTTTTTATAACCCACACCTAATACATCTTTGAGTGGTTTTTTCTTCTCTAAGGCATCAACAAGCTCTGCAAATGTTCTTTCTCCCTGGCCTCTAATCACTACATCAACATAAGGATTTTTTAATGTCTGAACTGATAAAATTGTAGGATGCCAACCGCCCCATATAACTGGTATATTGGGGAAATTTTTTTTAACTATCCTAGCTATTTTTAATCCGTCCTCTATCTGATGGCCGGTCATAGAAGTAATACCCAAACAAATAGCATCTTTTGCATTTGATAATATTTTATCTATCTTATTTTTATCATTATGATTGATTATTATAATCTCATATCCTTTTTTAGTGGCTATCATCTTAGCTATGGCTAATAATGCCAAAGGAGCATTTTTCTTATTCTCTAGTTGGCTTGTTTCTGGGTTATAAAGTACTATCTTTTTCATCTTGATAATATCCCTCAAATAATTTTTCCAATTCTCCGTTCTTTATTTTTTTTCTGCTTTGGATTATCTTTCTTTGCTTCAATTTTTTGTTCAGTAGTTTAAGCGCATCAATCTTTGATTTTAAGATTAATAACGGTTTTCCTTCAATTGTGTATTTGATAATAGAGGCTATTTGCAATAATGTTAGATGTATAGAACATTTGGCTAGTAAGCCATTAGGGTAGTTTTTGATTATAGTCCATATCCTGTTTCTGTCACCTAAATAAATCTGTTTATCTGTTTCTTTTGACATCGTAGCGCCATGCAGGTGATAAACAATAGCTTTGTCTGCTAATCTGCAATCCCAGCCGCGAAGCCTTGCCCTAAAGCCCAAATCATAATCATCAGCATATATAAAGTAATCAGAATCAAAATAATCGTCATCAAGCTTTGTATCTTCTAACATTGCTTTTCTGTAAAAAGCAGCTCCGCCGCATGGACAAAATGGAATTTGTTCTGCTTTTTTAATGTCTTCTGTAAACCCCCACTTTAAAACCTTTAAGCCCAAGGTATCCACCTTGTTTGAATCAAAAAAGAGCATCTTGGCGCTAACCATGCCTATCTTTTTATTTGAGTCCATGACATTAACCAATTCTTTTAGACAACTCTTGTCTAGTTTTGTATCATTGTTTAGAATAAAGACATATCTTCCTTTAGATTTTTCAATGCCAATGTTATTTCCAATTGTAAACCCCAAATTTTTCTTATTTTCAATAACTCTTGCCTTAGGAAAGTTTTTCCTTACATAATCAACAGAACCATCGGTAGAACCGTTATCGACTAAAATGACCTCAAAGTCCTTATAGTTTTGTTTGGATAGAGAACCAAGACAATTATTTAGATACTGCTTTCCATTCCAGTTAAGAACTACAACAGATAGTTTAACCATCTTAAATTAGCTTTCTTTTCTTTAACTCATCAGCTGCTTGTTCAAATTTGTCCTCTGCTTTAACATTAGCAGACCATTCTATAAGCTCTTTTAGACCTTGCTCAAATGAGACCTTTGGCTCAAATCCAAGTTTGCTTTTTATTTTGGATATATCAGAAAAGCAATGCCTTACATCCCCCCTTCTGAATTTGTTTGTTATCTCTGGTTTAATATCCATATCAAGCAATTTAGCCAAGGTTTCTGCGATTTGTTTAATGCTGATTGCTTTTCCTGTGCCTACATTAAAAACTTCATAATCAGCAGCTTTTTGATTCATTGCTAATAGATTAGATTCAACTATGTCATGTATAGATATAAAGTCCCTGGTTTGATTCCCATCTTCATAAACAATTGGTTTGTTGTTGTTTTTAAGCCTGCTCATGAATATAGCAACGACACCCGTATAAGGATTTGAAAGACTTTGTCTAGGACCGTAAACATTGAAATAACGCAAAGCAACAGAAGGGATCCCATAGCTTCTGCCTATGTTTAAAACCATGTCTTCCTGGTCTTTTTTAGTTATCGCATAAATACTGTTGACTTCCTGTTTTTTGCTTTCTTTTGTGGCCATTGGCTTTAAGGTTTTTCCGCACTTTGGGCAATGCAATTCCCAATCCTGCTTGGCCATCTGCTCTTCTGGCCTTAACTGGGGCTCAACTGAGCCGCAATTACCGCATTTATAGCTGCCTTCCCCATAAGTGCTCATACTTGAAGCAACTATTAACTTTTTGACATTGTGTTCTGTGCTTATTAAAGCGTTAAGTAGGTTAGCTGTACCTAAGGTATTTGCCTCTACATACCTTTTAATTTGATACATGCTTTGGCCAACACCTACCATAGCTGCCTTGTGTAGTATTATCTCAGCATCCTTTATCATCTCCTTAACAGCATTATAATCCTTCATATCTCCTTTGATGAAATTAGCTTTTTTATTCAAATAAGTGGGAATTTTGCCATTGGGATGCACCTGTGGTTCTATATTGTCAAATATGGTAACATCATTTCCTTGTTCAACCAGTTTATCAACTATAAACGAGCCTATAAAACCAGCTCCACCAGTCACTAGTACTCTTTTACTCATTTTACTCACTAAAAATAGGAACCATATATAAATTTTATTAAAAAGAGGTCCATTATAATAAGGAAAAATTTAAATAAGCGCCTACACACCAAAAACAAAAATGAAGGTAATTCATATATCCCCATTTGTTCGTAAATTTACAGCTGCTGATTTTATTAATCTTAAGGATGATGATTGGAGTGTTAAGACAGCAAGAGCCATATTAAAACAAACAAAAAAGTATGAAATAGAGTGCTGGGCCGTTAGTTCTAAGATTGATGGCATCAATGTTATAAAAAAGAAAAGGGCTATCATTAAAATATTCCCTGCAAAAGAATGGGTGTATAAAAAGGGGCATTCAAGGCTTTTAATAAAGGAATTGAAAAACGAGTTAAAAAAAGATACAATAATACATTTGCATGGTTACCACAATTATATAGCTTATTCAATAATATCCTCTTTAAAAAACAAACCAATCATTGCTCAGGATCATGGGGAGAACCATCCCCTGGATTTAATAAGGCGCAATGGGAAATTTTTCTTTCTGTTCCCTTTACTACTTATTGAAGAACTCATTGAAAGAATTATTTTTAAGAATATTAATCAATTTTTTGCTTTAACAAAAAAAGAGATGAAATATCTATCAAAATTCATAAATAAAGATAAGATAAAGCATCAGACAATGGGTGTTGATTTTAATCTTTTCAAACCATTTGATAAAAAGAAAGCAAGGAACAAATTTGATTTACCATTAAACAAAAAAATTATTTTAAGCGTGGGTGTTTTTGAAAAAAGAAAGGGGCTTGATTATTTGATTAAAGCCCTGCCAATTGCTATTAAACAAATACCAAATTTGCTGCTTGTTATAGTAGGGAGAAGCGGACCATCAGAAAGGCATTTGAAAAATTTGGTTGTAGGTTTAAATCTAACAGGGTATGTAAGATTCCTTGATTTTGTACAATATGAAAAAATGCCTTACATTTACAGCGCAGTAGATGTTTTGGCATTGACATCGTTAGATGAAGGGGCGCCTGTTTCTATTATGGAAGCGCTATCCTGCGGCGTGCCTGTTATGGCAACAAGAGTTGGGAATGTTAAGGATATGGTATCTGATTTCAGAAATGGTTTAGTTGTAAAACCAAAAGATATAAATGCCATCTCCGATGCTATAATAACTTTTTTCAAGAATCAGAATAGATTTAAAGATTGCAGAAAAACAGCTGTGGCGTATGACTGGAATTTTATAGCAAAAAATACAATTAAAGTTTACAAAAAATTACTCCCTTAAAATCCTTTTAGCCTCATCAAGAATTTCTTTTACATCTATACTCTCCATGCAATCATGTTCAATACACTTTTTATAATTGCCTTTAGCATCATAACAAGGGCTGCAATCAATGTTTTTTCTTATCACAACTGCATTTTTTGGAGCAAATCTCTTAGGGTCTGTTGGGCCAAATATAGCTATTACGGGCGTTTTAGTTGTGGATGCTATATGCATAGGCCCTGAATCGTGCGTTATAAACAAACTGCATTTTCCTATTAGAGCTGCGCTTTGTTTTATTGTAAGTTTTCCTGCTGTGTTTATTATTTTGCCTTTAACAGACTTTTTGATTAAGCTGCATACTCCTTTATCATCATTACCGCCGAATAAAATAATACCCTGCTTTTTTACCAATTCTTTTATCAGCTCTGTATACTTATCCTTTGGCCATCTCTTTAGCAACAATTTTTGTCCCGGATTTTCTGCGCCGCCAGGAGCAATCCCTATGACAACCTTATTTTTTAGTTTATTCTTTTCGATAAGACCACTGGTAAATTCCTTATCCTTCTTAGTTGGAAATAGCTCGGGCGTTTTTTCTTTGGGCTCTATCCCTAATAATTTTGCAATATCAAGGTAATAATCCAGTTCATTTTTAGTTCCTTTGTAATCAACATTTAGGGTATTAATAAATCCCTCCCAATTTCTATTAAATCCTATCCTTGTTTTTATATTGCAAAGGAAAGCAAAGAGATTCCAAAGATATGACTTATCCAAAATAAAACATAAGTCAAACTTTTTTTTTCTTAATTTTCCTATCAAACTAAAAATTCGGGATATTTTTTTTTTAAATACGATATCATCATCAAAAGCAATTATGTTATCTATATTTGGATTGCTCTCAACTGCTTTTTTTGACCATTTCCCCACTAAATAGCTTATATTTGCTTTTGGAAATCTTTTTCTTATGCTTTTAACTAAAGGTGTCGTCATTATTACATCTCCAATAGCTCCGCTTCTTATCACCAGAATTTTGTTAGGTTGTTTGATCATTTTACAATGCCTTTAGTATATGCAACAATTTTAACTTTAGAACCATTATATAGCCGCTTAATAATTGGGCTATCCCTAACTTTGATTTGCCAATTTTTCTGTTCCTAAACACTATTGGTATCTCCCTTATTTTAAAACCCCTTAAATGAGCTTTGAATAAAACCTCCTGTATTATGGATGGCCCAGTTGAAGTTATCTCATCCACATCTATGCTCTCCAACACCTTTCTTTTGAAACACCTGAACCCGGAGTTTGTGTCTTTTATATTCAATCCAAGCAAAGTTCTGACATAAGAATTTGCCATTTTTGTGATTAACCTTCTTATGATGCCTCTTCCTATCTCTTTTCCGCCTTTTATTGCCCTTGAGCCAAGAACAAGGTCACATTCTTTAATTTTTCTTAATAACAGGGGTATATGAGCAGGATCATGAGAAAAATCTGCATCCATTTCAATAATATAATCAGCTTTATTTTCTAATACATATTTATAACCTACTTTGCCAGCATAGCCCCTCCCTCTGTTTTTTGTTCTCAACATAAGGTGTACATTCCTATTCCTCTTTGCTATGCCTTTGACTATTTCTGCTGTGCCATCTGGTGAATTGTCATCTATAACAGCAACTTCCAAGTTTTTTATTTTTAGGGCCAATATGCTGCTAATTAGTTTTTTTATGTTCCCTCTTTCATTATAAGTCGGGATCATTACTATTGTTTTCATTGCCTTCTGAGATTATAGCTCTTATTATAAAATTTTCGGATATTTGTTATGATTTTGCCTATTTTGACATGTCAGAAATCGCACCTTCGCACTCTCCGAGCTTTAGCTCGGGTGTTTTTGACAAAATTTAAATATAATGTTAATATTCCTATTCTCATGAAAATAAACAAGGAGAAGGCAGAGATAATTTTGATTGTAGCCTTATACATATTTGCAATCTATATGTGGAGCATGCCATTTCAGGAAAATAGGATGCCATATGGGGAAACCGATTCTGGAACGCATTTCACAATTAGCGATTATATGACAGTTACGGATAAGGCAATGTATATGCTGCCTGCTCAGTTCAGCCATACCTACAATAAGAATAATGCCGGAAGGATATGGTATCCTCCGCAGTTTCATCTTGATGTGTCAATAGCACAAATAGTTGGTAGGGATAGGGTTATTTCTGCATTTTTGTTTTATGCTATCATCTGCTCCTCGCTCGTTCTTTCTTCTTATCTGTTATTCAGAAAGCTTTTTGGAATCCTTATTGGTTTTTTATCTGCATTTTTCCTTGTTTTTTCAACAAGGGACATATTATGGTATGTGTTTGGGCAATATCCGCAAGTAGCATCTTTTGCCTACATACCCATCATTCTTTATTCATATTATAAATATGTGGATTCTTTTTTTTCAGATAAGAAAAAACCTATTTACCTCTATATCACAGCTATATTGCTCTCAATACAGTTTTTCTTCCATCCGCAGGGAATTGTCGCTTCCGGCTTGATAATGGCGCTTTTTAGTTTATTTGTTATTATTAAAGAAAGGAAATTTTTCTTTGATATGTCAGAAATCGCACCTTCGCACTCTCCGAGCTTTAGTTCTGAGAAAGAAGGGCGATTTCTGAGCATGCTCAAAAACACGCTCCGCCCTTTAGGGCGGGGTGTTTTTGACATAAGGCATGCCTTGGTTTTCTTATTAATAATCATAATACTGATAGCTCCATTCTTCTCAATACTTCTGGGAAAGGAAGGCAAATTCCTGAGGGATTTATCAGCAGGTAGCGGAGGAACATCAACTGCTGGTTTCTTTTACTGGACCAAAACGCCAAAAGAACCTGGTGTTGGCTATTCTGGATATTACTCATATAGAACAATGAATGGCCTTTGGACGCTGCCCTTTGTCCTTTTAGCCATATCCCTTTTGCTTATTAAAAGAGAAAGAAAGGAACTTCTTTTATTAAGCTGGCTGATAGCCTTGTTTATCCTCTTCCACGAATCAATTATTGGGGGAAGAGCAGAAAGGTTTATGGAAATAGAGTCTTACCTGTTATGGCCATTAGTTATAATTGGTCTTTTGGCTATCCCGCAATTTTTTAAACTGCCATCCAGCATTAAAAAATACATAAAATATAGTCTAGTTGTTTTATTTTTAGTATTAGTCATCTCTCTTAACAGCAAGATTCCTTACGAGTTTCTTAAAGAAAAGGCTTACCCTGGTTTAAATAGGCTAACTCCTGCTCAATATAGGGTGGCAGAGTGGTTAATGAAGAATACGGATGAAGAGAATACTGAATTTTATATAACTGGCCAGCTCACATACACTAAACAAAAATGGATGTGGGCTTTATCGCATAGGAGCATGACATGGAGTGTAGCTTCTCCTGTATTCAACCCTACACTATTAAATGAATGCGAGCCAAAATGCACGCATGCATTAGTGGATTATTCTGATTTAGTTGCATTAAACGCCCAAAATGAAATTAAACAGCTTCAGGGATGGGAACAAACAAATCTTATCAATGCTAGTTTAATCTATAATAAATATGATATAAAGGTGTATAAACTTGGATAAGCTTAAAATTAAAAATAATGATATCTTAGTTGGTGTACTGATAGCAATATTAATAGCCCTATTCCTCTTTTTATTATTTGGCCTTACAGGCATCAGGGTTGCTTTTGCCATACTTTTAATGACCCTGCCTTTTTATCTAATACTAAATAATTTTGAGCTGACTATTTTGGAAAAGATTTTATTCTCTTTTTTTATAGGCCTTGGTATTTTTTCAACCCTTGTTTATGGGCTTGCCTTAGTGGTCAATTCCATAAGGCTGGCTATTGCCATTGCATTTATCTTATTGATAGTTATTGGTTTTGGTATTAGGCACAAAAAGAAGAAAAAGAAAACCATTGTTTCATAAGTTTTTTAAATGGGCCTTTTTAACTATTCTATATGAAATTGGATAAGCATGATAGCTATATAGGGTTGGCTATTGCCGTAATAGTAATAGGGGCTTTATTAAGGTTTATATTGGCTGTAATAGCTACGCCTGCCAGTGATGGTTGTTGGTTTCTGAATGTAGCAAGATACATGGCTGTTAATGGCAAAATTCCATTATTTGAGCATCTTGGAAGGGATATTTTTGCTAGACCCCCCCTATTGCCAATTCTAGCAGCTTTTTTTTATAAAATATTTGGTGTCTTTGGTGATAATATTGCGGTGATTAGCATGAGATTAGTTAGCCCAATTTTTGGTTCTCTAACCTTGCTGTTTAGTTTTTTAGTAATAAAAAAAATTTTTAATAGCAAACTAGCATTTTACTCGGTTTTATTCCTGAGTTTTATTCCAATGCATCTTGTTTTTAGCTCCCTTTCACAAGCTGACATGATAGTTAGTTTTTTTGTTTTGTTAAGCATATATTTCCTGCTTAACAATAAGATTTTTCTCTCTGGTACAGCCGTTGGTTTAGCCACATTAAGCAAGGAAACAGGGTTTCTTATTTTGATATTGCTTTTTTATCTGCTATTTGCAAAATATAAAGCCGATATAAAGTTAATGTCAAAAAAGGCAGTCACTTTGATTGTTCCTTTTTTTGTGATTGTTTTGCCATGGTTTATCAGAAATTATACATATCTAAAAAACCCAATATGGCCTTTTTTTTCAAGTGTTATTGGCGGCGTACAAGGAGGGGAGATGTCTTCTTTAGAAGGGACAGCTAGTTTACTAAACATCTTTTATATAAAAGACCATCTGACAACAACATACCTTGGTGTTTTTGGAGTTCCTAATGGAGAAATATCTAACTTGTTTTTCTTTAATCTGCCATTCATAAAACTTTTATTAATAGGCTGGTTTTTAGCTACCTTATTATTTGTCTTTCCTTTTATTCTTGGCTTGTTTAAAATAGACTATAAATCAAAAAAGATAAAATTACTTTTAGTCTGGTTTTTGTCTTATTTTTTGGTCTATTTTTACCATATAATTGAGCCTGGCAAGGCTTACCCAAGGTTTTTATTGCCTGCTTTTACTGTTTTTGCTGTTATATGGTCAATTGGCTTTAATAAAATATCCAACATAAAGATTATAGCTAAGCCTTACCTTCTCTTGATAATCTTATGTGTTATGGGGTTTATATCTGCCAGCTTTGTTAAAACAACCCTAACAAATAACGAGTGGAATGCATATAAAGATGATTTTAGATGGGTTGTGGAAAACACAGAAGAAGATGCTAAATTTATTACAGAAGGGCAATGCATAACTTACCAGCTTAATAGGGAGACATATGCTCCATGGCAGGAATATGACAAAAATTTTAAATTTGATAACAACAGTTATGTCTGGGTTAATCAAAATTTTAGATTAGAGCGCTTAAGCATATTGCCTGAAAACACACTGAATGAAATAGAAGCAAACAGCTCATTTAAATTGGCTTATTTTAATGAAAAAACTGGAACAAAAATTTACCATTATTTAGATTAACTCTTTTACAGCATTAAAAACCTGCTCTGCTATTATCATATCCATGCAATTTGGCTTTTTATCGCATGTTTTTTTATAACAGCATACACATTCTAAATTACTAATAATCTTTTTGCCTCTCCCAAAAAGTTCAATTTCTGAAGAAGACGTAGGGCCAAATAATGCTATAACCTTCTTTTTTAATGCAATCCCTATATGCATGGCTAAGCTGTCAGAAGTTACTAATATGGAGCATAAATTAATTAAAGAAGCAAACTCCAGTAAGCTATTATCGCAACCAGCACCTATAATGCCATTTGCCAGTTTTTTTATTTTATCATTCCTTTCCCTCTCCTCTGGACCGCCAAATAAAATCACCTTTGCATTTAGCTCCTCAATCAGCTTATTAGCAAGTTCTGCTGTTTTTTTAATATCCCATTTCTTAAGCTGCCATCTTTTTCCTGCTGATGTGTTTAAGCCAATAACTAAATCATTTTCATTTATGCTTTTCCTCTCAGCAAAATCTTTTGCAAATCCTATCTCCCTTTCTTCTAACGTGAGGATCGGTTCGCTTTCTTTTACACCAACTATCTCAGAAATTATCTGCTGGTATGTTTTTTTATTTTCTTTCTTTAATTCATCAGCCCTTTTCTTTCCAAATTTTGAGGATAAGCCCATATCAAACCAAGCAGCAGATGAATCAGTGTATTTTATCTCGTTGCCTTCTGTATAAGCGCCCATTAATTTTTTCTTTTTAATTGAAGATGCCAGCTTTATTGCTTCAAAATCATCATCCAGGCTGATTACCAGCTCAAATTCCTCTTCTAATTTATTCTTTGCCTCTTTATCCAGAATGATAATCCTGTCTATATATTCATTATTCTTTAGGATATCATAGGATTCTTTTGCCGTTACCCACAGAATTTCACTTTCAGGATATTTATTCTTTAAACCTTTAACTATAGAAGTTGTTCTAAGCACATCACCTATCGCTGCCAATTTAATGATTAATATTCTCATTTTTTTGATTGCTCAAACTTGGTTCATCCCTCGGCTTTAGCCGATAGATACCTACCAAGTTTGAGGCTTAAAAATACCCTGACTTTAGTCGGGGTTTTTTATTCCTTTTTTCCAGATAATGATAACACCGACTATTAAAGACAATGAAGGCAATAAAATTCCATGGTATTTTATGTTTAATCCTAATAAACCAAAATAATAGCTTGATAAACCAATCACAGCCCCGCTTAAAGCAGCACCAATAGCAAATCTTTCTAAAAAGCTTAGTTTTTCATGCCAATAATACATCAAAGCAAATCCGGGAATTATAAACATCCAGAAAAAAGCCAAAACAGTTCTTATAATCACTAAGAAAATTTCTTTGAAAAAAACTATTTTAAATATAACTATTGCTATCACAAGCAAAATCAATAGATTGATTGATTCTTTTTTTATTTTTTCTATTAGCTCTTTATCCATTTTTTGTGCTTACCTCATCTTCCATGCATTTTTCCCCTGGCTTATTGTTTTTTGCTATAATTATCAAATCCCATTGACCATCATTAACTTTATGGACTATCTCAAACCATCCATTTTTTAGCAATTCCTGTAATATCAATAAATTATATTGCGCCAATGCATTTTGCCTTGCTGCAGCATCAAAAACATAGTAATCAAAAGAGCATATATCTCTTTCGCTGTTATAAAAATAATCACTGCCATACTCCTCTTTGTAATAGCCGTAAGAGAATAATGATTTCCTATACGCATAATTCACGCCCTTATGGTCGCCCAATAAATCAATTTTATAATTCCTTTTGATTAAACCTTCATTCAAAGCAGCAACATATTCATTTGTCTTGACCATATAAGGCGGCCTTTTGATATTCCTTAGCAATGCATTTTGATTATACATATCCCCGTAAAGGAATAATATTTTTGCATCTTCCTCTGTGTTGGAAGGGAACCAGGTTAAAGCCTCCCAATGGAAAGAATCCATTAAACCAGCTGTAGAAAGTTTTTCATATTGCTGTATAAAAGGCACAGGCACTATCTTTATAAATATTAAAATGAAAATTACAGCGATAATTATAGAATAAACTGTTCTCCATTTTTTTATTACAAACTTTAATAACTGGTAAATAGCAAGACCAAAAAAAACAGAAAGATATATTGGCCATAACAGCCTTATCTGGAATGACCTCACATTAAAGCCAACAAAATTACCATACCCCACCAAAAACATAAATATCCCCATCATCATGGCCATGTCTACTCTCTTTTTTAATGCTAAAATCGAGAATATAATCCCGATTATTATAAAAATAACTAAAACAATCTTAAAATCAGTCAGCTTAAACAGTGGGGTTGTTCCCCATTCTGTTTCTATCATAAATTTATAAGGTTGGACCCCCATCCATGTAAATTTGAAAATGATTATATAATAAACAGACAACACAAAAGATAATATCCCGCCAAACACGACATCTTTTATCCTCTTGACAGTCAATTCCTTCTTTATGAAGTGTATTATCAGGTAAAATATGATGAATAAAACAGCAAAAATCCCTTCTGAGGTGTGTGTTAATGCTGCTGCTGACAGGAATATGCCTAAAAGGATAAAGCTGTGTTCAAAATCTATCTTGCTTATAGACCAAAATAAAGCTATAAGGAAGAATTGCGCTGCTATGGCAGGCCAGGAGCCCCATGTAAAGCCAACATAAGCAGCACCTGTGAAAGTTAATATTGCCAAAGGCAAAGCTATTATCGCTGCCTGCTTATTGAATTGTTTTATTATTAGGTAAACAATCAAAGCTGAAAAAATTGTTAATATAAAAACCAAAAAATAAACACTGTCATAAGTTTCAAGACCGCTTAGATAAGAGAAAATAACGCCTAAATGGTAAAGCACCGGCGGATAAAAGCCAATAGTATCCTTAAAACCCGCTGAAATGTATGGAGCTTCATATCTGTAGTTGCCCATATCTTTTATGCTTTCAGTTCTGATTTGATGCTGGAATGAGTCAGAAGCCAGAAGGCCATATGGGAAATCATGGCTTAATTTGTGCTCCCATAAATTAGCAGAAGAAGCCCACAATAAAATAGAAAACATTAATATTAAATAAATTTTTTCTAAATCATATTTAATTTTCATCTTCTGAATCTCTCTTTTATTATTCTCCATAGTATAACAAATCCGTCCTTTACCCTTATTTTTGAATCCCCCTTTCTTTGCTCATAGCTGATTGGGACCTCTTTTATCTTTGACCTATTCTTCAAGGCCCTTATTGTTAGCTGCGCTTCAATATCAAATCCAGCTGCATCTAAATTGCCTATCTTATCAACTTTGAATGCTCTCATGCCAGAATTTATATCGCTTAACCCGGCTCCATACAATATATTTATCGCCTGTGTATGGATTATGTTTGGGAGCCTGTGCAAAAACCTGATATGTTTCATCTTTCTCCTTCCTATAACCATATCATATTTAGGTATATACTTTAACATTAAAGGTATGTATTCTGGTGGGTAAGTACAATCACAATCTAATAAAACCAGCACTTTATAGCCTTTTTTTCTTGCAACTTCCAATGCTTTCCTAACTCCATAGCCCTTGCCAGAGCCATCTCTTTGGTAAACCTCTACTTTGTTCTTTTTTGCTGTCTCAATTGTGCCGTCAGTTGACTTTTCATCAGAAATAAAAAGCTTATAGCCAAGTTTCTTAATTCTTCTAATCATGATTTCTATGCTGTCTTTCTCGTTTCTAGTTGGCAAACAAACAGCAATATTCATAAGAACTACCTTATCTTGGTGCTATTGGCTTTATACCATTCAATTGTTTCTTTTAAACCCTCATCTAAAGAATATTTTGGCTGCCAGTTAAGCATTTTTTTAACTTTATCAGTTGCTAAAAACTGCCTGTCAATCTCGTTCTTTGCCTGGCCTAAAACCTTTGGTTTAATATCTTTTTTGCCCGTTAATTCGGCTATCTTGTCGAATAAATTTAAAACAGAGATTGGTTTTCCCGTTCCAAAGTTAAATGCCTGCCCCTGCACCTCTTTCCTGTCAAGATTTTCAGCTAAAGTTAAATAGCCATCAGCAGCATCCTTGACATACATATAATCCCTCTCTGGTGTGCCATCGCTTCTTATAATAAGCTGTTTTCCTTCCAATAAAGAGTATATAGCATCTGGTATTATCCTGGAAAAATTTAAATCCCCGCCTCCATATGTATTAGCATTTCTTGTTACAGCAACTGGCAACCCATATGTTGAAAAATAGCTCCTTGCCAATATATCAGCACATGCCTTAGAAGCGTCATAAGGATACAACCCTAGTAAAGGGCTTTCTTCTGTGTAAGGCAGTTTTTTTTGCACACCATAAGCTTTGTCAGAAGAGGCAACAACAGCCCTTTTTACTGTTTTATTAACCCTGCAGGCTTCCAAAATATTCCATGTTCCCTTAATATTTGATTCAAAGGTTGACAATGGGCTTTTATTTGCAATTCCAACCAAAGCCTGGGCAGCCAGATGGAATACTGCATCAATTTCCTTTTCATTTACTATCCTTTCAACACAGCTGTAATCAACTATATCTCCTTTTATTATTTCAACTTTATCTCTAAGCTCTAATAAATCCAAAGAACATACTCTTTTTAAATCCCTGATTATTGTGAATACATTTGCTTTTCTTTCAACCAAAAACTTAGCAACCCAACTACCAATAAAACCATCTGCTCCTGTCACAAATACATTCTTGCCTTTCCAAAAATTGTCCATATTCCCCTATGCAAAGAACTAGTTAGAGATATATAAAATTACCGTTTTTTTAGCTGTGGTGCAACCCTAGAAAGATTTATATATTTCTTTAAATTCTATTTTATCTATTGGGGGTTATCATGCAAAAAGAGGGCCGTATTAATGTTTTAGTTTTATTTCTTATCATAATTATTCTTGGTGCTGCTCTTGTCCTTGCCATAGGTGAAAAAGAGCTAGGCATTTTAACTTTCCAGCTTGGAAATAAAACCGTAAATATTTCTATGGGGGCCATACAAGGAGGGGAATTTGATTTAAACATCTATAAAACCAAACTGGATGACAAAACTTATAGTTATATTAAGAATAGTGATAACGAACAGGAAGATGACTTTATTGTTGTTTTTGAAAATGATATAAAAGAAAATATTTTATCCAAAACCAATATAAAAAAACAATACAAAAGATTCAAAGGAGCAGCTGTTAGGGGAAAAATAAAAGATATTAAAGAACTGATTGAAAACAATGAGGTAAAATATCTAGAATTAGACCAAAATTTAAAGCTATTAGGGGAAAATATACCCTATAACATAGAAAAAACAAATGCTCCTGATGTTTGGGATAAAACAACCGGTAAAAAGGTTAAGGTAGCAGTATTAGACACAGGAATTAGCAAGCATAAAGACTTGAAAATTAAAGATGGGGTTTCTTTTGTCAGCCCTGACTTTAATGACAACAATGGCCATGGAACAGCTGTTGCTGGTGTTACAGCTGCCTTATTGAACAATAAAGGTATTGTTGGAGTTGCTCCTGATGTTGATTTGTATGCTGTTAAGATAATGGAAGGCAGTAATGGGGATTTGAGCAATGCAATAGCTGGCGTTGAGTGGGCGATTGACAATAACGTTGATATTGTTTCTATGAGCTTTGGCATGGAAAGCTATTCCCAAATCTTTAAAGAGGTTTTAGAAGGAGCATATAATAATGGGATTTTATTAGTGGCTGCTGCTGGCAATGAAGAGGATATATTGTATCCTGCCAAGTATTCAGATGTTATTGCTGTTGGCGCTGTTGACAAAGATAACAATAAAGTAGCATTCAGCTCCTATGGTTATGAATTAGAGTTAGTTGCTCCTGGAGTTGATATTAATTCTACCAGCTTAAATAATGAATATTCTTTGTTGTCAGGAACTTCAATGGCTGCTCCTCATGTTGCAGGTGTTACAGCTTTAATCAAGGCTTATAACAGCTCATTAACTAATGCTGAAATAAGAGCCAAACTAAGAAATGATGCCTTGGATTTAGGCGCTATAGGAAAAGATGATTATTATGGCTATGGCTTGGTGCAGGCTAGTATTAAAACAGCTAACTATACACTACAAAATGAAAGCTATTTTTATGAAGTATTTAACATAACTAATTATGGAACTGAATATGAAGATTATATATTCTGGCTGAATGGGACTGGAACTGTTGATGATGTTGATTTTCCTATTGGGTTATACTTAATTAAAAAATACATTGGCGGTGATATTATAAAATACAAGGTAAATGTTACAGAAGAAGGTATGGTAACTATTCTCTCCTCTTCTCTTGTAACCTATGATGATTTTACAGAAGAAAGTTCCACTAATACGGATGGTTTTGTCTGGGTCAATGGAGATTTAAAAGCCTATAATAATGACCCTGGTCCAGACCTTGATGCAGAATGTTTTGATTATGATAGTGATGGTCAGGATTTTGATGCATGTTATTTCTATGATTCTTATCCTGGTGATTGTCAAACATATAGCCAAGGTTTAAGTGGATATGGTAGGGCATTTTACGATGTTTGTGTTACAGGAGAATCAGAAGGAGATATTTGTGCTGCTGGGTTAAGCCAAAACCACACCATTGCTAACACTACAAGCATATGGTCTAATGATGCTTATGTAGTGGCTTATTATGATTGTGATAATTCTAATAGCAATAAAGGATGGAGTTTTGACTCTGATACTTATTATGTAATCAATCCAAAACAGGCATTATGTGCCGGTGGAAGCAATTTTAACTATAGGGGTTATTATGGTGATGGTAATTGGTGGAATTATGCCTCAGATTCCTGTTCTGCAGGTAATTGTGATACAAGTTTAGACGAGCAGAACGTAACAACAAAAACAGGAATCATACCAAGCCCATGTGGTGATGTAGATTTAGCAATATTAGATGTTATTCCAATCCAAGTTATCCCTGATGTAAACATGGTAAAAGGAAAATCAGGTTATGTTAGAGTCGTTGTCCATAATTACGGACCTTTAAATGCCACGGGGCAGGTTAATGTTACTTTTGATGGAAGCCCCTTAACACCTTATGATCCTACGAATGCTTCTAAATTTGTTATAGTTGGTACAAATGAAACATTTGATTTTAATTTTACACCAACAATTGCAGGCAATAATAAACAAATAGTCGTTAATGTGAGCATTATAGGGTAAAAATGGTAAAGAAAATACTGAAACAAAAAAAGGAGGAGCTGTCTAATAAAGAAAAATGGATAAAAAGTTTAGTTGGTGGCTTAGTATTTACATTTTTATTCTTTATCCTCTTTTTGATTACATTCCGTAACACAGAACTTACAATCTTTGAAATTTTTAAGATTCTTAAAACATCGTTCTTTCTTTCAGTTCCTTTCTATTTTATGAGAAGAATCACTTTATCCCATAAACCGACTTTAGTTTTTCTAATAAATTTGTTCTATGGAGTACCTCTACTTCTATGGATATTGTATCTATTTCCTATAGGTGAGGGCGGGTTTGCATTAATTATGATTTACGAGGTATTAGTCTATTATACTTATTTTTTCTTTATCCTTTTCATTCCAACTGCGATATTTTATTTCTATGATACAAACAAATTAAGAATATATAAAAAATTAAAAATATATTTAATTATAGTATCTTCTTTGGTCATATTAATTTTAAGTGATGTTTATGCGTTTACTCCAAGATATGAGTATGAGTATAAACTAGAACATATTAATGAAACAGAATATTTAAAATTATCCAAAAATATTTTTGTAGATAAGGAAGGGAAATGGCATATTGAAATATTAAATTATTCTGGAATTGAGCTAGATTCTTTGAAAATTTGGACAAATATAAAACATAAAACAAAATCAGAGGAAACATTTCGCGTAGACGAACTATATGAAAATGTAACTGTTCAAAATAGTACTTTATTACTTGATCATGGTTTTAATAAAATAAAAATATATTCTGATAAAATAATAATATATTATGGTTCAATGAAAGTTATTAAAATAGATAGGACTAATTTTTTGCTCTTCTTCTTTCTTA